>JAAUQO010000105.1 GCA_012032775.1 Oscillochloris sp. | reverse complement strand
TACCTGGGCAACCCGCACGATGTTGCCGTGGATGCAGCGGGGGCGGCTGCTGATCGCCGACACGCGCCACGCCCATGTGCGGCGGGTCGATGCCGACGGCGTAATCCGCACGGTCGTCGGCACCGGCTTCGCCTGGGATCTCGGCGACGGCGGCCCGGCCCTCGGCGCAAGTGTGGTACACGTCGAAACAATCGCCGTCGGCCCGGATACGGCGCTCTACCTGGGCGATGCGATCGGACGCATCAGGCGCGTCGATCCGAATACCGGCCTGATTGCGACGATCGCCGGAACCGGCATTCCAGGCTACAGCGGCGACGGCGGCCCGGCCACGCAGGCCCGGATCGGCACGCCAACCGCCATTTGCTTCGACGGCGCCGGAAACCTTTACTTCGCCGACCGCGCCTACCATGTGATCCGGCGCGTCACGCGGCAAAGTGGTCGGATCGACACCCTGATCGGCAACGGCCAACCCGGTTTCACGCCCGATGGCGAACGCGGAACCATGGCGCTGCTCGACACACCCTGGGGCCTGGAGGTTGATCCCGACGGTAGCCTGTATATCGCCGACTCAGGCAACAACCGCGTACGCCGCCTGCGGCCCGGCGGCAGGTTGGAAACCCTGCTTGGCGCCGGAGCGCTGCGCTTGAACGAACCGCATGGCCTCCTGCGTTACGCGCCACATGTATTGCTCGTGAGCGATCACTTCAACAATCGCGTTCTAGCTGTGGCAATCTAATCCACATGTTGGATTAATCTACCCGATAGCGCGCCACCAGGGCATCGTCCAGTTCCACCCCCAGGCCGGGGCGCTCCAGCGGGCGAGCGCTACCGGCTTTGATCGGCAGCGGCTCGGCCAGCACATCGGACTCGTAGAAGAATGGGCCGAGGATGTCGCAGGGGAACTCTTCGGCGCCGATACCGGGCGAAGCCATAGCCAGGTGGATCATCGCCGCACTTGCGACGCCGAGTTCAAGATTACTGCCGACGGTGCATGTCAGGCCGGCTGCCTCGGCTAACGCCGCAACCTTGCGCCCGGCGCCGATCCCGCCGCCCTTGCCGATATAGATCGAGAGGATATCGGCCGCGCCGACACGAATCAATGCCATTGCATCTTGCAGGGTGTACAAACTCTCGTCGGCCATCAACGGCACCGGCACCTGGCGGCGTACATCAGCCATCCACGTTACGTCAAGTGGCGCAACCGGCTGCTCGGCGAAGTAAATCCCAAACTCGCCGAGCCGGCGAATAGTCTGGATGGCGACACGCGGCGACCAACCGCCATTCGCATCAACCCCCAGGCGCACATCAGGCCCAACCGCCGCGCGCACCGCGCGCACCCGCGCCACATCCTGATCGGGCTCGATCCCGACCTTGACCTTCATGGTGCGGAAGCCCTGCTCAACCGCCCATGCGGCGATGCGCGCCGCCTGCGCCGGCTCAAGTCCCGAGACCGAGAATTTCGTCGGCACTTCATCACGTACCGGGCCGCCGAAGATGCGGTAGAGCGGCAACCCGGCGACCTTACCAACCAGATCCCAGAGCGCCATTTCGATCCCGGCCTTTGTGAAGACATTGCCGGCAAGCACGCGATTCATACGCGCAGTCAGCCGTTCGACCTCGGTCGGGTCGTTGCCGATCAACTGCGGCCCAAGGTAGGTGTGGATACAATGAATCGCCGTCATCTGATCTTCGCCGCTCCAGATCGGCGTACACGACACCTCGCCAAGCCCGATCAACTCCGTATCGGTATGCACGCGCAGCAGCACAAACGGCGAGACAGTATGGGCGCCGCGGCCGCCACGCACGGCCCGTTCCTGATTGATCGGCACCTGCACCGGGATCGTCTCGATCTGGGTGATCTTCATTCCAATCCTTTGCGCTGATAAAATGCCGTAAGTGCAGCGGCCACACCTGTGATCGCAGCGCTCAGAAAGCGCTGACCGGCGGCCGGGTTGCCGGCGCCGGGCTGTCGGAGTAGCCGTCGATACGCTGCCAGAAGCCGTGGATCTCGCTGCGATAGGGATCGGCGGGCATCGGCGGGCTGGTAGCTGGATCGAGATCACGAGCGGGGCGCGGCTCATGCACCAACTCGGGGCGCAACGCCAGCACCAGCGATGTCTCGAACGCGCCGGCGTGGCCCGGCAAATGACCGACCTGCCCGGCGCCTGCTGCTGTCAACTGCTGCCAGGCAATCGTCCAGTAACTCCCGGCCGCCACGGCAATATCGCGTCGGAGCGCCACATCGCGGGCGGCGAGTTGAATGAGCTCGCTGTTTCCACCGTGGCCATTGACGATGAAGATCCGCCGGAAACCGCCCTGAGCCAATGATTCAAGCAGGTCACATATCAGCCGGTAATATGTTTCCGTCGAGACCGACATCGTTCCGCCGAACGGCAGATGATGCGGCGAGGAACCAAACGCCAGTGTCGGCGCAACCAGGGCCGGAATACGTGGGCGCAGCAACTCCGCCGCACGCCGGGCGACGAACTCCACCGCCATACTGTCGGTGCCGACCGGCAAATGCGGACCGTGCTGCTCGGTCGCACCAGTCGGCAGCACCACGAGCGCCTCATCGGCAACCCGGCGCGCCTGAAGACGCGTGATCTCGCTCAAGAGTAACGGCAGATCCATCGCTACCTCCCCTTAGGCCACATGCGCGGGGCGCATAACGCCGCGATAAAACAGGCCGTTACGCCTCGTGGCGAAGAAAGCGCTCCAACACATTCCGCGTGATCCGCGAGATTACGTCGTCTACAAGCAGCGACGAAACATAGGTGATCGAGCCGACCGAGAACACGGCGCCGCCACCGGATCGCTCGTGATAGACCATCTCTGCACCACCATCGTCGGGGTTGAGCCCTTTCGCCAGCACGATGCTGCCGGGCGGGGCATGTGGGCTGAGCTTGTCGGTTTCGTGGCCGGAGGCGCCGCCATTGCAGCGCTCGTGCAGGCTTGCCGTGCCGAAGATCGCGCCGTCAGGCAGGCCGGTGCCCCTGAATACCCAGTGATCGGCACAGCGCACCTGGTATGGCGCCGCAGTCATGATTCCTGTTTCCGTAGTAACGACGCCGAGCAGGCTTGCTTCCGGCGCCACAGTGCGGTGAAAGCGGCTCTCATAGTAGCGCTGCGGGTCGTTTGGATCGTGCATGCCAAGTGCGCCGCCCTCGGCGCGCAGATGCGTCTTGCAACGCATTGCCGACCGGGTCGGGAATTCGACCTCGCAATTAAGGCCGTTGCCGCCGAGATACATCAGGCGCCCGCCGCGATCCGCCCACTCGCGCACCAGTTCGTACATCGGGCGCGTCCAGTACTCGGGATGCACTGAGATGATCAGAACCTGGTAGGCATCGAGATCGAGTGTTCCGTTGTGGAGTTGCGCCTCGGCGTAGTAATCATAGTCAAAAGCCTCGCGTTCGAGCCAGGCCAGCAGACGCCATTCCGCCGGCGCGAGGCTGCTGGCAAGCCTGCCGGCGATCGGGTCGGTGGGCTGTGTGCCGCGCGGCACGACATTTCCCGGCTCGGGGCGCTCGAATGAAAGCGGCGGAAAGGCGTTATCCTGAACGGCGCCCCACTCGCTAAAGGTGCCATCCTGATAGCGCGGCAGCTCCAGCCGCGCATTCACGATCGGCACGTTCGGCAAACCGGCGGCATTGATATAGTTGCTGCGCCCGCCGAAATTGTTGTAGGCGTTCCATGTATTGGTCGAGGCGAGTACCGCAATCGGCGCAGTGGGTTTTGCCGGCGCAACAACCCACGGAAATGAGAAGAACTCGCCGCGCTCGTTTTCGGCATGCAGGTAGTACAACCCCGAGCGTGTCGGAGCTTCGGCAAGTTGGCTATGATGCGGGCTGCTGCCGTAACCGCGGCGATTCCATTGCACACCGATCTGCGTATAATCGCCGTCGGGCGTAACCTGCATCGTCGCCAGTGGGCCGTGCTCATCGAACCAACCAAGTAAGCGCACCCATTCCTGGCTCCGGCCATAGCGCCAGAGGCTCAAACGGTAGGGCGCGACCGAATGCACGCGAAACTCGGCCCGCTCGCCGGCGCGCACCCAGCGCGGCCACATATAGCCGAGCAAGTGGTCGGAGAGCAGACGCAACTGATGCATGTGTGCGCCGTCAAGCTCAAGGTCGATCAGCTTGGCGCCATAGCCCGGCTTCACCAGCGTCACGCGATACCGCCCCGCCTCCAGGTCGGCATAGATCCCGCCGCGCGGCGTGGATCGAACCACGGCAACGCTGCGTCCGTCGCGCTCAAACTCAACCAGCACATCGGCGAGCGCCAGGTAACGCTCGTCGCTCACATACCCGATCAGCATAGCCTCCTCGCTTGCAACTTGTTCGATCAGTCCTGCGCTCCCGTCACAGAGCCATCGAGCGCGATCGCATGCACTCGGCGCAGGCCGGTGTAAGCCACCGCACACAGATCAACCTCCAGGGCTTCACCGGGCGCCAGGCGGCGCTGCGTGCCATGGGCGATCGCCTCTTCGATCGTGGTATGCGCTGTCGTCCAGGGTTCCAGGGCGATGTTGTAGGTGCGCCCGAACCACGGCGAGCCGAAAGCGCCGCCATACACTTGCCAGAACCAGAGCGTATGAAAGAGTTCGACCGGCCAGGCCATGCCGAAGCCAACCCGACGATTGGTGTTGGTGACGGCGTACCATCCGGCCCGAAGATCGCTCAGAAACACCGTATCGTGGGTGCGGGTCTCGGGCGGCGGAATCACACTGATGTCGATCTGCGCACCATCACGACCGCTCACGAAAGGCCACTGATAGTCTTCGCCCGCCTGATAGCGATGGGTCGGCGAGGCATCGGTGGCGCGTATGCGTGCGCCGGGCAGATCGACGACACAACTTGGATCGAGGAAGGGCGGCCCGAAGGCCGGGTGATGGCCCCACATCAGATCCAGCGGCTCCAGGCCTTCGTTCACCAGCCGTTCGTGGATGTGCAGCACCGGCCGACCCCGGTTCAGCGTAAGCCGCTTCTCAAGGTAGAGCGGCGTACGGTAAGTGCGTACCCGCAACAACAGGCTGACACAGTCGGGCCTATCCTCCGTTAGCGCGTATTCCCACGGGATCAGACCGACCTCGCCGTGCGGGCCGAAACTGGTGCCGGCATACTGGGTCGCATTCCCGCCACTCGGCAAACATTCCTGCCACCCGCCGGGATAATAGTCGAGAAACGCGCCCTCGGGGCGCGGTGCCGTCGGCACAAAGGTGGCCGGATTGCGCACCCCCAGCGGCGAACGCCACATGAAATCGGTGTCGCTCGGTTTATGCAAAAACTCGATAATGTCGCTGCCCTTGTCGGCCAGCACCGTCACCCGCAGCGCTTCATTCTCCAGCGTGACTGTTCGCAGACCACGGTAGACATACTCGATCGCCCGACAGCCGAAGTTGCGTTCGTGGGTGTAGGTCGGCCAATCCATGATCCACTCCGCTTTTGTTAGAGCGGCACTTCAACAAGTTCCGTGCTGAACGTGCCGTTTTCAATCGTTACAATGCGATAGTGCGGCGGCAGCAGACAGCGCAGGAGTTCGCCTTCCACCTCAGCGAACTGGAAGCATGTCGAGCGTACGCCATAAACCGGGATTCCGACGATGCTGCGCTCATAGGTGGCGTGGGTGTGGCCCGCCAGAATCGCCAGGATGTTGCGCCCGGCGATCTGCGCCGCGAAGGCGTCGATATCGTCGGCGATCAAACGGTCGAGCCGGCTGTGACCGATCGCCGCGACGTGGTGGTGCATCAAGAACACTACTGGTTGCTCGCAACCAAGCGCCTGATCGAGAAAGGTCGTCATTTCGGGGGTGGACCGGGCCTTGTTCTCAGCGCCCCAATCGACACAGACAAAGCGCACCCCGCCGTGCTCGAACCATGTGTGCAAGCGATCGGCCGACCGACTGCCGGGAAAGAGATTGCGCAGCAGCGCCGGCCGCAGATCGTGGTTGCCGGGCAACACGTAGAACGGCACTCCCGCCAAGCCCTCGCCATGGGCAAGCAGCGGGCCGGGATACGATTCAGCGGGTTGGGCGCCGATAAGATCGCGAAAGACACGGTACTCGGCATCATTGCCGGCTTCCACCAGATCACCGCTACTGACGATAAAGTCGAGCGGCCCGGCGTTGGCGGCAATGTGGCGCACCACCGAGCGCAAGGCGTGCCAGGTTGAATAGCCCCACAGCAGATCCTGCTCGGCCAGATGATGATCGCTGATCTGAACAAAGCGCAATTTCATCATTCTTCCTCGCGCACATCCCAGCGCACCGGCGGATGCCCGATCGTCCAGCCGCCGTCCACAGCAAGATTCTGACCCGTCACGTAGGATGCCTCATCGGAAACCAGAAACAGCACCGCCGCCGCAACTTCTTCCGGCCGGCCCATGCGATCGAGGACGGTCATATCGCGCCAGAATTGCATCACGGCCGGATCGTGTTTCAGGCGCTCGATATCGGGCCGACCGGCGTCGATAATACCGGGGCTGACCGCATTCACCCGAATGCCGCGCTTCCCAAAATCGATCGCCATTGAGCGCGTCAGGCCGAACAGCGCACTCTTGCCGGTGACATAGGCAGCGTGGCCGGCCGCGCCGAGCATCCCCTCCACCGAGGCGATATGCACGATCGCACCGCCGCCGCCGGCGAGCATCGCCTGGGCTGCGTACTTCGAGCAGTAGAACACGCCATCAAGGGTGACGGCCAGCACCGTGCGCCACTCATCAGGCTCCATTGCCGCAGCATCGTGATAGCCGCCAAGATGGGCGGCGGCGTTCACCAGCATATCAAGCCGACCATACAGCGCAACGGACTCATCGACCGCCAGACGACACTGCTCGGCATCCCCGGTATCGGTCGTGATGAAGTGGCCGCCACAGAGATCGGCCGTGTGCCGGC
Organism: Oscillochloris sp.; assembly: GCA_012032775.1. Classification (GTDB taxonomy): domain Bacteria; phylum Chloroflexota; class Chloroflexia; order Chloroflexales; family Chloroflexaceae; genus JAAUQO01. The sequence goes on along the minus strand of JAAUQO010000105.1, from coordinate 13,342 downwards.
CACCCTGCTCATTAATGTCGGCGATCACGACATGGGCGCCTTCATCGGCGAAGCGCCGGGCGCAGGCCGCCCCGATCCCGGTTGCACCGCCGGTGATCAGCGCCACTTTGCCGCGTAAGCGCATAGATGCACTCCTTTAGCATGGATAGCGATGGTTCACGGCTTTGCCATCAACCATCGCTATCTAACGCATAAACGCATTCACGACATCCAGGTACGTGCGCCAACAGCGTGGATCGCTTGCAAACGCCCGGCGGCGGCGTGTCGTTCCAGATGCGCCCGCACCGGCGGAATCCACTGGATCGGCGTGCTGCTCGGCCCCAGGCGTTTGTCTACGGCGGCACACAGCGCAGCCAGGGTTTGCGGCGTACCGGCGGCTTGCAGCACCTCCAGGGTGAGGCTGTCGAGATCGGCCACGAATTGCGCGCTCGCATCGAAGAATGCCGTCACCGCCTCGGTTCCGTTCATGATCGGAATGTGCGCGCTCAGCAGCAGAGCGGCGCCAAGGCTTCGCAGCCGCTTTATGGTTGCCAGATAGGTATCGACCGCGAAATAAGGCGGCGGGCTGCCGATTGCGCCGTCCGGCTCGACGCCCATGCCGCCAAGAACCGCATCCTGAATGATTAACACGCCATGTTCGGCATTCCAGAGCGCCAGGTGGCCGGGGGTATGGCCGGGTGCATGGAGCACCTGCCAGGTTGCGCCGGGGCCGAGGTTGATGCGCTCATCGCCCAGCAGAGTTAGATCGACCGGCATATCGGCGCCGATCCCGTCGGCCAGCCAATCCATGATCGCGGCGCTGTACGGCGTATCATCGGCTGCGACGGCGGCAGTGTAGCGTTCGCGCAGGTGCCGCTCGCGCGATTCGACCCGCGGCGCATCAAGGGCATGACACAGCACCAGCGACCCAGGCGAGCGGGCCAGAATAGCGGCATTTCCGCCATGATGATCGGCGTCGGCGTGGCTGTTCAGCAGCATGTCGAAGTGCAGCGGCAAACCGGTCGCCTCAAGCGCCGGAAAGATCACGGTGTCGGGCATTGTCCGTAAGCCGCTATCGACCAGCAGCGTGCGCGCGCCGGAGAGCAAGTAGCAGCGCAGCAAATTGTTGCCCATGGTCGTCTCGATTGCGTTGACGCCGGGCATAATCGCACGAACGCTCATCAGCATTACTCCTATGCTCAATACTCGCAAGTTGCCCTTGCGGCATTGAGCGGATGAGAAGAACATTTATTCAGGGAGGGCAAGCCCTCCCTGAGACCCTCCCTACTGCAACTTCTCTTTGGAGGAATACAGATCACGCAAGAGCGCCAGGCTCGCATCGACCAGTATATCGGCGGCTTCGGGCGCAAACGGCGTGATCTCGATTTCGTAGCCGCCCAACGGATAGGCGTCGGCGGTGGGGATGTAGGCCCAGCCGATGTTGGCATAGCCGGCGAAGAGGGTATGTGGGAAGGGAGAGCCGGCCTTCACACCCATGCCGATCGCACAGAACGGCTCGCCCGGCACCACCGGCAGCGCGATCCGATCGCCAATCGTGAAGGTTTGCAATGTTACGCTGCGCTGGGTGTTGCCCTCGTTGCGACGGGCCAGATCGGCCCGCATCCCGGCCCGCTTGGCCAACATCGTCTCGCTACGAATCGCCTCCCGATCGCCGCCCTCGGCCCGCAGCCGATTAAGCTGCTCGACATGGCGGGCCGTCGCCGCAGCCAACTCGGCCGCCGGCGCGAACTGCTTCAGCGGCAACTGCACCTCGCGGGTGGCGACCCGTAACGTGGTATCAAGCTCGGGCAGGTATTCATCCTCGTAGATCGCCAGAGGCGAGCCGGACTCAAGTGTACCGGCGTAGCGTTCGCGCCGCCGCCGCGGTTCAAGCTCCCACCAGATCCGGCTCACGTCGTGGCCGAGGATACTGCCCAAACGCCGGTATTCCGCAAAACCGCCCTGCGCAACCCCCTGGATCGGCCCAAGATCGCCGGTCGCGCCCTGCAAAAACAAACACGTCGCGCCGGTAGCCTGCTCGACCACGCGCTTCATCACCCCCGGATAATCGGGTGTGATCAGGTCGCAATCGGGGCCAACCGTGATCGGATGGCAGGCATAATTAACGATCGCCGCCAGCGGCGCGCCCGCCAGATCGTCGAGCCGCAGCACCTGAACTTGCTGATCGACCGGGCCGGACCAATTGCGCCCACACACCACTGCGCCGTCTTCGGGGCGCTGGAAACGCCGGTTGACATTGATCCGCGATTCGCCCGAGCCGGCGGCGATCCGTACCGGGCGCATCCGCCCAAGGGCCTGGCGGGCCACACCGGCGATCTGCTGCTCCAGGATCGCATCATAGGCCGGCACCATCTCGGCGCCCTCCTTCACCCACGAACTCCAGGTTGCGCCATTGATCGGGCCGGAGTGGGTGTGGGTGTAGGCGAGCCGGATATGCGAAGCCGGCAGACCGGTGGCCTGCTCCACGGCCCGGATCACACCGGGCGCCTCGCTATCCCAGATATAGACCAGATCGAGATCGACGATCACAATCGTCTCGCTGCCGTCGGAAAGCGCCAATGCCGTGGCCCAGAGCGGCAGATCGACTCCGGCGGCACGCTGGTGGGTTTGTGCACCCCAACCGGCGTGGGCGATCCCGGGTGGCGGTGTGATATCGGTGCGAGCGACTCCGGCCCGTAATTGCGACGCCATGGTTATTCCTCTTGCGGTAACATTGCCGGCACCAGTCCGGTGTAGGCCATCACAATCGGGTCATCGGCGTGGGCCTGTTCATACGCGGCCCGCAGCCGCATGGTCTCGCGCTCGACCCGGCGGAACGCAGTTTCGTCGTCGTTGAGGAGCCAGTGCAACCAGCGCCCGTTCTTCACATGCGGCACTTCGTCGGCATGGACAAAATCGTTCAGCAAGGCATAGCGGGAATCGCCATTTGCCCGCGCCGCTTCGCGGTAGCGGATCAGATCGGCCATGCCAAGTTTCTCGCCACGTAAATGAAGATCGTAGAGCCGATGCGGGAAATCGAGACCGATCCGGTAGGCGTAGTTGCCGGGGATCACCGGGAAATCGCCCAATCTGCCGCCCAGATGCTCCAGGTAACGCTGGTAGAGCACGGCGTGTCGCACCTCATCCCAGAGCTGGCGGGCCATATCGACGTGATACTCCCAGGGCATTTCGGGGTGCTCATACAGGCTGCGGCCAAGCAGTTCGGCGGCGTGCATCTCGTTGTCGGCATCGCGGTGGGCCATCACCAGCGCCATTTCACGCTCGTCGGCGGGTGGATGGTCGGCGGCCCGTTCCCCAAAGCGAAAACGCGCATCACGAGCCGCGATCGGCGGCGCCGCGCGCACCAACTGGCCCTCGAACGAGCCGCCGGCCTCACGTTCGGCGGCGGTTGCCGGATCGGCGAAACTGCCGACCGCATCACATGCCTCGCCGACGGCAACCTCGTAGCTTTGGGCGGCGGCAAGAGCTTCGGCCGGGAATGAGGCGAGCAGCGCCGAACCCTGGCGGATCTGCTCCTGCTCATCGGCGCAGATCCGCCCGAGCAGATCCCAGGTCGGTTCATCGGCCAGGGCCGCACACGCCGCGCGATGAGCGGTATACGCCGCCGCGAGCCGCGGCTTCAGTTGGCGATAAACCGCCGCCGTAAACGCCGCGCTGCCGGGCGCATCATCGAGCAAGCGCAGCAGTTGGCAGGTTGCCTCGCCGGGGTTGAGCGGCGCGCGGCGCGGCCAACGCAGATCGATCAGCCGGGCCAGCCACGCATCGGCATGCAGCGAATCCTGCCAGAGATGCCGGCCCAGCAGGCATTTCAATTCCCACGCGGGCAGTTCGGCCATTTTTCCGGCCGCAACCCGCATAAGTTGCGCTTCGACATAGTGGTAACGGGCCACCAACCGAGCCGTCTGCGCCACATCAAAGCCGCTATCGAGCCGGTAATCGGCATAAAGATCGTACATACATGTACTCCCCTTGTCTGAGCCTCGCCCGCATCCTACCAATCCGCCACGGAACCATCGGGATGGAAATAGCGTTGCACCAGTTCGGGTTGCCAGGGATAGCGTGCCGCGACACGTTCATTGACTTCGATCCCCAGGCCCGGCGCCGTGGGCACGCCATAGTAACCGGAACGCAGCATATGCTCCGTCTCAACCACCTCGTGGCGCCAGGGCACATCGCTGCTGATCGCCTCCTGGATCAGCCAATTCGGTGTGGCAAGGGCGAAATGGACGGCGGCGGCGGTTGCGATCGGGCCATTCGGGTTGTGCGGCGCAACCGCGATCGAGTGTGCTTCGGCGGCAGCGGCGATCTTGCGTGCCTCCCAGAGCCCGCCGCAATGCGACAGATCGGGCTGGATGATGTGGCAGGCCCGGCGCTCGAACACTTCGCGGAACTGATGCCGGCCCACCAGGCGTTCGCCGGTTGCGATCGGCATGTTGGCCGCCCGCGTCACCTGTGCCGTCGCCTCCAGATCCTCGCTTGGGCAGGGCTCCTCGAAGAAGAACAGACCGTAGGGCTCGAAGGCGCGACAATACTGCAACGCCATGGCCGGTGACGTACAACGGGCGTGCAGATCGATCATCAGATCCATCTCATCGCCGACCGCCTCACGCACGGCTTGCACCAACCGCTCGGCGTAGCGAATCGGCCGCAAGCCCTCGATCGGTTCGGTACGCGGCACCGCCATAAACTTCATCGCCGTATAGCCGGCGTCGCGCACCATCAGCGCCCGCTCGGCGAACTCGGCCGGATCGGTGCTCTCGTACATGCTCTCCATCTCGCCGCCGCCGAGATATCGTAGACCCGCACCCGATCGCGCACCCGCCCGCCCAACAGTTCATAAACCGGCACGCCCAGCCACTTGCCTTTGATATCCCAGAGCGCCTGCTCGATCCCGCTGATCGCCGACATCCCCTCGATCCCGACCTTCCAAAAATACTGGCGGTACATCACCTGATACAGATGCTCGATCCGGCGCGGATCCTCGCCGATCAACAGCCGGCTCACATCCTCGATCGCGCCGACAACGCTTTTCGTCTTCCATTCCAGCGTGGCCTCGCCCCAGCCATGCAAACCGGCCTGATCGGTCTCGACTTTGACGAAAACCCAGTTGCGCATACGCGCATTGACAACCAGCGTAGCGACGCGTGTGATCTTCATAGATTTCTCTGCTGTTGTTTGGGTTGTGCGCGCACACACAACCCAATTCCCCTAAACCTTCATGCGCGGATCGAGCCAATCACGCAGGCCGTCGCCGAGCAGATTAGCGCCCAGCACCGTGAGTGCGATCGCCGCGCCGGGGAAGAAACCGATCCACCAGGCCAAGCGGATAAACTGCCGGCCGTCGGCGAGGATCACGCCCCATTCGGGCGTCGGCGCCTGGGGGCCGAGACCGATAAAGCTCAACGCGGCACCGGTCAGGATCGCGCCCGCAATCCCCATCGACGACATCACAATCAGCGGCGCAAATATGTTGGGCAAAATATGCCGCAACAGGATCCGGCCATCGCCTAATCCCACAACCCGTGCAGCCTCAACAAAGGCCTGCTCGCGCATACTCAGAACCACGCCGCGCACCATGCGGGTGTAATACGGCACCCAGGCGATCCCGATCGCGATCATAATATTCACCAGGCCCGGCCCAAGCACGGTTACAATCGCCAGAGCGAGCAGAATAATCGGGAAGGCCACCCAGACATCCATCACGCGCATGATCAGCAGATCGGCGATTCCGCCGTAGTAACCGGAGATCAAGCCGAGCACAATTCCCACACCGCCGGCGAGCAAGATCGGCACGCTGCCCATGATCAGCGAGTACCGCCCGCCGTAAAGAACACGGGCCAGAATATCGCGCCCATACTGATCGGTGCCGAAAAGGTAGCCGGGGCCGGGTGGTTGCAACCGATCGCGGATATTCATCACCACCGGGTTTGCATCAACAAAGAGTTGCGGAAAAAGTGCCGTGAAGATCATCACCAGCAGAATGGCTGCGCCCACCGCCAACGACGGAAAACGGCGCAGCAGACTCAGCAATGCGCCGGCACGCAAGCGACTAGGATTCGGGCGTGATTTAGCCGGCAATGGTTGTGGCAGCACCTTTGTCACATGCCCGTCCTACTATAGCAATCCTACCAGAACCGAGAACCCAGAACCAGGAACCGCTGGATCAATATGCAGAACCGACGGCACAACCCCCATAGGATCGCGATATGCATGCAGCATTGTCGCAGCGGCAATCCTTCAATTCGTTGTGTTACGGCGGCTTTGAGGCCGCAACACGACTCAGGTATAGCGAATCCGCGGATCGACCACTGCATACAACACATCGACCAGCAGATTGACCAGCACATACAACACAGCGGCGACCATCACACAGCCCTGCACCACCGGAAAATCGCGGTTGATCACGGCTTGCGTGGCCAGTGTACCGAGACCCTGGCGCGAGAACACATTCTCGATGATCACCGCGCCGCCGAACAGCGTGCCGAACTGCATGCCGATCATGGTTAGCAAGGGCAGCAGCGCATTGCGCAGCGCATGCTTCCAGACCACCGCCAGCTCGATCAGCCCTTTGGCGCGGGCAGTACGCACAAAATCCATGCCCAGGATCTCGATCAGGGTTGAGCGGGTTAAGCGGGTGATGATCGCTGCTTCGGCCACACCAAGGGCGACCGCCGGCATAATCAAGCCACGCACGCCACGATCGCCGGTGATCGGCAACCAGCCGAGGGTGACGGCAAAGAGCTGAATCATCATCAGGCCGAGCCAGAAGGCCGGGATCGAAACGCCGAGCATGGCGATCACGGTTGCCGCCACATCCCACAAACTGCCCTGTTTCACGGCGGCGAACACGCCCAACGGCACCCCAATCACGATCGCGATCAGCATCCCCGCGATCGTGAGTTGGATAGTGGCCCAGAAATTAGCACCGATCAGCAGCGCCACCGGTTGCGAGCCGAACAACGAGCGCCCGAGATCGCCCTGTGCCAGCCGCATAAGATACTTGCCAAGTTGCACATGCAGGGGATCATTCAGCCCGAGCGCCTCTCGCATCTCCTGCATCTGCTGGGCATTCATCTTAACCTGGCCCTGCATCGCCGACACCGCATCGCCGGGGATGAGTTGCACGATCAAAAACGTCACCACCACAATCCCGAGAATGACGGGGATGGTCAGGACTATGCGACGTAGTAAGTAAGCAGCCATAACAACATTGGCATGGGCGGCGATACGTACCATCGCCGCCCAATGCAACTATTCGAAGTAGGCCGATGCGAAATACTTATAAAAACCGGTTCCGTCTACGATAAAACCCTTGAGGTTGTCGGAGTGCGCGGCATAGAAATACAACTCGAAGATCGGCACCATCAGCGCGTTTTCCATGATGTACATCTGAATGTCGCTATACATCTGCTTGCGCTGCTCGGGATCAAGCTCCGTCTCGGCGGCCTTCAGCATCGCATCGAACTCAGGATCTGCAAGGAAGTGACCTGACGGAAACGTCCCGAAGCCCTCCGAATGCCAGTCGCGGGTCATCTGGCTGGCGGCGGCGAACACGTCGCCCATCGCCGGTACCTGATAGCTGCCGCTGACAATCGCCTCGGTGTTCGACGGCCCCTGCGTGGTGAGCACCTGAGCATCGAAACCGACCGCTTGCAGGTTCGCCTGCAACACATACACCCAGTCGTTCCAACTCTTATTCTCGACGATCGTCACTTCCAGCCGCTGGCCGTCTTTCGTGCGTACGCCGTCGGCGCCGATTTCCCAGCCGGCCTCGTCGAGCAATTGCATCGCCATGGCGGGATCATAGCTGTACATCTGCTCCAGGGCCGGCTCGTACTCAGGGAAGGCCCGTGAAAGTGGGCCGTAGGCCGGCTCGACCATGTTGAAATAGACGCTCTCGATAATCCCTTGCTTGTCGGTTGCGTAGATAATCGCCTTGCGCACATCGAGATCATCGGTTGGCGCAAGCTGCGTATTCATATAGTTCATCTGCGGCATCCCCGGCAACAGAAAGCCGGTTACCGCAAAGCGCTCATCCTCACGCACCCGCGAGACATCCTGGAAGGGCAGCAAATCGACAAAGTCCACCTCGCCGGCCTCCAGAGTCGCCAGGCGGGTCTGGGCCTCGGGCGTGAAGCGGAAAACCAGTTCTTCGATCAGCGACGGCCCGTCGAGATTGAACATCGGCGAGGCCCAGGCCCAATCGGGGTTACGTTCGAGGCTGATCTCGCTGCCGCGGATCCACTCCTTGAACTTGAACGGGCCGGTGCCGACCGGATTGAATCCGGCGTCGGGGCCAAGTGCTTCCAGGTTGGCGATATTGCCGATCCCAAGGCCCGGATCGGCCAACTCAACCAGCAGATCCGGCCGCGGCGCATTCAATGTCAGCTTGACGGTATCGTCATCGACCGCCTGCGCCGACTCAATCGCCGCCTTGATCTGGCCGGGGCCGGTGCCGACCGGGTTGTCGCGCACATACTCGAAATAATCAACCACCGACTGCGCATTGAAGGGCGTACCGTCGTGCCAGGTTACCTTTTCGGCCAGGGTAAAGATCCATTCGGTCGCATCCTCGGAACGCTCCCAGGTCAGGGCCAGGCCGGGGTAGACCGTCTGGCTCTGATCGATGTATACAAGCGTCTCGAAGATCTGGCCGGCAACCTGGCGCTCGTTCACATTGCCCGACATCGTAACCACATCGATACTGGCCGGCTCCTGATTACCGGAGAAAACCAGCCGCGACTTGGTCGTCGCCTCGGGGGCTGCCGCAACCGCAGTGGCGGGCGCAGTTGTCGGCGGCGGAACAGCAGGCGCGGCGGCGGTCGGCTCGGTATCTGATTGGGCAGGCGCAGGTGCGCCGCACGCCGAAACCAGAACCGCAAGCACGGTGGACAGGACGGAAAGGAGGAGCAGATTGCGGCGGGGGTAGGGTTGCTGCGCCACGAAAACCTCCTGGGTGTCATCTGTTGAAGACCGGCAGACAGAGCCGGAATCCCGGGATCATCCGATCGTCGCCCCGGCCGGAGACGACTCGCCTGGGTGCCAGGCAGCGGCTATTCGTATACGAACATACAAGGTGGTTCGCACTATACTATGCAAACCGGGCGCTGTCAATAGATCGGCATAAACTTCGTGCAGGAGCGCTAAAACCCTTCGTCACCCAATATACAGCCCCGGAGATGGCCGGATGGATCGGCGCAAAAAGCGCTTGACGAGCGGCAAAAAGGCGCTATTATTGTATACAAAGAATGCACCCTATTCGGAAAGCGTGTCATGCTTCCTCCCATCGACACCCAGATCTTTGCCAGAACACCAACCCTTCGTGAAGCCGCCTATCACGCGATCAAACAGGGCATCCTGGCCGGACAACTTGAGCCGGGCCAGCCACTGGTTGAAGAACGCCTTGCGGCCATGCTCCAGATCAGCCGCACACCGATCCGTGAGGCCCTGGCAATTTTGGAGCACGAAGGCTTGATCGCACCGGTCTACCGTCGCGGGCTCTTTGTCTGCCGGCTGAATCGTGAACAAGTGATCGAACTGTTCACCGCCAACGAAGCAGTCGAGCCGTTTCTGGCCCGGCGCGCCGCCTTTTATGCCGAACCCGAACAACTCGACGCGCTCAGGGCCGCGATCAGCGAGGGCGAGGCATGTGTCGAACGGCAGGATATCGCCGGGTTCCTGCGCTCGGGCCGAAATTTTCACGCCGGTGTCGGGCTCGCCGCCGGGAATCCCACCCTGGCGCAGTTTGTCGAGCGCAATGAAGAACGGGTCGATCTATTTCTGATGAGCTACGAGAAATCGGTCGATGCCGAGATGATGCGCGCTTCCAACCGCGAACATCAGCGATCTACCAGGCGATGGTTGATCGCGACCCCGACGCGGCGGCCAGGCTTGCCACCTATCATGCGCAATCAACGCGCGAACGCTTCGCGGCCTTAGCCAACGACGGCGACGAGGAGCATATCATGTAACACGAGGCTGCGGTGCCAGGCACCGCCCCTTGTGTTTCGCTCGGATCTGCTGCGGCAGCGCGGAAGAGCCTGTTTTTTAAGGGATGTTCGCTTCTGCGCTGCCGCAGGCGAACAAACGCCGACTGCGTAAGTCCTGTCATGTACGTAGTGTGGCGGCAGCAAAGCTACCGCCACACCACAACAAAAGAAGGAGCGGGCAATGACGACAACGGTCGATAATGAAGCGCTGGTCGAACGAGCCCGGCGCGTGATCCCGGGCGGCGTGAACTCCACCAACCGGATTCTGCCCTGGCCGATGGCGTTTGTGCATGCCGATGGCGCCTACCTGAGCGACGCGGACGGGCGGCAGTATATCGATTACCATGCGGCCTTCGGCCCACTGATTCTTGGCCATAACCATCCCCGTGTGAACGCCGCCGTCGCCGAAGCAATGGGCCGGCTCGACATTATCGGCACCGGCGTGACCGATATCGAAGTTGAGTTGGCCGAATTGCTCGTCAAGCATATTCCCTGTGCCGAGCGCGTTCTGCTGACCAATTCGGGTTCGGAATCAACCTACGCCGCGATCCGGCTCGCCCGCGCCGTCACCGGTCGCAGCAAGTTGATCAAGTTCCAGGGCACCTACCACGGCTGGCACGACTCGGTGCTTATGAATGTGATCAGCCCCCCCGACAAAATCGGCCAGTACGATCCGCTTTCGCTCGGCATGGACCCCGATGTGATCGCCAAAACGCTCATTTTGCCCTTCAATGATATTGAAGCCGTGGCTGAGACGCTGCAAAACCACGCCGACGAGATCGCAGCGGTGATCGTCGAGGTGATCCCGCACAACATCGGCTGTGTGATGCCGCGGCGCGAGTTTCTGCAAGCCCTGCGCGATCTGACCCGGCAATACGGGATTGTGCTGATCTACGATGAGGTGATCACCGGTTTTCGCCACGCACTCGGCGGCTACCAGGCAATTGCGGGCGTCACCCCCGATCTGGCGACATTCGCCAAGGCGATGGCCAACGGCTACCCGATCGCGGCTCTGGCCGGCAGCGCCGAACTGATGGATCGCTTTGGCCCCGGCGGCGGTGTGCTCTTCGCCGGAACCTATAATGGCCATGCGGTTGGTGTCTCGGCGCGATCGCCACTATCGGCGAGCTTGAGAGCGGCACGGTGCATCAGCACTGCTTCGATCTGGCAAAAGTTGCGGCCGACGGCCTGACCAGCATCGCCGCGGAGTTCGGCATTCCCATGCATGTGGCGCTCTTCGGCTCGGTCTTTGTGCCGTATTTTATGGCGCCGGGGCCGATCGAGAGCTACACCGATCTGTTCCGCAACAACAACGAGCGCGATGTCTGGTTCCGCAAGACCATGTGTGAACACGGGATCTTTATGATCCCAACTGCGATGAAGCGCAACCATGTAAGTGCAGCCCACACCCGCGCCGATATCGATCGCACGCTGGACGTTGCCCGCGATGTGTTGAAGACGATGCCGGCGGGGATGTAGGAAAGGCGGGGGGCGTAGGGAGGGCTCACGCTGCCTCCCTACGATCGACCCACCACCGGCCCGATGAACTCCATGTCGTCGTCGCTCTGCGGGCGCAGAAAATCGAAGTCGCAACCTGCATCCGGCTGCAACACATGCTCGCGGTAGAGCCGCGGATAGCCGCGGCGATGCGGAAAGGCAGGCGGCGTCCAAGCGCTGCGCCGCCGCGCCAACTCGGCATCATCGACCAAAAGCCGCAGGGCGCGACCCGCTACATCAAGGTCGATCAGATCGCCGTCCTGCACCAGTGCCAACGGCCCACCGATCGCCGCCTCAGGTGCGACGTGCAGTACGATCGTGCCGGCGCTGGTGCCGCTCATGCGTGAGTCACTCACCCGCACGATATCGTTGATGCCGGCCAGCAAGAGCTTGCGCGGCACCGGGATCGAGCCCCATTCCGGCAGGCCCGGCACAGCGACGGCGCCGGCGTTGCGTAGAACCAGGACACTCTCGGCGGTGACCGGCAGATCGGGACTGTCGATGCGGGCCAGCAGATCCTCGTAGCTATCGAACACGAGTGCGGGGCCACGGTGTTGCAGCAGCTGCGGCGCAGCAGTCACGGTACGGATGATCGCGCCGCGCGGCGCAAGATTGCCGCGCAACACCGCCAATCCGCCTGCCGGCAGAATCGGTTCGGCCGCAGCGCGGATCACCGTTGCGCCGCTTTCACGCCGCAGCGGCAGGTGTGCGCCAAGCAGATCGCCACCGACAGTCAGCGCATCAAGGTGCAGGCTATCACGGAGTTCCGCCAGCAGCGCCGGCAGCCCGCCGGCGGCGTCGAAATCGGCCATCAAACCCCGGCCCGCCGGTTGCACATCGAGCAACACCGGTGTTTCGGCTGCGAAGCGGTCGAAATCTTCCAGGCTCAGCGGCACCCGCAGGCGCCCGGCGATCGCCAGCAAATGAATCACGGCATTGGTCGAACCGCCGGTTGCGGTATACACCCGCAGCGCATTCTCAAAAGCGGCGCGCGTCATAATCTGCCGTGGACGCAGATCCGTGCGCACCAACTCGACGGCCCGTGCGCCACTGCGCTCGGCTGCTGCTAGTCGGCGGGTATCATTTGCATCAATCGTGGCTGTGCCCGGCAACATCATGCCCAGCGCTTCCGCGATCAGCGCCATGGTAGAGGCAGTCCCGACGGTGTTGCAAGTGCCGACACTACACGAATAACAGGCTTCCAGTCCGCGCCAATCTTCCTCACTCAGCCGGCCGGCGCGATACTCGTCCAGGTACTTCCAGAGCGCCGTCCCCGAGCCGACCGGCTGCCCGCGCCACTGGCCGGCGCTCTTCGGGCCGCTGCACACCTCGATCGCAGGCAGATTGGCGCTGGCCGCAGCCATCAACTGCGCCGGAATGGTTTTGTCGCAGTTGCCCAGCAACACCACCCCATCAATCGGGTAACTCCGCAGCGTCTCCTCGATCTCCATCGCCATGAGATTGCGGTAAAGCATGGCACTCGGCTTCATCAACTCTTCGCCCAGGGCGATCGTATTGAATTCCAGCGGAATTCCGCCTGCCGCGATCACCCCACGCTTTACCGCCGCCGCCAGCGCCGGCAAGTTCAAGCTACAGTTGTTCAGCTCGCTCCACGAATTAGCGATTCCAATCACCGGCTTGCCGCGAAAAAACTCCTCCGACCAGCCGAGCGAGCGGAGTACCGCCCGACTCTGCGGGCCGATCTCGTCGCGGCCCTCAAACCACTCCGCGCTGCGTAGTTTCACATACGCTCCTTAACACCTATAGACAAACCCAATTGTCTGGTTGTTTTTTGCCCGCTACGCGGGCAAAAAACAACCAGACAAACTTCTTCGGGGCGGCTTCGCCGCCCCGAA
>JAAUQO010000354.1 GCA_012032775.1 Oscillochloris sp. | reverse complement strand
CAGCTTCGGCAAAGGCGAGCGCCAGTGCCGCTAGACCGCGATTCTCGTCACAGAGATCATCAAGCAAATCGGCAATCCCACGATTGTACACTGGAGCCGCGAAAACATTTTGGAGTTTCAGCACCAAGGCATCTTCGTACGATCCTTGGCGCAGTACGCGATTGGCTGTTTGCCTTCGGCGTTCGATGAATACCTGTTGCGCCAGCGCATCCGATGATAGCTGGGCCAACGCCTGGCGGGAGCGCAGCGGCAAATGTGAGGCCGTGACAATGCGGCAAAGGCCGGCAGCGATCGCAAGCTGTGAAAAGAGATTTTGAATCGACTTCACCACCGCATCAGCGGTGTCATGCCAGGTGCATAAGCCATGAGCGATCTTCAGGCGGATCGCATCGAGTGGCAATTCTTCGGCGCTTGTGGTCGGTCGGATTGTCGGTTCCGCTTCCGAAGGCCGGCGCTCGTCGGCGATCCGGCGCAGGAGTAATTGGAGCGACCCCACGCGCTGGCGCACGGTGGGATCGCGGGTAATGATGGTCTGGAACTGGGCAATATTAAGATCGCCGGTGCTGGTTGGATTGGTAACCACCATCCCGATCCCGCTGGCAGCCTTTGTCAAAACCGTCAAGGTTTGCTGACGCGTGGCGATCTCGTTCTGAAGTGCCTGTTGCGTTTCGGGCGCATGCGCCAATTGCGGGATGACGTGCTCAAGTTCTGCAATTTCCTGTTGGAGTTTCGCAATGTGCGCCTGAATTTCAGGATTCATAGCACTGCCTCTTACCGCAATTGATACATGACATTTCCCGGCGCAACAATGGCGGCCAGGATATGCCGCCAGACGGTGTCATTGCGCCAGTAGGCGCTGTGGGCGTGTGGGAACGGTTGCAACCCGCTGACATCGACATCGCGCACGGTGCCGGCGAAGATTGGCGCGGCGCGGAAACTCAGCATGTCGTTGCGGTCGTAGAGATTGAGCCAGGGCGGGAAATCGGGCGCCAGTTGAGTCGGTTCAACACCTGCTGCGCCGAGTGTCCCCAGCGCGCCGATCTCGTGCAGCATGCCGGCCTGCGAACCGGCGGTGATCAACAGTGGCACCTGGGCGCGAATAGCAGGATGGCTCAACAGCAGATCGGCACAGGCAATCCCGCCCAGACTATGGGCCAGGAGCACTGTGGGGGTAGCACCAATTTGCCCAATCATCGCCTGTTGAATCCGCTCACGCTTCGCCTGATACGTGAAAATATCGCCAAGAAATGCCAGCGCGTATTTCGTCAGGCCGAAGCGATTCGGGCGCAGTACGAGATTTGTCACCAGGCTTGCGGGCACTACCGTCATCCACGAACCGCCCAACACCCCGGTGCCGGCACCAAGGGCTTGCTCAACGGCAGCCACGGTGTGGTCGCGCAAGCTGCTATCGACAAACAGTTCCGGGTAACTGCCGGCTGCCAGGGCTGCTCGCATCGCAGCAGCGACAATGGCCCTCGCCAATGCACTGCGATACGGCTCAAGCTCCTGGTCGGTTATGCCGAGCAGCGCCGCCTTGATCTGCGGATCGGGGCTTTGGAACAGGGCTGCTGCGCGTTGTACGGCTGCATCGAAGGTTGCGGCGATCCCGCCTTCGGCGAGCAATTCGGCCAGTGGCACCTGGGGTGGTTGTTGGGCCAGGAGATGCACTGCTCGCGCCAGGATGACACTGGCATCGCTCTGGCGTGCCGTGGCGGAGCGTGTGATACCGGCAGCCAGTACTCGCAGTTCTATCGTCGGATCGTCGTAGAGCAGCGCCCACAACGCGACCACTGGATCGCCAGCCGGTGGTTCTTCCGCAATCGGCCCGCCTAATACTCCGGCAGTGACTCGCTCATCGTAGCCGGGGATGGCGGCAAAGCGTGGATTGAGTTCCGCGCCCCAGTACTCGCCCCAGGGAAAGGCATCAACCACACAATCAGCGCGCCAACCCTGCAAGCGCTCGCGCATGATTGCCTGCGTTCGTACATAATTGGCGTCGTAGCGGGTCATGGTGCCATGGATGAAGAGCACACGTGTCATCACACACCTCCCGGCTGGGTCAGGACCGCGGCCGATGGCGCAACCGCAAGATCGGCTGTCCCATAAAGCGTATAGAGCAGGCCGAGGTGATTGAAATACGGCTCGGCGGCGAAGTGCCGGCGGGTGGCGCGCAGGGCTGCGCCGAGTGGTTGCCCTTGCCGGATGAGCGCATTGAGCAACTGAGGGCCAAAGGCCGCACCAAAAACCACCGGCGTGTCGGTTTCGGTGCCGACCACTGCCCGCGCACCGAGGTCGAGCAGGTAGGGTGCCAGTCCATCGTAGCTCAGTGGACTCAGCGCAGCGCTGCCGCAGGCGTTCAGCAGCACCAGCGGCCCGGCACGCAAGCGTGGTGTCCCATCGAGCGGCGCAGCCCGGCTGAGCGCATCGAGCGTAAGCGCATGGGTGCCTTCAGTGAGGATGATCCGCGTGGCACCCACCCCCGGCGGCAGCATACCTTCCGCCCCAACCAGTTGTTGCCCCGGTTGCGCATTAACGACGTGACAGTACAGATACACCAGATCGACATCGCTGCCGGCGGCGAATGCGCTGCGCAACGCCGCTTCGTCGGGAACCTCGCGGGTGAAGAGGCCGAGGTTGGCGAGGGCAGTGGCCTGTTCGGCGGTGACCGCGCGTCCGGCAGCGGCATCCAGGCTGCGATTGTAGCCGGCCAGAGCGGTCAGCGGGCCGCCGCGCCCCAGCCGGGTATCGCCAAGGGCCATTGTGGCACGGGCACGCGCCGGTTGCAGCGCCAGCACATGGCGTAGCCCCCAGAAACCCTCGGTGATCACTTCCTGAGCCGGGTCGCGGTCATAGAGCAGATGCCAGGGAAAGCCGCCAATCTCACCACTGATCGTGATCGTCAGATCGGCCGAGCGACTGCGCTCACGGATACGTTCGCCAAGCGCGACACTATCGCGACTGGCACCCGGCCCGGCAAACAGATTGCGCCAGAGGTCGGCGCCAAGGATAGCAAGGCGGGCCAGCGAGCGCGCCGCCTGTTCCTGGGGAATCGTCACGCCACGGGTATACGACGCCACACCGAGTTCCTGATCATGTACCACCGCCAGCAACTCAACCCGGGCGCGGGCATTCAGATCGGCCAACTTCTGTGGGGTTATGGCGAGCACGGCGCTCTCGCCGGTCTCGTGGATGGTCAGGCGGTAGCTGCGACCTTCAGCGGCAAGGGTGAGGGTAAGCGTGCCGGGGTGGCGGGCGGCTTCGGCCACTGCGCCGACGGCCAGTGAAACCGGCGGTAATCTGTCGGGCAACGTGATTGGTTGTGCGCCGCCGGAAAGCACGCCGCCGGGAGCAGCGGTTGATGGTGCGGCACCGGATTCGGTGTTATGGATGGTCTGATTGGTCGCAACATTGACATTGCCACCGGCGCTGATTGGCCCGGTCACCGTCGGCCCATAGTTCACCGAGCCCTATAGATATTCCGCCGGCATATCGCCCAGCCGTACATCGCCCAGTTGATTCCCGCTCCCGAAATCGACCAGCGGCGCACTCCGTGGCGGTGGCGGCTCACCGCGCAAAGCGGCGAGTGCATTGGTTTTCTCCGCAATTAACCTTTGCAAAGTAGCAACTGCATCGGCAGGCAAATGCGGTGTCGCCAGGGACCGCTGCAAGGCCGCGATCTCCTGCTCAAGCCGGGCGATTGG
>JAAUQO010000002.1 GCA_012032775.1 Oscillochloris sp. | reverse complement strand
CCAGGTGCCATAGACGGCGATATTGTTCTTGTGGGCGAAGAGCCAGCCGGTATGGGCGTGCAAAGCCCTTCCATCGGGCTGTGCGGGTCGTCTTCATCGTCCGAGTGGGCGTGGTGCTGGATGTGAGTCGAAGCCCACTCCATCGGACTCCCCTCCAACGCCAGGCAGCCCATGATCAGCCAGAACGCCTTCACGGGCTTGCTGGTCTCGAAGCTCTTGTGGGTAAGCATGCGGTGAAAGCCGACCGTAATGCCCAGGCCCGAAAGGAGATACAGACCGAACATCAGGGCGACTTCCGTCCAGCCGACATAGCGCTGCCAGAGCTGAACCATCGCCAGAATCGTGGCCAGAAAGGGCACGACAACAACGATCCCAACCACAATCTTCACAGCGAAGGGTTTCTCAAGCTGGGGTTGAACCGGGGCAATAACACGGGCCATATCACTCACTCCTTCAAAGGCTGCAATCCTATGCATGGCTGCTCCGGCGGCTGAGCCGGCGAAGCAGAAAGCCATCATAATCCTGAAATCTTAGTTAAGAGTGTAGCAACAATAGCCCAACTACAGAAGTGAGCGCGGTCTAGTCGCCGGTCATAGTTACACAGCGATTTCGTGTGACTGTAGTCACAGAGAATCAGCGCCGAGGCCGTGTTGAACAGCCCAGAGTGCGGCCTGGGTACGGTCGCGCACATCGAGCTTACCGAGGATACTACTGATATGGTTCTTCACCGTACCGATACTGATCGCCATCTGATCGCTGATCTCCTGGTTGGTATTACCGCCGGCCAGCATGCGCAGAATGGCCAGTTCGCGCTCGGTGAGCAGTTGGAGCCGTTCGGATTTCGGCGCCTGGGGCGTGGGTGCGGGTTGAGTTACGATCCGGCCAAGGTGCGGCAGAATCTGGGCGGTGACTTCGGGGTGCAGGTGGCCGCCGCCCGATGCGACCGTGCGAATAGCCTCGGCCAGATCGCGGTGATCGACATCCTTGAGTAAGTAGCCGCGGGCGCCGGCGGCGATCCCGCGCAAGATATCATCATCATCGCGGAACGTGGTCAGGATAATGACGGCCGGGCGTGCGCCGGCGGCGGCGAGCCGGCGCGTCGCTTCAACTCCATCAAGGCCGGGCATCATCATATCCATCAGCACCACATCGGGATCGAGGACGGCGATCTGCGTGAGTGCATCATGCCCGTCACCGGCCTGGCCAACCACCTCAATATCGTTTTTACGAGCCAGCAGGGTAGCGATGCCCGCCCGGATTAACGGTTGATCATCGACAATAAGCACGCGGATCTTAGTGATCATAACATTCTAGCTCTCGCGTGGCTCAACAGGCAACACCAGACGCAAGCGCCAACCCCTAGCACTAAACGGACCGGCTTCAATGCCGCCGCCGAGCATCTCCACTCGTTCACGCAACCCGATCAGACCGAAACTACCCGTCGCGCCGGCCAACATCAGCGGTTCAACCGACGCACTATCATCGTTATCGATCGTGGCGGTGACATACTCGCCTTCGGCGATCACGCGCACATCGATCCGGCGCGGCCGAGCATGCTTGTGGGCATTCGAGAGTCCTTCCTGCACGGTGCGATAGATCGCGCTCGCAACTTCAGCCGGCAATTGTTCCAGGCCGGCCTGAAGCAGGCAAATCTCGGCTCCATTCAAACGACGGGCCTGCTCGATCAGATCGTGTAGCGCCGCTAATAAATTCCCGTCGGCCAGCGGCAGATCGGCATCGGCGACCGCGATCACGCTCCGCCATGCGGCCTGCAACAACTCACGGCTGGATTGCAACTGGGCCAACGCGCCGTCGGCATCTTCCTCAGCCAGATCTTCGGCCAGTTGTAATTGCAGATTGATCAACATCAGCCGTGAACCGAGATCATCGTGAAATTCGCGTGCCAGTCGCGTACGCTCGGCCGTTACGGCCAGTTTATGCACCTCGGCGGTTTGTTGTTCGATCTCGGCTGTGAGCAACGCCAACTGCAACTCGGCCTGCCGCCGCCGGGTATGCTGACGGCGGGCAAGCAATAATGGTGCCGTCACCGCCACCGCCGCCACCGCATACGGCACCATGCCGGCATAATCGAGTAATGTCGGCCGGAGTTGCGCCAGCAACACCCCTAATGATGTCGGAGCGCCGAGCAAGAACATCAAAGCCTGACCGGGGCTCAAACGAACCGCCGCCTGCCAAAGCACCAGCAACAAGCCGAGCAACAGCGGCAACGTATGGGTGAGCAAGGCCATCATCAAAACAGCGAACGCCTGAGCGATCAGCCCGGCGCCAAGTAAAAGCGGATGGCGCACTGTCTGGGTAAATACCGAGGTGATCAGCAGCAGCGAGCCGAAGATCAGCACCGGCGACAACACATCGACGCTGAAGCGATGTTGCAGAAGTGTCAAACCAATCGACAAAAGCACAAAGACAATCGGCAAAACCCAGGTAAGCACCCGGCTGGGCCGCGCACCGATAATCAACTCATCGCCGGCGCTTAATGTGATCACCGGACTGAACGGATGCTCGTATTCCGCGATCTCGCCCCGGCGCAGCGCCGAGATTGAGCTGCGCAAACGTTCGATCGCCGCCGTCGCACTGGTGCGGGTCTGGCTGACCGTGGTTTGCAAACGCGCCAGATTGCTCTGGGTCTGGTTGATCGCCAGCGCGACACTCTGCTCGGCACGGGCAAGGGCGGATTGCATCTCATCGGCGATCGTCTGCGAAAGCCGCCGGCGCTCCTCCAGGATGACGTGCTGCTGCTGATCACGCAGGAAACCGGCCAGACTATCGTAATGCTGCTGCATCTGCCGCAGCGCCTGTTGTACCTGTTCATTGCGGCGCAACTGCCGCGTATACACAATTGCCGCGATGATCACACAGGTGGCCGGAAAGGCCAGCGCCAGATTACTCTGGAGCCAGGCCCAGAAATTGGCGGTGGCGATCAGTACCAACCCGTTCCAGAGCGCCAACACCAGCACCGCGAACGAGATCCAGAGCCATGGGCGGAAAAGCGCGATCGCCTGAAGCACAATCACCAGAAAATTGTAATCGAGCAGCGGCGCCGGCAAAATCGTTCCGGCACATGTTGTCAGCGCACACTGCACGACAAGATAGGTAAGTTGCGCCCAGAGCGGCAGTCGCCGAACCGGTACAAGGCTCAGCAAGACCACATGCAGCCCGATGAACGCGGTGAATTGCCAGAACGCCGCCGGTGTGGCGGCAAACATCCCCAGCGCGCTCAAAGGGGTCGCCAGCAGCACCAGAGTTGCAACCCCCTGAACCGCAGGTGGATATGGCGCAAGGCGTTTGATCAGCGTCGGAACGCTGGAATCAAGCTTATTCATACCGATAGTGTAGCATATTGGTGCAGTAAACCTGTGTCGAGATCCGGCCTCAGAGCGCCAAACAAACTCCCACGACAACCGCTCGCACGAGTGTTGATAGTTAAAAAATTATTAACTGCGACCCCTAAAGGTGCGGCAATTTTCACCTTTTTCGCGTTGAGTCGCATGATGAAGAAGCAGTTTTACCAGCATAAGACCGGCCGGCAAGTTGGGAGACACCCGATGAGCAGCGTTTCCGAATTAACAGTTTCTTCATTTTTATCTCTACTACTGGACTTCGTAGCAAACTTCTTCTATACTATAGATGTCCGGCATGTACTACCGGATGTCGTACTACAGTACAGGAGAGGCCACCGTGAAGCGTGCATTCAATCTGATCGTCCGTGTCGCCCCCATGATCGCGATCGCCTTTGTTTCGATGCCGGAGCTTCAGCAGGTCTTCACCGCCTACTGGGGTTAAATCCGCTACTGGGGTTAAATCCGGGCGGACAAGCGGTCCAGACAAACTCTAAACTCGCCGGGAGGACGAAAGTTCTCCCGGCGAGTTTTTTACGCACTTCGATCGTACGATGTGACTGCATAAGTGAGTGCCTATGCATGGTCTGCCGCTTACCGCTCGCGTGTATCTGTGGTTCATCCTGTTCAGCAGTATATTGCTGATCCTATTCACGTTCCCCATTGCCGGCGAACTGATCGAGACTCCGATGCCGGCATTGGTGATCCTGATTGGCATGGTACTGGCTCATCGCGCCGAAGTCGTCTTCGAGCGTCGGCCGGGCGAACGGATTATCTTTGCAGTTGACGATGCACTGATGCTGTTCAGTGTCAGCACCCTGGGCCAACCGGGAGTGCTGGCGGTGGCTACAGGCTTACTGGTGGCGCAAATCAGCCAGCGCAAAGCCTGGGAACGGGTCGCATTCAACGTCGGCATGATCTGCCTGACCTATAGTTTGAGCACATTCGTCTTCGAGCTTGTGCAACCGAACCCTGCGATTCCATTTGCCGGCCAGTGGGGCTTTCTCGCCTTTCTGACGGTGGCGGTTACTTATTATGCCACGAATAATCTGTTAGTGAGTGTGATGATCGGTCTGGCGGGAGGGCAGTCGATTTTACGTACCTACAGCGACAGTCTGTTCCGCATGAGCTGGGTTCACCTGTTGTTATATGCGATTGGGGCGGCCTTGTCGGCGCTGTATGCGGTTGATCCGTGGCTGTTATTTTATGGTGCAATTATCTTGATTGTGGCCCGCTACGCATTTGCCACCGTAGCGGCCTTACATTCGGAAACCCGCCAACGCCAACAACTGGCCGAGGAGCGGGCGACTCTGTATCAGGAGCAGGCTCGTCTGAATGCGGAACTGGATCGGGCGGCCCGATTAGCCGAGTTAGGCACCTTCTCAGCCGGGATCGCTCACGAATTCAACAATGTGCTGACGGCGGTGATCGGCCACGCCCAGATCGGCGGCTTTTCCGACAAGATCGAAGAAAAGCAGTATTCACTCGATGTGATCGAGCGGGTTTGCCAACGCGCAACCAGCATCACCGGCAGCCTGCTCACCTTTGCCCGGCGCAGTGAACCGGATCTGGCCCCGGCGCATCTGGAAATCGCGATCGACGAGACCCTCGCCCTGGTACGCCACGATCTTGAGCGCGAGCAGATCCGCCTGGAAAAGCAGATCGATCCATTGCCGATGCTGCTCTGCGATATCGGCCAGATCAACCAGGTGCTCTTGAATCTGATCACCAATGCCCGCGATGCTGTTCGCGACCAGACGAATCCAACGATTCAGATTGGCCTGCACAGCGAAGGCGCGAGCGCCATGCTGACGGTACGCGACAACGGCAGCGGTATGCCGCCGGAGGTTCTCGACCGCATCTTTCAGCCGTTCGTCACCACGAAAAGCAAAGGCAACGGCCTGGGCATGGCGATCTGTTACGGGATTATCACCGCGCACAAAGGCACGATCGAAGTTGCCAGCGAACTCGGCAGCGGCACCGTCGTCACTTTGCGCCTGCCAATCACCCCGATCGAAGCGAATGCAATCCTTACCTCGCAAGTTGAAGTACGAGTGTAGCGCCGCACTATGGTACAGCGCTACACCCGCCGTTCCTCGTGATAATTGTCACCCAATAACTTCATGCGAAGATGATTTAACCCAACGTCGTAATGCCGTCGCTACACTAACCCGGTATTCAATGAACCGGGTTTAAGGGAGGACGTTATGCGCCGGCGACTCGCGATATTCGCATGGTTTACTGTTGCCTACAATCTACTGGTGATTATGTGGGGCGCCTTTGTACGCGCCACCGGTTCGGGAGCCGGCTGCGGGCGGCATTGGCCCCTTTGCAACGGCGAAGTTATCCCACGGGCCGAACAGATTGAGACATTGATCGAGTTCGCCCATCGGATCACAAGCGCCGCCTCAGGGATTCTGGCGATTGGGCTGGTTTTCTGGGCGGTACGGGCCTACGAACGCGGCCATATCGTACGGCGCGGCGCCTATGCTTCGCTGGGATTTGTGATTCTGGAAGGTATTCTCGGCGCCGGGCTGGTGCTCTTCGAACTGGTAACCGATAACAGTTCGGTGGCGCGTGCGGTGGCAATGGCGATCCACCTTGTCAATACCCTGTTGCTGATCGGCGCGATGACCCTCACCGCCTGGTGGGCTTCGGGCGGCCGGTCGATCCGCCTGCGCGACCAGGGAACGGTCGGCAAACTGTTGTTGACGGCGATCATCGGGATGCTGTTGTTGGGTGCGAGCGGCGCGATCACCGCCCTCGGCGATACCCTCTTTCCGGCGCGCAGCTTCAGCGAAGGACTGGCCCAGGATTTCAACCCAACGGCCCACTTCCTGATTCAGTTGCGGGTCTGGCACCCGGCATTCGCGATCGGGTTAGGCGTATACATTGTTGCGATGGCGCAATGGGTTGCCCGAAAGCGCCCATCACCGGCGTGTAACATCGCATCGGCGATCTTGATCGTGCTGTTCGGGCTCCAGATCGGGATCGGCGCGCTCAATGTGGCGCTCCTGGTACCGGTCAGCATGCAACTGATCCATCTGCTCATGGCCGATCTGGTCTGGATCGCGCTGGTGGTTCTTTCTGCCGCCGCATTAACCACACCGGCGCAGGAAACCGTGGCCCGGCCGGTATATGCAGCGTAGGGGCGCGGCGTCCGGTTCTGCTGGATGCTACGCCGCTACGCGGCCCGCCACATAATTCCCGCAATCGCAAGTTAACGAACGACAATTATTAATTGTGGCAGCTTTACTTCATGCAAGCTCCACAGCATCTATACTCGCCACAGGTTCTTTGTTCCCAAACGCACGAGAAACCCCCATGCAGCTTGTTACTGCACAACAGCACCAGGATGTGCCGAGGCGAGCCCTACGCCGTAAGGTCGTGCTCGGCCTTGCCTACGGCATTCCGATCATCATTGCCGCGCTCATCATCTGGTTCGCTGTTGCGCGCCCGGTGAAAGTTGTACCACGCATCCGCCAGATGCCGACATACAGCCTGGTCGATCAAACCGGCACCCGGCTGACCGACGGCGATCTACGCGGGCGGACGGTTTTCATCAGCTTTGCGCAGAGCCGCTGCGGCGCGGCGTGCGATGAGCAGTTCGCCGGACTTCAGGCACTGCGCGACAGCATTCGCGCCAAGGGCATGCTCGGCAGCCAGGTACTGTTCCTGACGATCAGCCTCGACCCGGCCCACGACACACCGGCCGATCTGAGCCTTCTGGCAGGCCGGATCGGCGCCGACCCCGACACCTGGCGTTTCGCCACCGGCGATCCGACCGAGATCAAGATGTTCCTGGGCGGCGAGTTGGGTTTTTACTACAGCGAAGCCGACGCGGCCGGGCAGATCGAGCGCGATCAGGAAGTTCTGATGATCGACGGCACCGGGATGTTGCGGGCGCGCTATCAGGGCGCTGCGCCTGAAGTTTGGCGCGTCATGCGCGATCTCGAGCTTTTACGCCGTGAGGCGGGCAGTGCGGGCGCCATGCGCTCGGTTTATGAAGCCTCACACCTATTTCTTTGTTATCCGGACTAGATCGCAAGCCAAAAGGGAGCACCACACCATGCAACTGGACAAAGGCCGCGCCGAACACCCGGCAGAGGAAGATCACGATGAGGAGCACGAACCGCCGCGCGGCGCATTGCTCATCACGGTCGGATACCTGATGATCCTGACAATTCTCTGGATGCAGGTCTATCTGCAGCTGTTGAGCAATGGAGGAATCCCACAATCATGAGCTTGCGAACGAATAAATACATCGGATACCTGTTCGAAGTCGCCTGGATCTTGCCGAGTGTCGCCATTCCGGTTGCCGTGCTTGTTGCGGTTATTCTCACCGCTTTCGCCGTCGGGATTACAGTGCCCGGCGCAGCCGGACGGGTGGATCCGCAGGCGCTGGCCTCGACTGCGCCGTTCGACCAACCGGGGTTGAAAGAACTGGCGCCCGGGCGCTACGAAGCCACATTGATCGGGCAGACCTTTGTGTTCCTGCCGAATACGATCGAGGTTCCACGCGGCTCAAAAGTCACCTTTATTCTCACCAGCCGCGACGTGATCCACGGCTTTAAAATCGTGAATACGCCAGTCAATATTATGCTCATCCCGGGCCAGATCTCGCGGGTGACCCATACCTTCAGTGAGCCGGGCGAATACCTGTTTGTGTGCCACGAGTACTGCGGCGCCGGGCACCATGTCATGTCTGGAAAGGTGATTGTGAAATGAGTGACGTGAGTACCCTGCCGACGACGGAGCGCGTGGTGGCGCCGCAGGCGGCGAGTCTGTGGCAAACGATCGTGGTTCTGTTCAAGCTACGCATTGTAACTCTGCTGCTGTTGGCGGCAATGGGCGGCGCCTTCCTGGCGGCCGGTGGAATCCCGGCAGCCGGCGATCTGCTGTTACTGTTGATCACCGGCGGCGCAGCGGCAGCGGGCGCCTCGGCCCTGAATCAGTTCCTCGAACGTGAACGCGATGCGGCAATGCGCCGCACCAATAAGCGCCCCCTCGCGGCAGGTGTGCTGCGCCGCCCGACCTTGATTTTGGCAATCGGGTTGGGGCTGATCACGGCGGCGGTTCTGGTCTCGCTGCCGGTCAATCCATGGCTGGCGATCCATCTGGGCCTCGGCGCCCTGATCTATGTCGGCGTCTACACGATCTGGCTCAAGCCGCGCTCGATCACCAACATCGTGATCGGCGGTGCCGCCGGTAGTTGTGCGGTTCTGGCCGGCGGTGCGGCGGCGGGCAACTGGATGGATCCGGGCGTACTGGCCCTGGCCGGGCTGATCTTCACCTGGACGCCGATGCACTTCTGGAGCCTGGCGCTGCTCTACCGCGACGATTACGTCGTTACCGGCGTGCCGATGCTGCCGGTCTATACCTCGGCGATTGTCGCCGCCCGTTGGGTGCTGGCCCATGGTGTGGTTACGGCCCTGATCGCGATGTATATGGCGGTGCATCCGACCCTCGGCTGGATCTACTTCATCCCAACCGTTGCGGCGACCGTCTGGATGATGCACAGCGGGATCACCTTTTTGCGCCGGCCGGAACGCCGCGAGGCATTAGACTTCTTCAAGGCATCGAATCTCTATCTGGCAATTGTGCTGCTGCTGGTTTGCGGCGCGGCAATGATTTAAGAGGGATTGTATTATGGCTGTCATTGCACGACCACGCGGGGCTGTAGAAACAGCAGCAGCCGATCGCTTCACGACGGAACGGCGGCTCGCCGGGATCAATATCATTATCGCCTTCTCGGCCCTGGCCCTGGGCGGGTTGATGGGTGTGTTCCAGGTATTGGAATATAACGGCATCGATCTGTACACGCCGATCAAGCCGGCGCTGCCGGGCGGCTATTACCAGGGGCTGACCTTGCACGGCGTGTTGAATGTGCTGGTATTCACCACCTTCTTCATCGTCGGCTTCCTGACCTTTGTCGCCGCACGCTCCTTCGATCGGCCCATGGCGAGCAAAGGCCTCGGCTGGGGTGCGCTCGGGGTGATGGGCGTCGGGCTGGCGATGGCCGCCGTGCCGATCCTGCTCAACCAGGCCAATGTACTCTTCACCTTCTACCCGCCGCTCAAGGCGAGCGGTTTCTACTACCTCGGCCTGACATTGGTGGTGGTAGGAACGTGGCTCTTTGAAGCCAACCTGATCATGACCTACCGGGCCTGGCGCAAGGATAACCCCGGCGCGAAGACACCCCTGGCGGCGTTTATGGTCATTATCACCATGACGATGTGGTGTGTGGCGACGATCGGAATCGCCAGTGAGATGATCTTTCTGGTGCTGCCCTGGGCCTTCGGCCTGGTTCCCGGCACCGAGCCGCTGCTGGCGCGCACGCTGTTCTGGTTCACCGGCCACCCGATCGTCTATTTCTGGCTGCTGCCGGCCTACGTCTCCTGGTACACGATGGTGCCGCATCATGCCGGCGGCAAGCTGTTCAGCGAACCAATGGCCCGGGTCTCATTTATCCTGTTCCTGATCCTGTCGGTGCCGATCGGCATTCACCACCAGATCACCGACCCCGGCATCGCCGCAGCATGGAAGCTGGTTCACGTTATCTTCACTGTCGGCGTCTTCTTCCCGAGCTTGCTCACCTTCTTCAACGTCGTCGCATCGCTGGAGTACTCGGGGCGCAAGCGCGGCGGCCAGGGCTGGTTGGCCTGGATCTTCAACCTGCCGTGGAGCAAGCCGGCCTTTACGACGCAGGTTTTTGCAATGCTGCTGTTCGCCTTCGGCGGTATCAGCGGGCTGGTGAACGCCTCGTACAATGTGAACCTGGTGGTACATAACACCGCCTGGATCTCGGGCCACTTCCACCTGACGGTCGGAAGCGCTGTGGCCCTGAGCTTTATGGGCATCACCTACTGGTTGGTGCCGCATCTGACGGGCCGGCAACTCTGGAGCCGCAATCTTGCGCTGACGCAGGCCGGCCTCTGGCTGGTGGGCATGGGCCTGTTCTCGCACTTCATGCACACCCTGGGCCTGCACGGTATGCCGCGCCGCACCCAGATTGGCGCCGCACCATATGTGTTGCCCGATTGGGAAGTTCTGCTGCCGTTCACCCTTGTCGGCGGGCTGCTGATGTTCGCCAGCGCAATCTGCTACTACCTGAATATGGTGATGACGATGAGCGCGGGCAAGCCGCTGGAGGCAAGCGCAGAAGAGGCTCAGATGCCGTTCGCCAAGGCGGTGAGCGGGCCGGAGGATGTGCCGGCGTTTCTGGATCGCTTTACGCCCTACCTGGCGGTTACATTCCTTTTGCTGGCGGTAAATTACGGGCCAACCCTGTACGATCTCATCAGCAACGGGCGCTTCAACATCCCCGGTGTGTCACCCTGGTAATTCGCTAAAGGCGGCCAAACTGTAGGGGCGGGAAGATCGCACACTGTTGTGATCTTCTCGCCCCTATGGCGTTTCATCCGCTATCAGATCGCATACTCTGAACCAGGCAATCTTGGCGATTTCGGCGAGTGCGGCGGCGATCTCCTGCTCCCGGTTATTGGCCAGACGGCGCGGAAAGGCAGCCAGGATGGCGTCCTTTTTATGTTCGCGGGCGCAAATGACGAACGGAAACCCGAAGCGTGCGCGGTAGGCTGTGTTATAAGCCGTAAAGCGCTCCATTTCGGCAGCATTCAGCATCGTCAGGCCGGCGGCGGCCTGTTCGGCAGAGGATTCCGGCGTAAGTTCTCCCGCCACCATGATCCGCCCGGCCAGATCGGGATGCGCGCAAATAAGCCCAAGTTGTTGTTCCACAGGCGCCGATGCCACAACCCGCACCATTGCTTGATGCAAGGCGGCCCGATCGGCAAACGGACGCTGCATCCAGGCGGCGGCGGCAATCCAGGCCGAATGTTCGAACACATGGCCGATTGCCGCAACAAAATCAGCCTGACTCATATGATTAAGATCCCTAAGAAAATAGTTATAACGCATAGATTGCCCCATGAATTACCAATCCGGATGCACTAAAATCGAAAGGGTGGAATCGAAAAGAGAATCTGGTATCATACGATTTGAGGCTTCCTTCTCGCCCAGGTCGTTTCAGAATTGTATCTCAATGCACACCTTATTCAATGCGGCTTTGGATATCGATCAGGTTATCATCGCAGCACCATTAACCGCCGAACCCCACGAATCGCTTGGCGACGTTATCAAGCGAATGGGGCAAGAATCGCATACCTCGGCCGAACGCGGTTCGTGTGTCCTGGTTATCGCCGATAATTGCCTTTGCGGGATTGTAACCGAGGCGCTGGTGATGCGGTTACTGGCCGAAGGCTACGATCCGGCCACAACAACCGCCGGCGCCATTTGTGTACCGGCGCTTACCTATTCGCGCAGCCAGATCAGCGCCGTCCAGCAAGCGCTCCAACTGCTCCGCGATCATCGCGTGCGCCACCTGGTTGTTCTTGACGATCACAAGCGTGTGCTCGGTATCCTGATGGCGGCCAACCTGCTTGACCATATGAACTACGCCCAGCTTGTGCGCCAGAATCAAGACCTGACTCAGCAACTGACCGAACAAGTCACCAACCTTCAGATCCAGACCGAACGGTTACGGCGGAGTGAAGCGCATCTGCAAGCCGCTCAGCGGATCGCCGCCATGGGCAGTTGGGAGTTTGACCCGAAGATCGGCGCCATTACCTGGTCGGACGAAGTGTACCGCATCTTCGGCCGCGATCAGGCTTTAGGCCCGCCTACGTTCGACGAACTTCAGACCATGTATCTTCCTGACGACCGCGAGAAGCACGCCCAGACGGTTGAGCGTGCCCTGACCTACGCCGAATCGTACAATATCGAGTTGCGCCTCTTACATCCCAACGGCGAAGTACGCTATATCCAGGCCCGCGGCGAACCGTTGATCGATCTGTCGGGGCGCCTCAACCGCTTAGTCGGTACAACACTGGACATCACCGAGCGCAAAGAGGTCGAGATCCGGCTCTGGGAAGCGGGTACGCAACTTGCAGCGGCGAACCAGGAATTGGAAGCCTTCGCCTATTCGGTTTCACACGATCTGCGGGCGCCGCTACGGGCGATCGACGGCTTCAGCCAGGCCCTTGTCGAGGATTATGAGGAACAGCTTGCACCGGAAGCCCGCGACTATCTGACCCGCATCCGAACCGGCGTCCGGCGCATGAGCGATCTGATCGACGATCTGCTGCGCCTCTCGCGGGTTAGCCGTACTGAGATGGAATACACCTGGGTGAACATAAGCCAGGAAGCCGAGCGTATCATCACGTTTTTCGAAATCGAGGCGCCCGAACGGGTGGTAGAAGTACAGATCGAACCCAATTTGCGCATCTGGGCTGATCGCAACCTGATTCGGGTAGCGCTGGAAAATCTGCTCTCCAACGCCTGGAAATTCTCCTCCAAACGCAATCCGGCCCGCATTACCCTGGCCGCACAGCCATCCGACCACGGACTCGTCTACAGGATCAGCGATAACGGAATCGGCTTTAACCCGAAGTACAGCCACAAGCTTTTCGGCGTATTTCAACGCCTTCACGACACCAATGAATTTCCCGGCACCGGAATCGGACTGGCGACGGTGCAACGCGTGATTCACCGCCACGGAGGACAGATCTGGGCTGAAAGCGCCCTTGATCACGGCGCCAGTTTCTTCTTTACATTTCCGGCGGGAAAGGAACTCTGATGCAACGCGCGCGCTCAATTCTGCTGGTCGAAGACAACCCCGACGATGAGTTGCTCACGGTTCGCACCTTGCGCCGCAGCAATATCGCCAACGATATTATTGTGGCTCACAACGGCGAAGAAGCATTAAACTATCTGTTCATACCGGCAGCCAATAGCGAACTGCCGCCGTTACCAAGCGTTGTCCTGCTCGATCTGAAACTACCGAAAATCGACGGATTGGAAGTGCTGACCCGGATCAGAGCCGAGGATCGCACTCGCCGGTTGCCCGTCGTGATCCTCACCTCATCAAGTGAAGAACGTGATATGTTGGAGAGCTACAACCTCGGCGCCAACAGCTACGTGCGCAAGCCGGTCGATTTCGATCAGTTTCGTGAAGCAGTACAGCAACTCGGCCTGTATTGGATTTTATTGAATGAGTTACCGTAAGGGGTATGATGATCTGTGGCGGTGGTACGGTTCCAATCGACTCATTCCACGCCCCACATAGGAAGTGGCCAATCATGGAAGAGCCGTTGCGCGTGCTGCACATTGAAGACTCCGACGATGATGCACTTCTGGTGCTGCGCGCCCTCAAACGAGGCGGCTTCAATGTCTCGGTAACACGGATCGAGACGGCGGAGGGACTGAGCAGCGCCCTGGCCCGCCGTTCCTGGGATGTTATTATCGCCGATTATCAACTGCCGCATTTCGGCGCTCAAGAGGCCTTGCGCATCGTCCAACAGCACGGCGCAGATCTGCCCTTTATTGTGGTTTCCGGCACCATCGGTGAACAGCATGCGGTTGAATTAATGCGCACCGGCGCCCATGATTATGTCATGAAGGATCGCCTGGAGCGTTTATCGGAGGCGATTCGACGCGAGATCCGTGAGGCCGGCGGACGCCGCGAGCGTCGGCGAATCGAGGCTGCCTTGCAGGCGCTGATTGCCGGCACCGCCGGGGTGACCGGCGCAGATTTTTTGCCGCGCTGGTGCAACATATTGCGCAGGCCCTTGCTGTCGATATAGTGCTGGTGAATGAGTTGGTCAACGATCAACTGCATACGCTCGCTTCCTGGTCGGAGGGCAGCCTGCAACCGGCATTTTCGTATGCGGTTGCCGGTAACCCCTGTTCGCTAACCCTGCGCGACGGCCTGTTTATTCAACCCGACAGCTTACAGCAATCGTTTCAACTGCCTGATATCCCCGGCTGGAAGCATGCCACCAGCTACCTTGGCATTGCGCTCTACGACTTGAACCGTCGTCCGTTCGGCAATCTGTGTATTTTGTCGCGGCGCCCACTGCAAACGCCACAGCGCGCAATGGAGTTGCTGCAACTTTTCGCCGCCCGCGCGGCAGCCGAATTAGAGCGCCAACGCGCCATTCGATCGCTGGAACAGCTTAACCGCGATCTTGAAAGTATTGTCGCGAAACGTACCGCCGAGCTACAAACCGCCAACGAGCAACTTATGGCGGTGAATATCGAACTGGAGCAGGCGACGCGGGCCAAAGACACATTTCTTGCCGCAATGAGCCATGAGCTACGTACGCCGCTCCATGCCGTTCTGGGTATGGCCGAATCGCTTCAGGAAGGGATCTACGGCCCCATCAACGATCGGCAACAACAGGCGATTGAGACGATCGACCAGAGCGGCCGGCATTTGTTGACCCTGATCAACGATATTCTCGATCTGGCCAAGATCGCCTCGGGTAAACTGGAGATTGTCCCCGAGCCGGTTTATCTGACCTGGTTGGCCGAAAATAGCCTGATTTTTGTGCGTGAACAGGCACTCCGCAAGCGGATCAAATTAAGCAGTACGATCATACCGGAACTACGCGAGCGACAAGTCATACTCGATGAGTTGCGCATCCGGCAGGCATTGATCAATCTGCTGGCCAATGCAGTAAGCTACACACCATTAGAAGGCCATGTACAAATCGTGATCGCATTGGATAACGCAGACAATCCGGAACAGATCGTCATCCATGTTATCGATAACGGAATCGGGATTGCCGCCGCCGATCTCGACCGAATTTTCGAACCGTTCGAGCAGATCGGTCCCTCTTCCGGGCGAGCAAAGGGCGGCAGTGGCCTTGGCTTAGCCCTTGTGCGCCAGATTATAGAACTACACGGTGGGCGTATTCATGTTGAAAGTACGCTGGGCGAAGGGAGTCGATTCACGATTCTGTTGCCGTATGTGAAGGCATGAGCGGTGCGGCGACACCGGGTCGAACCACAAAATCTTGCGACTCGACCCGGCGTTACTCCGTCGTTTCGTCTACAAGGGCAAGGATGAGTTGGCGGAGTTGGCGCAAGCGGCGATCGGCGCCTTCCGGGCGCAGCCCGAGATCATCGCGAATCTGGCCGGCTTGCAGGCGAAATGAGTCGATCGGGCCTTTGTCCTGCTCGCTACTCAACTCATAGGCTCGGTCGAGCGAACGGCGGGCCGCCATCAGGGTGCGATCAGCCTCGCCGAAATCATTCACCTGTAAAACCACAATCGTGTCGTCGATCTGTGCAGCGGCACGCAGCAAATACAACGCCGTCCAGAGTCGGCGATCCTCCTCCTCCAGATCGATCACTTCCAGCCGCAATATTCCCACATCACCCTCGCGGGGGGTCGGCGCGGGGCTTGGCGTAGGGCGCACTTCAGCAGCAGTTGGGGCAACTGCGGCGCTGGAAGGAGCGGCTGGGGTCACGGTGAAAAAGACCGCCGGGGCAGGATCGGGGCGAAGGAAAAATTGAAACGCAAGACTCACAAAGACGGCTGCGACTGCCGTAAGAACAAACGGCAGTGCAGCCGCAATGCGACCAAAGAAGGGGGAATGGTTTCCCGCCGGAGTAGGCGTCTGATCGGACACAGAAACTAGATCTCGTTTGCCAACAAGATCGCCTGCGCGATCTCCTTCATCGATTTCCGGGTATTCATCGACAGTTGTTGGATCTTGCGGAAGGCTTCGGCCTCTTTAAGACCTTGCGTGTCCATCAAGATGCCCTTGGCGCGCTCAACCAACTTACGCGTATCGAGTGTCTCCTTCAGATCGGAGATTGCGGTATCCATCTCCAGGAATTCCTGATAGCGGGCCATCGCAATTTCAATCGCCGGCAGCAACTCGGCCTCGCGGAATGGCTTGACCACATAATTGACTACGCCGGCCTCTTTGGCCCGCTCAACCAGATCCCGATCGGAATATGCGGTCAGCAGCAGCACCGGCGCGATCTTCTCCTCGGTGAGAATTTTAGCCGCCTGGATACCGTCGAGCTTGGGCATTTTGATATCCATCAACACCAGATCAGGCCGCAACTCACGAGCCAGATTTATCACCGATACGCCATCGCCGGCCTCGCCTACCACAAGGTAGCCCAGACCTACGAGCGTTTCTTTCAAATTCATGCGGATGATCGACTCATCGTCCGCAATTACCAGACGCGGCTGCGCCATGGCAAACCTCACTCTTTCAAACGTTAGCGCCAATTCGGCACAGGCGACATATGCACCGCAGTATAGCACGCGCGGCAAGGCATGGTCAACCGGGACGAATGCGGCGCAGAACTGATGCAGTATGAGCCCGGATCCACCCAACATCCACCCGCAGGTTGATCGAACAGGCGGTTGGAGCGGCTATCGTAAGACCACAAGATTGTGACGGATCACACACATACGATAGCCGTTCGATCAACAAACGATATGGAAGCAGTGGAAAAGCCGATGAGCACACACATTACGGTTTCCGGGTACACGTTGGCTCTGTGTCTCGACAAGCACTATCGCGGTACGCTGGTGCGCCTGCCCGATCAGATCGAGGCCAGCTTTAACTCGTACGAGAGCCTGGTGCATCTGCTCGAAGGCATGCTCGGCCGGCGGCGCTGGCAGGAACAGGGCGCAACAGTATTGGCGATGTGTGACAAGCTTGTTCAGGGCTGCGCCAGCAACGGCAAGCCCAGCCGGTGTGTATTGCGGTAACCAAGGGCCACGATCGCACCTGCGCCGCGAAATGGAATTGCGTTCAGCGCCAGCCAATCAAGCTCGCGATCGTGTCCGGCAAGTTGCAACGGCGAGACCAGTTCCCAAAACGGCGGGAATTGCGGATTATCGGCGTTCAAACGCAACAACACCAGATCTTCCTCATTCACCCCCAGGCGCGCCAGAAGATCGGGCGTGTAGCCCATTCTGATACTGAGCGGCGGATCAGCCGGATCGCTGCCCCAACTGCGGCTTTGCTGCTCGGTCGCGACAACCGGCTCGACATTGAACGGACTGCCTAAGATCGTTACTCCTGAAGTAACCGGCAATTGCGTACAAACTGCGGTAGGGCTGTGGAGCAACCGCGAATCACGCGCGGGGCCGGGTGTTGCCGGCGCAAGATCGGTATTCAACAGGCCGTCTACCAGTGGTGCATGGGCATCGCCGTGGGCCGGCCCCACACCGCCGCCGATTTGATACCAGACCACCGCCTCTTCACCACGACTCGTTTCACGGGCGTGGATATAGCCACGGACACTGGCTGCCGGCGCCGCGCCGTTTGTCAGCGGGAAGTAGAAGGTGTAGCGCAGTATATTGTCCCCGTCGGCGGTAACAAGGGCGGGGCCGCTGCATCTGCCGCCGGCCGGGCAGTACGTAAACTCGACGTTCTTCGTCATGCGGTTGCAATCCTGCAATTCCACCCGGAGCGCAGCAACCTCGGTTGCCCGCACATCCTGGCTCAGCACCAGTGTCGGCCGGAGTTCGGGGATAATCCGGATCTGCGGACGCCAGGTGCTTGCGCTGAGGCCGAGATTGACGGCGGCCGTTGCAGGCTCGATGCCGGCACCGCTATCACTCGGCGGGCTTGCGTAGCGCATGCCGCCCGAAACATCTTCGACAAATGCGACCGCCCGGCTGGCATTCTGCGGCGCGATTCCCAGCAGCGGCGGGGCAATGGATTCGCCGGGCAACGCCCAACCCTGACCGATAATCTGCTGCAAGCCATTATTCGGGTCGCGCTCGACCAGATACACTTCGGCGTAGACCGGCGTGGCGGGCGCGGGCGCAGGTGCAGTGAGTACCAATGGCGCCGTTGTATCGCGATCCGGTGGCGCAGTGGCGAACTGCACATCGGCCAGTCCAAGCCGATCGATCTCGCCGAGCAGTTCCGGCAGATCGGAACCTGGAGGTGGCGGCGGGGTTTCCGGCAGAGACGGGAATACGGTGCGCAGCGCCTGCCACTCACTGCGATCGGCGTAGATGTGCTCGTGCGCGGTACCGGCACAGGCCGGATTTCCGGCCGGGGAAGTAAGCAACAATTCATCGGCGCTGTAATGGTAGGACATCAGCGTATCGGCGCCGCCCAGCAGATTCGGGCGTACATTGCGCGCCAAACCGGTGAAGCTACAGCGCCGGGGTGCGCCTTCCAGTGTGGCATACTGATCGTAGAGAAACAGCACCTGGTGGGCCAATTCGTGGCCGATCGTGCGCCAGCCGGACGGCGACGACCATGGGCCGCAACGGGCGCCACGCCGCTCGGGATTACCATCCCAGAGCCGGCCGAGCAGCGTTGGGCCGGGGTAGTAGATCACGGCTCGACCGGGCGTAACCTCGCGCAGAGTCGGGGTAGCGACACTGCCGCCAACGAATGCACTCGGCCGGTAGCCGCTACTCGCCAGCACGCGAATATCGGCCTGCTCCCACTGGGCGCCGCCACTGAAGATCTGCACATTGCCGAGTGTGATCGTGCCGCGGGTGTAACTGTACAAATAGGCGGCTGCCGCACGTAACCCCTGGCGTAGATCTTCGCTGTAGGCGGTGTTGCTGCGTGAAGCACAATCGGCCGGCAGTATTTCGGCAAGCGTGAGTTCGCCCGGCTCCCATTCTAATGATACCGTGAGATCGATCGCGATCGGCGGCCCATCCGGCTGTGCTGCGGTAGGTGCGATGAACGCCAGCGGCGCCACCAGAATCAGCATCAACAAGAGCGAACGGAGCATGCATATCTCCTTCAGATTGCGGATGCAGGTACAGGCTAAGGGTACGGATACAGGATACAGGGTCTATCAGGGTCGTTTGACATGTATTTAAAAACCGGCTATACCTACACTCCCAACCCCATGACGAGCTAAAGCGAGCAGACCTTTCCTGATTGCCGGGGTAGTATGAACGATCACGCAGACCAGCTATTACACAGGGTTGCCCAGACACTCGCCGCCGGTGATGATT
The DNA here is from genome assembly GCA_012032775.1 of Oscillochloris sp. Classification (GTDB taxonomy): domain Bacteria; phylum Chloroflexota; class Chloroflexia; order Chloroflexales; family Chloroflexaceae; genus JAAUQO01. The sequence goes on along the minus strand of JAAUQO010000002.1, from coordinate 64,511 downwards.
CGGCGTTGGTGAATCTGGAGCCGGCGCGCCGCCGGACAACACTGGCGGCAATCTTACCCATCCTGGCGAGCCACTTACTGAGCGACGATCCTGCGTCTGAGCAGCGTTATGTCGAACTACTTGAACAAACACTTGAACTGACGATCCAGCAGGCGCCGACGGAATTGACTGAACTGGTGCAGCAAGTTCCGCTTGCGCAATTGTATCTGGCCCGACACCGTCAGTTGCTCCGTTTTTACCGTGCGCTCGGCGCCGGGCTGCGCGATCAACTGGCCGAGGCCCGCAGCGGATTTGCCGCCTTGCTGAACGAACCTGATCTGGACGAAGGGGTGCGTGGGCGCGCCTTGAACAGCGGCGCGGTATTCGCCCGTATGCAAGGCGATTATCAGCAGGCCCGCGCCTGGTACGACGCGAGTATGACGATCTGGCAGCGGCGCGGCGATACCGGGCGCCATGCCAGGGCATTACTGAACAGCGGTATTTTAGCCTATGAATTACAGGATTATGCCGCTGCCGAGCAAGCATTTCTGGCCGCCGCCGAACGCTTTGCAGCCCTGGGCGACGAGTATCGCGGTGCGTTGAGCCGTATGGAATTGGGCCTGGTGTATCGTGACCTGGGACGCTGGAACGAGTCGCTGGCGGCATCCGAAGCGGCGGCACTGGTCTTCACCGCCGCCGATGCCGCCGATCTGCTGGGCCGGGTGCGCAACAATATCGGCGAGGTGCAACTGCTGAGCGGCGCAGTTGCCGATGCGTTAGGCAGTTTTGCCGTTGCGCTCGACCTGATGGAGACGCGGGTGTATGTGGTGGATACGCTGCTGCATCGTGGACTGGCCCAACAGGCGCAGGGCTACGAGCAGGCGGCGCTGCTGGAGTATGGTGCGGCACTGGAACTGGCCGCCAACATCGGGCGAAGTGATATTGCGCCGATGTTGCGTTACCGCGTAGCACATGCGCGGCGCCGGCTGGGCGATCATGCCGCAGCGCGCGCTGATCTGGCTGAAGCGGCCGCAGCCGTCGAGGCCCATCGGGCGCCCCTGGCCGACCAGGGACTCTTGATCGGGTTGATGGGGCGCTGGCAGACAATTTTCGAAGAGGGTGTGCTGTCCGCCCTTGCCGACGATGATCCGGCCACGGCCTTTCACTATGCCGAGCGTGCGCGCGCGCGCGCCTTTGCCGATCTGCTGGCGCGGCGGGCCGGCGCAGTTGCCGAACCGGTTATGCCGATCGATGCGGCGAGCGCATGTGCGGCCCTGCAGCCGGGCGAATTGGTACTGGCCTACTTTACAACAGGTGTGGCCGGGCCGGAACGAGCGCTGCTGGCAGCGATTCCACCCGAGGCAAGCGGCGTCCGTGAAGCGGTGGCGGTGCCGGCCGGAATTGTGCTTTTCGCACTTACCCACAGCGGATTACGCGCCCACATCTGTCCACTTGATCCGAATATACTCCACGGAACCTCGGCATACCTGAGCGACGGAAGGCGCTTTTTACGGCCGGCGATTTTGCGGCGTTGCTCCGAGGCCCTGTTCGGCCCGGTAAGCGATCTGCTGCGCAGCGCCGAGCGGGTCACGATCGTGCCGCACGGCCCCTTGCACCAATTACCCTTTGTCGCGCTGCACCATCCCGACGGCACAGCACTGATCGAGCAGGCGCTCGAACTGAGTTATACGCCGAGTGTCACGATGTTACTGCGCTCGCCCAAACCCAGCGCGAGCGCAGCGCGCATGTGTCTGGCGCTTGGCGACGACAGCGGCGACTTGCGCCATACCGCTGTCGAGGCCCAGGTGGTGGTACGGATTTGCGGCGGCGACCTGTTTGCGCCGGGGGCCGACGCCGCAGCGCGATTACTGGCCGAAGCACCGCACTATCGGCGCTTACACCTGGCATGCCACGGCGAATTCCGGCTCGATGAACCGCTTGAATCGGCGCTGCTGCTGGGCGATGGACAGCGCCTTACGGCGGCTGATGTGCTGGCCGGGCCACGCTTACACGCCGAACTGGTTACATTGAGCGCCTGCCGCAGCGGGATGAGCCGGGTGCTGCGCGGCGATGAACCGATCGGGTTGGTGCGAGCCTTTCTAAGCGCCGGCGCACAGGCAGTTCTGGTGACCCAATGGCCGGTCGAGGATGAATCGGCCCGCTTATTGATGGAGTATTTTTACCGCGAACTCGAAGCAGCCGGCGATCAACCCTACCCGGCGGCGATGTTACGCACGGCCCAACTAGCCTTGCGAGCGTATACCAGAGCCGACGGCAGCCAACCCTTCAGCGCGCCTGAGTTCTGGGCCGCCTATCAGATTACACGCGTTAGGCAATCACTCGGGCGAGCCGCCGACGTAACGGGATGATCTGCCTGCGGCAGGCTGGAACAAGCTGTTTTTTTGCGCTACGGGCGCCGTATTTCCAGCGCAAGGTTATCCAGTTCCTCGGCCCGAATGCCGGTAACGACCGCCTCGCCCCATGGGTCGCTGATGATCTGATACGGACCTGTCGAGAGGTGCAGCGTACACCCAATCCCGGCCAGATCCGGCCAGTCGCGATCGGGTAGCTCGACGCGCACCCGCAGATCACGCCGCGCCGGATCAACCAGATCGGCATAAATCCGTAGTTCCAGGCGCGCGATCCCGGGAGCGGGCGCAGGGATCAAAAGCTCCGTGAGGGGCGCCTGCTCGGCGGCATCTCGGAGCGCTAACGGCACCGGCGGCATAAGGGCCGCCAGAATGGCCTGAGAAAGCTGCAAGCGCAGGCCGTTTGCCAGGGGTGTAAGGGCGGCGGCGATCAGCTTCGGCAAGCTGGTCGTTCGATTGCGACGCAACGCAGCGGGGCTTAATGCACCGGCGGCATACGGTTCAAGAAAACTAAAATCAGGCGTCGGCAACGGCAGATCCGGCGCCGGTTGCAGCGCTTCAAGCAGATCGTCGTAGGTGAGCGCGTAGGCTTCGGCACACTCGACGCAACGATCAAGATGATCGGCCGCGATTGGGAAGCGGGCGCGGTAATCATCGCCGGCGAGTTGCGCGGCGACATACAATTCCAGATTGTCCAGGCACGCCATGCAGGCGGCGGGATCATGGCCGACCGTCAGGATCTCCGCCAAACGCTGCGCTGCCCGGTTGTGCTCTCCTTCGGCCATAGCCGTATCCTTACTGTGGTTCGGTTCATAGCGGCGGCTCATCCGCCTGGCGAAGCGACTGTGTACACCGGCCTTCTGAACAGGCGACCGCGCATCTGCTACTATAATGACGCGGGGCTGTGGGAAAACCTTTCCTTAACCGGCAAGGAGATCCTGCAATTGCGCCAGCAGCGCCGGATCGGCGCGCAGTTTAGCCAGATTTTTGGCCCGCGTAACCTGGATGTGGCTTGGCCGCAGATCCGCGGCACCCAGGGCTTGTTCGGCAGCGGCAAGTACTTCATCGCTTTGCTCGGCGAAAAAGCGTCCGATCACCACCCGCTGCGAGCGATCACTCAGGCCGTGGCCCGTGATCGCTGCACGGAGCACACGCGCAAGATCGGCATCAGCCAGGATCGCTTCCGGTGACGGATTATCGGACGGGAGCGCGGCGGCAACCTCAAGATCGACTTGCGGCCGATGTTCAGGCCGGCGTAGCTCATCGATCACCGTGCGCCGCATAATCTGGGCCGCCCAGGCCCGAAAGCGCTCCGGCTCACGGCATTGCCCATAGCTGCGATGGATTTTGATCAGCGCCACCTGGGTACAATCGGCGGCGAGTTGCTCAGCGCTGCGGCGATCATGCACCATCGCCCATGCGCGACGGTACAAGAATGCCCACAACTGCTCGAAGGCATCTACCTGGCGTAGACTACCCTCATCGCCGCAGGCGGCATAGAGTTGCATATCATCAGCATGATCGCTCACAACTGGATTGTAACATACAAGGGAATCAATCTTTGTTTTCAACATCGCCTTGGAAACCGGACAGTAGCCAAAGGCCGGACACCAAAATTCACCAGGTACGATCCATAGGGCTAAAAGTTGTTTCTTAGCATTCAAAAGCAGCACCGAGTGGGTAGAGCGTGCGAATTATATAACAAAGTATTCATTATCGATAGCGTGTAGTTGGCTTGATCAAGCTATCGCGCCCGTGCTATGGTATTTTTGAGCTGTGGAGTTACCCTCTATCAGATTCGTCCGGTTTACATTTCAACTCAACCTCCAATTTCATAACGTCCTGATTGCGGTGTCGATAGCACAACTCTTGGAACGCGTCTTGCCAATCATCGACAGCAGGAACATCCCGGCCATGATGCCCTTGTTTCCTGCTATAGCAATCCTACCAGAACCGAAAACCCAGAACCAGGAACTGCGGTAACAGTACGCAGAACCGACTGCACAACCCGGATAGGATCGCTATATCCGCAGTTACGCAATGTCCTGAACCGGCACTCCCCGCCGATTGTATGGATTATTAGGGCTGCGTGGACGAAACATGCTGTCAGGATCCGGCTGCTTGCGGGCGGCACCCCGATTCAAACATCCCTCTCACCGCTGCAACCAGTCGCAAGCGAATGCGACAACCTATGCATCTACAACATTATGTTGACATCTTGCTACGCCGGCGTTGGATTATCGTGTTCACGGTGATCGCCGCAATTGCGGTTGCCGCCGCAGGCGCATGGCTGCTCACGCCAAACTATAGCGCCACCGCCACCATGCGTGTCTCACCCCGTTCGGCCGATCTTGATTATGGACTGCTGGAATATGCCGTTCGGCTCAAGAATACCTATGCCGAGATCGCCGAAAGCGGGCCGGCGATCCAGGCCTTGCAGCAGCGCTTCGGGATCGAGCGTTCGGCCGCCGAATTACGCCGTTACCTGCAACAAAGCGATGATCCGTGTCTTTGTGGCGCGCGGGGCGCCGGCCGAAACATTCACGGTAACCCTGAATACACCGGAGCACGATCGTTTCATCACCGGCGTCGATAACCCTGTGCGATCGTCGAATGGCTCATTTCATCTGATCACCCACGGCTCAATTGAGGATCGTTACGGGATCGACACCGCTGTGCGCGCAATGGCGATCCTGCGCCGCGAGATTCCGGACGCGCAGTTGGAGATTTTCGGCAAAGGCACAGCCCTGGAGCCACTCAAAGCCCTGGCGGAAGATCTCGGGCTGAACGGCAGCGTACGCTTTCGTGGCTTCGCGCCATATGCCGAGCTTGCGGCGGCGCTGCAAACCGCCGATGTCGGCCTGGTTACACTGCGTCAGGATGCGGCCACCCGCTGGGTACATACCACCAAAATGTTCGAGTATATCTCGATCGATAAGCCGGCGATCATCAGCCGCTCGACCGCGCTCGAAGATTACTTCGACGACAAGTGCATCGCCTTTTTCGACAACAACGATCCGGAAGAGTTGGCCCGTATTGCACTGAGTCTCTACCGGCAGCCGGAGCGCCGCGCAACCCTGGCCCGTAACGCAACCCAGGTGTACGACCGGATCAAGTGGAGTGTGCAAGCGGTGGAGTACTGCCGATTGCTGGAACAACTTGCCGCACGCAAGGCGTAAGCAAACAACGCGCGTCGCAGCTTACCCGGTTGATCCGAGGCCACCGGCGATTGCGTTGATCGTGAGTAACAATTGCGGCAAAAGATCGGCTGCATTGTCGCCGCGGGCACGCCGGGTGCGCCAGGCTCGCAGCAACGAGACCTGCTGGCGGTGCAATACACGCAAACCCGGCGCACGCACCTGCACCATCGCCTGCACATTCGGCCGTCGCTCGGCCAATGGCGCACCATACACCAGTTCCAGCATCTGTTGCGTGCGCTCGTACTCCACGAGAATGCGCTGGAGTATGGCCTGTCGCACCGCCGGATCATCCACCAGGGCGGCATACCACTCCATAATCTCGCGGTCGCGATCGCCACACTGGTGGCGGCATTACTCAGAATATAGTGCAACGGCGCCCAGGTAATCAGGTGTTGTCCTAATGCTGCAAATCTTTCCGCATCGCGCTGTTGAAGTTGCGCCAGTGCCGTGCCGACGCCATACCAGCCGGAGAGAAAAAAGCGCGATTGGCTCCAACTAAACACCCAGGGAATCGCCCGTAAGTCGGCTAATGTCGCCTGACCGGTGCGCCGAGCCGGGCGTGATCCGATCCGGCTCTCTTCCAGGGCATCGACCGGGGTGGCCTGGCGAAAGAATGGCAAGAATCCGTCGGCTGTGAGGAGTTCAGTGTAGGCAGTCCGACTCCAGGCGGCAAGCTGATCCATCGCCGGCTCAAGTTCGTGGGGCATGTTGGAAACGTGGCGCTCCAACAGAGCCGCCCGTGTTACGCCGGAAAGCAGCAATTCCAGGTTATAGCCGGCCGTCACCCGATTGGCATACTTCTGGGCGATCGTCTCACCTTGCTCGGTCAGACGCACATCACCACCCACCGCGCCGGCGGGCAGCGCTTTCAGAAAGCGATGGATCGGCCCGGCGCCACGACTGATCGTACCGCCGCGGCCGTGAAAGAAGCGCACCCGCACACCCCGCGCCCGACCTACTTCAGCCAGGGCCGCCTGCGCCCGATAAAGCGCCCACAAACTCGCAACCAGGCCGCCGTCCTTGTTACTGTCGCTGTAACCTACCATCACCTGCTGCACCAGATCGCGCCCGCCACGCAAGCTGCGTTGCGCTTCCAAACTACGCCTGGTGAATGGGTGATCGAGAAACGCGGCCAGAATCTGCGGGCTGCGTTCCAGATCATCGATCGTCTCGAACAACGGCACCACCGTGAGCGGACAAGCCGGGCCTGCGGGCGTATCCATCAGCAATCCGACCTCACGGGCAAAAAGGTAGACCGCCAGCAGATCGGCGACGCTACGGGTCATACTGACGATCAATCCACCGATGCCGTCCGGCCCATGGGCACGCAACTCAGCCACGAGCGTACGATAGCTGCTCAAGACCATGTCGGCTTCCGGGCCAATCCCGTCTTCCGCACGAGTAAAAGGCCGTGGCGAAACCAACTCTTGCTCCAGTAACACCAGGCGACGCGGCTCATCCCATGCCAGGACATCGTGCTCGGTGAAGCCGGCGGCGGCAAGTAACTGGCTCAGCGCCAGATCATGGACGCGGCTGTTCTGACGAATATCAAGCGTCGCCAGATGAAATCCGAAGGTGCGTACACTGCGCAGCGCCGGATGCACCGTTTGTTCGGCGAGGATTTTGGCCCCGATGGTTTCCAACCCTGCGGCAAGCACCTCGAGATCGGCGCTGAGTTCGGCGACACTGGTGTAGTGGTGGGCGGTTTGATTTTCCGGCAGCGGCAAGCGGGCCAACATCATATTTAACCACTGACGCCATGGTTCGTTCGGATTTCGCTCAATTGCCACAGCCCCGACACTCCCAAGCCTGATCGCGGACTCACTGATCCGGGTGAGTAACGGCGGCGGCGGCGATTGCAACTGATCCGATAGGCTCAGGAAACGCGCCAGCTCGCGCAACTGATCTTCAAGCAGGCGTAATGCCTGCAAGCGCAACGCAGCGAATGTCTCCCGCGTTACCTCGGCGGTCACAAACGGATGCCCGTCCCGATCGCCGCCGACCCATGTTCCAAAGTAGATCTGCGGCAGTTGGGCCGGATCGGCAAGCAAAGAGGGATCGAACTGCGCGGCGGCCCAGGCCTGGCGCAAGCGCTCATCAAACAAGGTGAGCACATCCGGGAAGACCGAGCGCAGGTAATGAATAATGTTTCGCCGTTCAGAGGCAATATCGGGCTTATCAAGAAAGATTTCGCCGGTGCACCAGAGTGTCGTCAGGCGGGCCAGCATCTCACGGCGGATCGCCTGTTGCTCGTATGGTGTCCAACGGGGATCGGCCCGGCGCACCAATATAAGGTACATCGCCCGATGATGCTCCAACACCGTCGCACGCTTGGCCTCGGTTGGATGGGCGGTCAACACAATCTCGACTTGCATCTCAGGCAGGGCGGCGGCAATTTCACGGTCTTTGAGGCCACATGTTTGCAATTGCTGTAGGGTATCGCCCCAGAGTGCCGGCACCGCCGGCAGACCCTGACGTGTTTCAAGATTACGCCGGTATTGTACCGCCGCCCGCTGTTCAACCATGGCGAGCAACTGAAACGCGATCGAGAGTGCCTGTACCAGCCGCTCAGGCGAGACCGCAGTGAGCTGCGGCGACGTATCACCATCATTCCATGGCAGCACGCGGGCGAGTTCCGGCTCACCAACATCGTGCAACACCTCGCGCAAGCAATCCATCACGAACTGCAACTCATCGGTGAATGTCGCCGGCTCGATCGTGAGCGGACTCACAAACGTCATGCTCCACCTCGCAGCTTCATACACTTTATGCTCATCCTCGCAGATGCCGGGCTGACCTGTCCGCCGATCCAAGCTGTTGATGATCGCTTCCAGATCGTTTCCTTCGAACCGAGCCATGATATGGACGGCGATGTCATTTTTGTCGGTGCCTACGGTAAGAACCGCGAAACCATAACCGAGTGGATCGTATTGGTTCGGTGATCTATCCATTGGTTGCTTGAATGGATTCAGGGTAAGTATACCATACGAACATATGTTCAATTATAAATACGGTAAAGACGATCATTTCGATGTGGTTGGGCGGCAAAGTCGCCCAACCACATCGATAAAAGATCTTCCGCTCGCCTATTTGGCCAGCAACGGTAGGTAGATCGTGTTGTTCACAGCAGGCGCAGCGGCAATACACAGATCGGGCGCACCGTCGCCGTCGGTATCCTGCGGCGTGCAGATAGTGCCTGTGACCGGCGCACTACTCTCCGGGGTGCCGTCGCCATTCAGATCGATCGTCGAAAGCAACTGGGTGCTCGCCGGCCAATCGGCGATAACCATGCGATGGGTTGCGCCATTTGGGACGGTGAACGGGCCGAAGGTGCGGCTGGCTGCCGTGCCGCTTTCACCGTCGATCACTTCCAACACAATCTCGTAGCTCAGCTCACTACCGGTATCATTGCTGAACTCCGCACCACGGGCTTCGGGCAGGGCCGTGAACTCGCCGCTGCCGCCGGGCATATTCAGCCCACGCCAGCGGAACAGCACACGCGCCCGCTCACCCAACTCCATGCCCACCCGCGGCTCGATTGCGTTACGTTCGCTCTGCGGGCTAAAAGTAAGCGAGCGCAAACTCCCGCCGTCGTAACCAAGTGCCGCAGCGTCACGCTCGCCGTCCGTCGCAGCATCAACTGCGAGTTGCAGCACCACGCCGTCTTGCATCGCGAAGAACAGGTAATCGCCGCCGTGGGTGCGAATATCCGCCTCGGGTGACGGCGCAGCGGTCGGCAAGCCCAGAACTGCGGCCCGGCCGGCTGCGGCGCCCTGGCTGAGGGGCGAGAAACTGATTGCGCCGGGGATACTCTCAACCGCAGTTCCGTCATCCTCGAAGCCCCAGCGCCCGCCGTCGGAGGTGCTGTAGATGCCGTCGGCCGCGCCGAAAATCGCGGTTGTGACGATGCCGGGAATGTCGAGCGGCATGGAACGCCCGCGCTGCCAGACATTGATCGGAATTGCGTAGATCATCCGACCGCTCCAGTCGCCGCTGCTACGCGCGAAGGTAAATGTATCGGCGCTCGGGTCGATCGTGACGATCCGGTTCGGATTGTTCGGGAAGTTGTTGTCGTAGATCTTGATGTTGGTCTGCGTCGGGCTGATGTCCTCAACCCCAAATGGTGTCACACAATGGCCCGAACCAAGCCCCGGCGACATACACAACACATAGTTGGTTGGGGCCGATCGTACCTGTGCCAATACCGCAGTCGGCCCAGCGATCATCCCGTCGATGCTGGCCGACAGAAATTCGGCACTGGTTTGCACACCGTGATTGCGGCGAATCTCGCTCCAGTTGTTGGCGGGCGCGGGCGCCTGGAAGACCGGCCCGAAGGTGCCGTAATCCCAGCGTTTCGGTTTACCGATCGTGGTAAATCCAGCCGGATACAACACGTTTGCATCATACCGCTCAGGATCAAGCAGCGAGCGAGCCATCAACAGGCTGGTGGCGGCCATCCCGACGCAACTGCCATTGGCCTGGTCGATCCAGATGTGGAACACCGGGAACCAGATTCCCCAGTAGAGCGGGTCGGGAGCGCGTACGCCGGCGCAGGTGTCGCCGACCTTCAGGCCGATGCAGACATAGGCGTTGTTGCCGTACACCGACAAGAACTCGTCGATATCGGCGCCGTCGTCCTCGTTCTCGAAGCCGAACCCGTACAACTCGGGGTAGCTCGGCGGCACGAGGCTGAAATCAGCGCCGTAGATCCAGGGCGCAGTACCAATTCCCGAGTTGCCGGGCCGCACCCAGCGATCATAGATCCCCCAGTAGTAACCGCCGTACGGGATCGGCGCCGCGAATTCAGGCACTTCCACCTCGATCCATGTGCCGTCGAGCGCCCGATCCAGCACCGGGACAATGCTCCGTTCGCATTCGTCGCGCGGCGGGCGTTGGGTGCAGTTGAGGATGTCGCGGGCCAGGTAGACATCCATCGCCTCGTGCAGATTCACGCCGTTGATCCGTAGCCGCGTGGCGGGTGTACGCAGGTCGCTATCGTTACGCAGGCGCACCGGCGGCGAACCGCGATCAACACTGTAACCTGTGATGCTGGTCACGCCGATCGGCTGCAACAGGCGGAATTGCACGGTATCATAACGACAAGTTCCGCTGTCGCAGCCGGGGAAATCGACTTGCAGCGAGCCGAGGTTGGTCGGCGCCAGATCGATTCGCCCGCTGGTGGCAGTCTCGTAGCGACAGCCGGTGCAGCCGGGGATGGCGATCCGCAGGGTTGCGCCGGTCGGGATCGGGACATTGAAGAAGAAGCTGCCGTCGGCGCCGGTTGTCGTGCGATACAGTGGCGTCGAGCCGTAGTAAAGCAGCACATCATACCCGGCGATCGGGGTAAATCCCAGCGCAACATCATGCACCCAACCATAGAAGCGTGCGCGCGGCAGGGTTGCGCTGAAGCCGCCATATACCACCGGCGACCATGTAGCCGGCGCGGCGACCTGGGCCTGTCCCGGCGCCAGATAATCCGCGTCGCCGCCACCAAGATCGAGCCGGAAATGTCCTAATGCCAGATTGTCGATCTCACTTAAAGGCCCAAAGAGCGACCGGCTCACCCGGATCTCGACGCACAGCGGCGCGAACTCCGAGGCACAGGAGCCGATAGCGGCATCCCACAGGCCACTGGGGCCGGACTCCGGCGGCGCGGCCGGTGCAACCCAACCGCCGGCTCCGTCGCCAACCAGCCAACTCGGCGCACTTGCGTAGAGCGGCACCCGGATCTGGACATCGTCGGCTTGTGCCAATTCGTCACGCGAACCGTTCGGATCGAGCATGAGCGCGATGTAGTCGTTCGTATCTTCGACGGCAATACTGGCCGGGTCGTCGAAGCGTACGCCGATGTAGAGATTGTCGGCGTCGTAACCCAGGTACGCGGGCATATCGCGCAGGGTCTCGCCGTCGCGGTAGCGCAGCACCATGCGTTCGGCGCCGATATATTCGCTGGCGGCGGCCACACTCCCGTCGATCGTCGGCGCAATCGGCAGTTGCGGGATCGTTAAATCGCTCGGCAGCATACCGATCACTTGCGTGGCAACAGTTCCCGAGACGCTGCCGCTGATCCCGGCGATCTCCTCCAGGTTGCCGCCATTGCCGAACGCGGCCAACAGGCCGTCGGCAGCGCGGATCTCGGCGAACATCCCGGCCTGAATTGCATCCTGGGTACGCGCCGTCGTCCAGAGCCGTACCTCATCCAGGGCGCCGTCGAAGTAAAAGCCGCCACTGTCGCCGCCGACGATGAGCGGATTTGCCGCGCCGCTGCCGCTCGCCGTAAGGGCCGCCGAACCGGCCGCTTCGCCGTCGATGTAAAAGCGCACCGTGGCGCCGTCGTAGCTCACCGCCACATGCGTCCACTGATAGGCCGGCACATCACGGGTTGCATCGATCGCCGAACCGCCGAGGCGGTAGAAACGCGGGCGCGGGCAGAAACCCAACCAGTACGAGTTGGCGTAATTGTTGGAGAGGATCGTTTCGCAACGGGCGGAATCCTCGCGGTACACCCATGCCTCGATCGTCATCGCACCACTAATGTTGAAGTCCGGGCGGTAGGTGTATTGCACGCGACTGCTGCCGTTATACACACTACTGCGCTGCGGCGGCGAGTCGCCGGGGCCGGCATAGGCACGCGGCGCAGTTGCCGGCATTGTGCCGGTAAATACCAACAGCATACAAAGAGCGAGCATTGCCAGGGGGTGGGTATGTCGCACGATCGTTCTCCTTCTGTGATGGGGATGTTGTCGTTCGCATAAGAAGGACGGAGCAACATGCATAAACCTTTCCTGCCTTTCCCCGTATCATCGTGGACTTTTCGACGGTACAACCTGCGAGCGGCGGTATGGGCCGCCGGGTAGGTGAGGCATATCATGCGGGCGATGTTGCTTGTTGGCGCATTGATACTTTCAATTTTCCCAGGCCGGGCGGCGGCGGCGACAGCGCCGGTGCTCGATCGGAACGGCTTTATCGTCGATGGGATATTCCTGGAGTTTGTGCAGGCGCACGGTGGAATCGAGCGATTCGGCGAGCCGTTGAGCGACAGGCTTACCGATAAAGAACTCGGCATTCCGGTGCAGTATTTCACCAATGCGCGGTTGGAATTGCATGGCACGGTTGTGCTGCCGACGCGGCTCGGCAGTATCCTGGCCGCCGGCCGCGAACACGAGCCGCCATTCAGTTGGTTGCCCGCCGACACCATTCCGGCGCCGGGATACGTGTATGTCGCCGCATCGGGGCATACGCTCGGCGGCGCCTTTGGTTGGTACCATCAGCACAACGGCGGCACGGCGTTGCTCGGCCACCCGATCTCGCAGGAGTTTGTCGAGATCACAGCCGCCGGAGAAGCGTTGCTGGTGCAGTATTTCGAACGGACGATTTTGAGCTACCGCGAGGATGAAGTGCGGCAAGCACCATTGGGATCATGGCTGGCCGAACGCGCACTCACGCCGGCCGAACGCATGCCCGGCCCGGCGCTCACAGCGCTGGCAACGGTTTCAATCCACTACCCGCCCCACACCAACGACGGCCACAATATCGAATTGGCGGCCGCGACATTAGACGGCGTAATGATTGAGCCGGGCGGCACATTCAGCTTCTTAGGCGCAATCGGGCCGATCACAGCCGAGGCAGGCTACAAACCCGGCACGGCGATTGTCGGCGGCGAAGTGGTGAACAATGTGGTCGGCGGTGGTATTTGTAGCGTTTCGACACTGCTCTACCGGGCTGCGTGGATGGCCGGTTTGCCGATTGTAGAGCGCCAGGCCCACCGCTACCGGCTCAGCGCCTACGACGATCTGCCGGGGATGGACGCGGCGATCTATCTACCCGGCCTTGATCTGCGGATTGCCAACAACAGCGAACACCGGTTGTATCTCAGCACCCATGTTACCGGCGGCCGGGCCAGTCTCACCATCTGGGGCCGCAACGATGGGCGCACGGTTGCCGTCGATCCGCCCGTCGAGCGGAACGGCGGACTAGAGATCCACAACGTCCGTCGCATCACCGCCGCCGACGGCAGCGTTCGCCGTGAACGCACGATCACCAGCTACGAAACCCCGCCTATACCGCCGGAGGATGCAGACGACGGGCGCCAGGAACCGCAAGCCAGGAGTTAGACAACCGGAGACAGGCTACAGCCGGGCAGGCCCATGCCCTATCGCCTGCCCGACCCTGTATCTTACATACCGGGGCCAACTTCATCAGGGCCGTGGATCGCATCAAGATCAGGCCGCAACAGCACGCTCTCCTGCTCGTTCGGGTCGGTGCGCGCCAGCACCGCCACTGCTTCAGTGGGGCCGGGATTGTACGGCAGATGCGGCACACCGGCCGGGATGTACAGATACTCGCCGGCCTGTACCACCAGATGCTCGGCCAGATTCTCGCCGAACCACATTCCGGCTCGCCCACTCAGCACATAGATCGCGGTTTCGTGAGACTGATGGAGATGCGCTTTGGCGCGTGCGCCGGGCGGCAAACGCAACAGATGCATACAGATCGCCTGGGCGCCAACTCGCTCGGCCGAAATTCCGGCCATATAGGTCAATCCTTGCTTTCCCTCGTAGCTGTCGTCGTCACGCACCACCCGACACGTCGGCGAGTTCTCCATCACGCACCTCCTCACGAACAGCCATAGCCTGCCGCTGCACCCAGAACTTCTCAGATTCGCTGATCGAACCGCATGAACCGTTTTTAGCGCCCGTCGTTGAATGGCTGCGATCCCGGCTCGGCGACAATCCGCCCACCACGAACCGTGCTGCCGATCACCAGGGCAGCACTAACCAGCACAATATTCTTGATGATGTACTGGCCCTCCAGCGTCGGCGCATACGGCACCTGGCTGAACACTTCAGTTGGGAACAAAACCAGCGGTGTGACCGTGCCAAGCATCTGGAGCAAAAGCAGCAGTAACGTCGCGCGCATCCAGCGCCCGCTGATCAACCCGATCCCAATCATACACTCCCAGAGCGCCAGGATGGGCAGGCTCAGAGCCGGCGCGATCAACCCCAGGCTCAATACTTCAATTGTGCGTGTGGCCAGATCTTGCGCCGGGCTTAGCCCCGGAAACAGTTTCAACGCCCCAAACCACAAAAACACGATCCCCAATCCAATCCGTAAAAACGCAACACTATGATCGGCCATCCAGACGGTAATGCGCGTATCCAGCCGCTCAAATTGCTGTTGTAAGTCGGTCATGATCGCCTCGCAATTTATTGTGACACAATTCACAAGAGAACTATAGCATAGTGCAACGGCATATTCCAAGAGTATCGCGATCTGTGATTCTTCGCGCCGTGCTATTGGTTGAGCCGATGTACGGCAGTATCCGCAACGTCGCCTATAATGCAGCACATCCATGGCCGGTATTCCGCATTCTGCATGTTGCATTGATCAAAGGGGGCTTACGTGACGACTCGTACCACCACAATCGAGTATCTGGACGATCAGGACGAAAAGCTAACCTATCTGGCCCGCGAGATCTGGGATCACCCCGAGATCGCGCTGCAGGAAAGCTTCGCGAGTGAGTTGCTGGCCAGGGAACTGGCGGCGGCGGGCTTCACGATTGAGTGGGGCAGCGGCGATATGCCGACGGCATTTGTGGCAAGTTGGGGCAACGGCACACCGGTGATCGGCATCCTGGGTGAGTACGACGCACTGCCCGGCCTCTCGCAGCAACTCAGTTCCGCGCGCAGCCCGATCAAGCAGGAAGGCCCGGGCCACGGCTGCGGCCACAATCTCTTCGGGGTGGCCAGTTTCGGCGCGGCGCTGGCGATCAAGGCCCACCTGGAAGCCGAAGAATTGCCCGGCACCATTCGATTTTACGGCTGCCCCGCCGAGGAAACATTGGTCGGCAAGACATTTATGGCCCGCGCCGGCGCCTTCGACGATCTGGATGCAGCGATCGCATGGCACCCCGGCGACATGAACACAATCTGGGCCGGCTCGTCGCTGGCCATGAACTCGTTCAAGGTCAATTTCTACGGCACCACCTCGCATGCAGCCGTCGATCCGCATAACGGCCGCAGCGCGCTGGACGGCGCAATGTTGATGGATATCGGCGTGAACTATTTGCGCGAACATATTATCCCCGAGGCACGCATTCATAGCGTGATCACCCACGGTGGTCAGGCGCCGAATGTGGTGCCGGCCTTCGCCCAGATCTGGTACTACGTACGGGCGCCCCGGCGCGATCAGGTCGAGGCGATCTACGCTCGTATGCGCGATATTGCCCAGGGCGCCGCGCTGATGAGCGGCACGCGCCACGAGATCGACTTTGTCACCGGTTGCTACGACCTGCTGCCGAATGATGTGTTAGGGCAACTGTTGTTGGAGAAACTCGAACTCTGTGGGCCAATTGAGTTTACGCCCGAAGAACAGGCTTTTGCCAGGGAGATCCAGAGCAGCTTCGGATCCGGATCTTTGGCGCAATCATTCGCCCTGCATCAGCGGCGCGTCCGCGACGAACTTGGGCCTGAGTTGATCGATCAGCCGCTCTGGGGCGGGATCTTCGCGCCCAACACAACTCCGATCACCATGCCCGGCTCCACCGAAGTCGGCGATGTCAGCCAGATCACCCCCACCGGCCAACTTACCACGGCCTGCTGGCCCTTCGGCACCCCGGCCCATAGCTGGCAGATCGTGGCCTCGTCGGGATCGAGCATCGGCGCCAAAGGTATGCTGCTGGCCGCCAAGGGCATGGCGCTGGCCGGGATCGATCTGTTCACAAAGCCGGATCTGCTGGCTGAAGCCCAGGCCGAGTTCAAGCGGCGCAAAGGCGGGAAGCCCTACGTTTCACCGCTGCCGGAAGGCGTGATGCCGCGCTAAAAGTTCGCTAACTGTAGGCCGTAACCAGGAGCACATTCGGCCTATTGCCCGTATGCAGGGATGGCGCGACAACGACAACCTTTGTGCTGCGAGCCGGTAACGAAATCGCCGGCTCGCAGCACAAAAACGGTTCTGCCGGCCGGGTTGCCTACTCCAACGTCGGCAACAGAATGGTAAACGCGGCGCCGCCGCCTTCCAGATTGCACACAGTCATGCATCCGCCCAATTGCTCGACAATCTGCCGGCTCGTGGCCAGGCCCAGGCCGGTTCCATAAGGCTTTGTGGTATAAAAGGCTTCGAAAAGCAGTGGAAAGGCTTCGGCAGGGATCCCGGCTCCGGTATCGGACACCTCGATCTCAACAACCCTGGCGGGTAACGGTCGGGGCAACTTGTCTTCGCGACGCAACGAGCGCCGCTTCGAGCGGATCGTCAATGTCCCGCCGTTCGGCATGGCATCGATCGCATTCATGATCAAATTCAGCAGCACCTGGGTAAACTGATTACTGTGACCCATAACAATAACGGGCTGGCGACTGAGCTGCAAACTAATTTGCACCTGATAGCGGTTGAGTGTACTTGTCGTGAGGCGCAGAACCCGCTCGATCAGGGTATTCATATCGAGCCGGCGGATCGTATCATCGCCGGGCCGTTGCAATTCGAGCAATCGCCGAATCAGCCCGCCGATACGGTCGATCTCTTCGGCGATCATGTTCAACGAGCCGTCGCGCTCCTGAGGATTGTCGTTCGCAGCCAGGAACAGGAAGTTCTGGATGGCCTGAAGCGGCGAGTTAACTTCGTGGGCTACAGTGGCGGCAAGACGACCCATCGCCGCCAGTCGTTCGCTGCGAACATTCAGTTCCTGCAATTGAAGCTGCTCGGTCACATCGGTGAGGTACAACACTATCTGGTATTCGGCATGAAGAAATGGAGTCAGGGGAATAACCTGGAGATCAAAAAATCGCCTGAATCCATCGCGCTCCAACTGCTCGCGACTGGTAAAACTCTTGCCTTCGCGGATCTCGGGGCGCATCAACTCAATCCCGAATGGATCAATCGCGTCCCAATTGCAGCCGATCAGCGCCGCAGCATCGCTACGGCAAAGTTCACTAAATGCCCGATTAACCATCAGTAGCCGGCCTTGAACGTCGAGCAACGCAAGGCAATCCTCCAGGCTGTTAATGATTGTGTGCAACAAATTGCTGGAATGCTGTAAGTCGGCATTAAGTTGTTCAAGCCGAGCGAAAGCCACGGCAAGTTGCATCTCGGCCTTTTTACGCGCAGTGATATCGAGCACCTGACGAAGCACCTGAGTTGGCCGCGTCGTCGTCACGACTAAAGATCACATCGTACGTCACAAACCAGCGCCAAGTGCCGTCGGCATGGCGCATACGAAATTCGCACACAAGAACATCATCATCGGCCATGGCGAACTGCTGCTGCACCTGCGCCGAAATCTTAGCCATGTCATCGGGATGGATAAGTGCGGGCAACGGAAATGGCCCGCCCATACGCTCCAACTCTTCGGCGCTATATCCCAGCGCAACCGTAAATGTGCCGGTCGAGTAGATCACCTGACGGGTGGCGTAATCGAAGATACTTACCCGTGATGGCGATGCCGCTAAGACGCGCTCGACAAAGCGCTGGCTCTCGCGCAAAGCAGCCTCGACCTTGATCCTTTCGGCAATCTCCTGGCGCAATGCGCGATTAGCGGCGGCAAGTTCGGAGGTGCGCTCGGCGACTCGCTGTTCCAACCCGGCATTCAACCGGCGGTTCGCTTCCTCGGCCTGCCGTTGATCGGTGATATCGATCACCACACCGACCAATCGCTCAGGGGTGCCGTTGCTGCGCAACTGGAGTTGCCCCTGGCCCAGAAGCCAGCGCACCGAGCCGTCGGGCAACAACAGCCGGCTCTCACGCCTGAGCGGCTCGCCATTCCTGGTCAGGGCAACAAGACTCGACTCAATGATCGGGCGATCGTCGGGGTGTAAGCGTTCAAAACCCTGATTGATCAACATCGTTGTTGTGCCCGACGGTAGCATAAGTAGTTCAGCGCAGCGCTCGGAGATCGTAACCTCGCCGCTGGCGATATCGAGATCCCAGGTGCCCATATGGGCGGCCGCGATCGCCAGACGCAAACGGCGCTCGCTGATCTGAAGCGCATCGACCGCCAGCCAGCGCCGGATGGTGGTACGCGTCATATCGACAATCGTACGAATCAGGATCTTGCTCTCCATATCGAGCTTTTTGCCCGCCGGAAGGCCGATCGCCAATAAGCCCCAGGTGATATCCGACCACCCGATCGGTAACACCAGGTGTTGAAGCTGTTGGCGGTCGTCAATACCGAAGATCGGCACTGCGGCAAGCTCGAAAAGCAACTCACCCGTGTTGATACACTGTTGAATCGACGGCGGAAGATCCGCCAGCACCAACGAGTGCGCACGCTGATCCATCGTGCCGGCTGCATCGATCGCCACCAGCCGATGAAATGTTTGATCGCTGGATTGTTCATACATCAGGATGTGCTGCGCGGCCAATCCAAGGCGTAACTGAATCGCCACATGCACCAGGATGCTTTGCCGCAATTCCTCGTCGTAGCCATGGCAATGCAAGATCCGGAGTGCGCCGGCTAATGCCTCGTGGAGCTGTGACTGGCGGCGAAGGGTTTGCTCTAATTCCTTGTGCGCACTGATATCGTGCAAAATCCCTTCGAATGCGATCAGGGTTCCGTCGTCGGAATAGATTGGCGTGATGGTCAGTTCTACCCAGATCAGATGCCCATCACGATGGAACAGGCGCAGCGTTACCTCAGAAGGCACCTGATCGATCCGATTGAGTGCCTCAACCACAGCGCGATCGTCGGGATGGCTGATCCGGCTCAGAAACATCGGGTCGGCCAGAAGTTCAACCGGAGCGTATCCGGCGATGCGCTCGATCGCAGGGCTAATGTATTCGTATGCCGGTGCCGGTGCAAACCGGTATCTGATGATCGCGGCCGGCGAGTTCTCAAGGAGCAAGGCGAACTCGCGCTCACGTTGCAGTATCTCGGCCTCCAGGCGCTTGCGGCGCGTAATATCACGGGTAACACCAATCAAGCGCAATGGTTCGCCCTCGGCAGATGCGCGTTGCCCATGGCTTTCAAGCCAACCCAGCGTCCCATCGGCCCGCAAATAGCGATACTCCAGGCCCAACATTTGTTCTCTGCCCAGATGCACATTGTCCAACGCCTGCTGCATAATAAGTATATCGTCGGGTGGAACGAGCGCGCGCAGCCAGGCCGCGATCTGATGGCTTTCAAACCGGTTGATATGCACCGCCGGATCGCCGAGCCAGATAATCGCATCCTGGGCGAAGTCCAACTCCCAGCCGAACATTGAGCCGGCATGGAGGGCGAAACGTAATCGCTCTTCACTCGCGCGGAGCGCCGCTTCGGCCCGGCGCTGCTCGGTTACATCGACACCGACGGCCCAGAACGACCAGCCCGGCACCGGCAATGAGTTTGAGACATTCGACCACGAGATCAAACGCTCTGTGCCGTCCTTACGGGTCAGCGTCAACTCCCAATTGCGAAAATCGCTGCCCTGGCGCTGCCATGCTGCGATCAGAGCGGCCCGATACTCAGGATCGGGATAGAGCAAGCTGATCACATCATCGCGGCCAAGCAACTCTGCGGCGCTGTAGCCGGTCACGTGCTCGCACTCGGCGTTCCAGACCGTCAGACGACGATTCTCGTCAAAGGCATCAAGCATCACCGGCATACCGCTTAACATTAAGTGCAGCCGCTCCACACTCGCCCGGAGCGCGGCCTCGGCTATGCGTTGCTCAGTTACTTCGCGGGCGATCAGCAATACCGTTTCAACTGCGCCCGCCGGCCCGGCCTCGGGCACCACCCGCGCTTCATACTGCCGCGCGCAATCCGTATCATCCATCGGCCAGCTAAACTCAAAGGCTTGCGGCGTTCGTTCGGCAAAAGCGCGCACGGCGGCCTGCCGCATCGCAACAAAGACCGGCCGGAAGGGGCTTTCGGATGCAGGACCGGCGGGATTGAAGAACGAATCGATCGTTAAGCCGGTGTAGCGCACGAAATTCGGGCTCACATAGCGAGCCTGCAAGTCGGGGCCAAGCTGAACGATCACATCAGGGATATTCTCGGTGATCGAACGGAGGGTATGATTCAGGCGTCGCTGTAGCTGCAACTCGGCGGCCTGTTCGACGAGTTGCGCCTCGAGTTCCGCAATCCGTGCGAGCAAGTCCGCCGGCGAACTTCCAAGGCTATCCATGAGCACCATCCTACGTGCAAAATGCTAAACCCAAAACAAGGATACGTGAAAATGCCCTGGCATGCGAAGGAACATTCGAGGCTATTGAATGTTGATTACGATGGAGCAGAGGCGAACGCCGAATAAGCGGTAGATCAATAAACTGGAGCTAATTACAATACAAACATGTAAAAATCATAGAACATGGTAAGGAATTCTACCATTGCTATTTAGTTCAGAAACGGTTAAGAAATTGCTTATGCCGTTCAATACGACCACCCGCAGTAGCCACGGGCATCAAGGTTTCACAACCCGTACATGCGCGGTATAGCCTTGCCCAATGCAGCCGGGATGGAACGCTCAGAATACTATAATTCTTAGTAGGCTCAACCGAAATTGAACTCAATATCACTCGTTCATGAACCGGGATCGACGGAATTTGACTTACAATCAGAAATGAATAGCACTCCCTGGGGTAAGGTCAAAATTTCGATACACTATTCGTCTGATTCTTAACTGCACGCAATCGACATACTAGTACAATGCAACCACCACCATTCTACACACCACATCGGTCGCAGGAGTATGGGGTAAGCAGTGGGATGCAGACGGATGATCTTATGACCACACACTCATTCTATCGAATCTTGCTGGTCGAAGATGATGACACAGCTCGCCTATCGCTAGAACGGGTTCTTACACAATCAGGGTACCAGGTCGAGGCGGTAGCCAACGGCGAAGAAGCACTTAGCTTACTGGAACGCTCCAAATCGGGGAATGAATTTGATATTGTCCTTACCGATTTATTACTACGCGAGGTGGACGGAATCGAGGTGCTGAAAAAAGCCCGTACATTGCCCTTTCCGCCGGAAGTTGTCTTGCTGACCGGCTACGGGACGATGCAGACAGCGATCGAGGCGTTGCGTTCAGATGCGTTCGATTATCTGCTTAAGCCATGTAAGCCGACGGATCTTTTGAGTTGCATACGCCGGGCCGCCGAGCTTCGGGCAGTCACACTCAACCAGAACAATGCCATTCGCACAATTGCCCAGGGGTTGGCACAATTCTACATTGTCGATGTAGATAAACCGACCAGGGCTGAAACCACACCAACTGAAGTGGAAGCATCCTCGGCACGTTCGCCGAGCATCATAAAGATCGGCGCTTTAACGATCGATCAGCGCAATCGTACTGTCACTTTCGCCGGTCGATCCCCGAACCTGACACCAACCGAGTATGCACTCCTGATGTGTCTGGCTGATGCAAAAGGCAGTCTGATCAGCTATAATGCGATTGTCTATTGTGTTTATCAACAGCGGGTTGACCAGGCAACGGCGCACCAGTTACTGAAAACCCATATCCATAACCTTCGGCATAAACTCGACCCAGCATACATTCAAAATGTACGCAGTACAGGCTACCGGCTTATTCATCCACCGGCCGACTGATGGCTCATGCTGAGAATTGCACCTGATTCGGCTGCCTCCAGGGATCTGCGAGCTCCATGCCGACGACCTTTTTCCGCCAACGATGTCAAAGATAGTTCAACCGGCATCACGGTTGTAAGCCAAGCAGCGAGCGTACGTGCCTTGCGGGCGACGCTCTTTCGGCAACCCATCTTTACTGTACGACGGCAAGCAACCTTAGGCTACAGGAATCACATTGTGTTTACCGCACCAGCAAGAATTTTGATCGTCGATGATACTGCAACGAATCGCCTGGTATTGGAGCGGATGGTTGCCGCACAGGGGCACAGCTCGATGAGCGCCGAACATGGTGCCGAGGCGCTCGCCTTATTGCGCTGTAAAGACTTCGACATGGTGTTACTCGACATCATGATGCCACAGATGAACGGCTTCCAACTGCTCACGAAGATGCGTGAAGATCCGGAATTGCAACATGTACCGGTGGTAGTGACATCGGCGGATACCGATATTGAAAGTGTAGCCCGCTGTATCGAGCTTGGTGCAAGCGACTATCTTTTCAAACCGGTGGATCGCAGACTGTTGGAAGCCCGGATCAACAGTTGTGTAGCACAACGCCGGCTCCGCGAACGCGAACAAGCGGCCTATATGGCAACACTCGCCGCGCATCAGGAGCGCAACGAGTTTATTGCCCTTGTCTCACATGAACTGCGCAACCCCCTTACCGCAATCCTTGTCCACAGCGAGGAATTGCAGTTCGGTATGCTCGGCCAGATCAACGACGATCAGACAGAGGCATTGCGTACGATCGGTATGCTCATCAAACATATGGCCAATCTCCTTAGCGATCTGAGCGATATTTCGCACATCGAATCGGGTCATCTTGCCCTTGTCTACAACGAGTTCAACGTCTCGACGGCCTGCAATATGGCGGTTCAGGTGGTTGCTCAGGCGATTCGCGAGAAAGAACAACAGCTCAGTATCACGATTCCAGCCGGATTGCCGAACTTGCGGGCCGATCTGATGCGCACGGTGCAGATTCTTACCAACCTGTTGAATAACGCAAGTAAATACACCCAGATCGGCGGCAGCATCGCGATGAGCGTACGCTATATCGATACCGGCATGCTTGAATTTGAGGTACAGGATAATGGTCTCGGGATCAGCGCTGCCGATCAGCGCCACGTTTTTGATAAGTTTTTCCGAGCGCCCGATCTTGAAGCCCGGAAAGAAACCGGCACCGGTCTGGGCATGTATGTGACGCGCCTCCTGGTGGAAGCACAGGGCGGTGCGATCTGGTTTAAAAGTTCGTTCCGCGTAGGCACGACTTTTTATGTCACCTTGCCGGCGGCGACCCAACCCAGGGACGGCGATATGGTTGTCGGCCTCGACGGCCGGGCCTTGATGAGCGACAGCCGCTTCCCACCTTTGTAGCTGAGCGTATCTTCGCTACGTACACCGGCCTGCTATAGCAATCCTACCAGAACCGAGAACCAAGAACCAAGAACCGCAGTATCAGTACGCAGAACCACCTTCACAACTCAGATAGGATTGCTATATGTTCAATCAAGCGCAACCTACGATACGGAATGTGCATCCACAAACCAACTGCCGACGATTATCGTTCGGAAATATCACGATGATTACTGTCGAGCAACAGCAGCGTATCCGTGAATTACTGAGCGATACGGGGTACGAGGTTGGCGCATTACTCGTGCTGCTAACCAATACCGACGGCCACCCGATCAGTTCCTGGAGTCGTTTGAGCTATATCGACGCCGAGCATGTCGCATTACTGAGTGCGGCCAGTACCGTGGCCCGAGTTGCATTGGTCGAACAATTAGGAGCGCGATCCTCCTACAGCAGTATTGTGCAGGAGTATGATGATCACACCTTACTGGTATTACACCTTGGCTATAACCTGGCTCTGGTTGTAGCCTTCGACGATACTTCACGCCTGGGGTGGGTGCGCATGGTAGCCCGACGGGCCGGTCGAATGATCTACGACACGCTCATCCATTCCTCGGCATAGCCTGAGGCCGACCCACGGTAGATTCATCGCCGCCACGATAGGATGACACACGTGCATTCCATTACAACCAGAGTCACGGCGGTGATCGGTGCGTTCCTTGTACTGCTTGCCATAATCGCATTTCAGGCCATCTACGGTGTGTCGAAAACCGCAGCGGCTGTCGATTATCTTGCCGAAAGCGTGCTTCCGCAAGCTGCGGCCTACGAACAATTCGATCTGCAAGTAGTGCGTGCCGTTAATGAATTGTCGAACGCGCACCTTGGGCGTTCGTCGGAGGAATTGGCGGCGGCCGGGCTCCATATCGCTCAGTCGCGTGTGCTCCTTGCCATGTTAAGCGAGAGCAGTTGGCAAGCTGTGGATCAACCGGATAGCCGGATTGCCGCGCCCCGGCGCGTACTACTGAGCCGGATCGAACAACTGCACGCCGCGATCGGGGTCGAGTTGGCAAACCCGGCGATCAAATCGTCGGCGGAGGTTACGCGAGCATCTTTGGAACAGATCGAGCGCGAATGCGATCTGCTGATCGGCAGGCGCCGGCTCTTTGTATCGCAAACGCTCGCCGACGGCGCCAAAGCTGTGGTAATGCCGGTGCGGAGTGCGCTGATCGCCGCACCACTCGGCTTTCTGGCAATTGGCGTGATGGCTGTTGCCGCCGTGGGTTTGCTGCATCGCCAGATTGTACAACCGGTACGCAAACTGGCCGAGGTAGCTACGGCGATCGGCCAGGGCCAATTCACCGCACCGTGCATCAGCAACCGCCAGGACGAGATCGGCGATTTGCAGCGCGCACTCGCCCAAACGGCGGCCAACCTGGCGGAACGCGATCGTTCGCTTGCGGCGCAGACGACCGCCATCCTCGAACATCAGCGGGTTGAACTGGAGCTTACCCGCGCCCGGAACATTGCCGAAGCGGCGAATCAAGCCAAAACCTCATTTCTCTCGATGATGAGCCACGAACTGCGAACACCGCTGACTTCGATTATCGGTTATAGCCAATTGTTGGAGCCGATGATCGCGAATAAGGCCTCTGATGAGGTAAGCAGGGGCATACATCATATCCACAGCGCCGCCATGCACTTGCTTGGCATCATCAACGACGTGCTTGAATATGCCCAGATCGATGCGGAGCCTGTGCCTGTTACCGTGCAACCAACCAATATTGCCGATCTGGTGCATGATCTGGTGCCGCTGGTCGATCGACTGGCCGCAGAAAACGGCAATCGCTTTGTGATCGAAACACTCCCGCACAACCTTGTGATACTGACTGATCCATTAAAACTGCATCAGGTTTTGCTGAATGTATTACGTAACGCGGCGAAATTCACAGAAAACGGCTTGATACGGTTAACGGTTAGCCAGGAAGTGCAGGCAGAGAAGACCTGGGTGCTGTTTCGGATAGAAGATAGTGGGATTGGAATCGCAGCCGATCACATGCACAAGCTGTTCCAGCCGTTTTCGCAGATCGATGATTCGTTCAATCGCAAATACGGCGGTACCGGACTCGGGTTGGTGATCAGCCGGCGATTATGTCAGTTACTCGGCGGCGATATTGATCTTGAGAGCGCACCGGGGATTGGTTCGAGCTTTACGGTTCGACTACCGCAGGTCTTGCATTTCGCCATAGCCACTGATGAGTGATACGGATCGGCCCGATTTGGGGATTGCATATCGCTGTAAGGCATGGTACATTTGTTCTACAATTTCACCTCAACACCATAATCCTCAGCGAACGGTTTTTCGACCGGGTTGAAGACCGTTCATGGCTATCCCTGAGCCTCGCGGCCTGATGCGTAAGTGCAACCAAGGAGGAAGCATGACCACGTACGATCGCCCGAAACCGGCCGGTATGCCGACATGGACCGATCTTATAACCCCGGAGATTGACGCAGCCCGGGCCTTTTATCAGGCAGTATTTCATTGGGAGTACGACATCAGCGGGCCGGAGTTCGGCGGGTACACCAACGCACGGATTGGATCGGGCATCACTGCCGGTTTATCCGGCCCGCCGGAAGGTGCGCCGCCGGTGCCGGCAAGCTGGAGTTTATACTTCGCCAGCGCTGATCTTGAGGCCGATGTGGCAAAAGCGGTGGAACTCGGGGCAACCGTAATCGCTCCGCCAATGGAGGTCGGGACATTCGGCGGCTGGGCCATATGTAGCGATCCGACCGGCGGTGTCTTTGGCCTCTGGAAATCGAAAGACCATATCGGATTTACGCTCAGCGATGAACTCGGCGCTACGACATGGTATGAGTTGTACTCGCCGAATGCGCAACAGGCACGGGATTTTTACGCTGCACTGCTGGGCGCCGAGGCCGAGCCGCTGCCGGGCGACCTGGAGTACTATGCCTTGAAGCATGGCGAAACTCAGATGGCCGGCATTATGCAGATCGATCCGGCCTGGGGCAACATGCCGGCGCACTGGGTGATGTACTTTATGGTGGCCAACGCCGACGCAACCGTCGCGACGGTGACTGAGCACGGCGGCAAGATCATGGGCAACATCGATGATTCGCCGTTTGGCCGGATCGCTGCCCTAAGCGATCCTCAGGGCGCTATCTTCAAGATCCTTGAACCGCCTGCACGCTAATCTCAACGCAGAAGGCAATATTAAAATTCCTCGTTGCAATGCGGTATAGCTGAACTGTCACGCAAACAAGTCTGCGTAAACCCGCCTTCGGCCACATGCCGCCGATCCCCGTATTGATGCCTGATTCCCGGTGTCTGAGCCACGCGAGCAGCGTCGTCGGATGCCGGGAATCAGGCAGCGGGCATTGCGCTTGAATCTTTACACACTTGACATATTCTTTGCACCGGCTTAACTACTTTCCGCGCTAATCCCCCTATAATCGAGCAGTACCCGGATTGTCGTCCCATATTGCGACGCTTGCGGCAGGCATACCCCCCCGGCCTCCGTGCGCGGGCTTTGCCATGCCCCACAACAGGAAGGTGCGCTCGATGACTCATCACCGCAACCGCTTGCTGGCAGCGCTACTGCTGATCAGCGCCCTGATTCTGGCTGCCTGTGCAGATGCCCCACCTGCGCCGACTGCGGCGCCCCGCTGAACCGACCGCCGCCCAACCCGCCGAGCCGACCGCCGCCCAACCTGCACCCGCCGAGCCGACCACCGCGCCCGCTGCGGCTGAGATGAGTGATGCGCCCTACCGCATCGGGATCTTCTCCGACATCACCACGACCAACTACTGGTCGTATCTGGGGCCGAACGGCACGCAGTGGAATTCGTACATCCTGAACCCGCAACGGATCGCGCTGTACGCCCTCTCCGACCGCCGCTTCGAGATTATTCCGCAGTTGGCGCTTGAGATGCCGACCCGTCCGCTGGCGAAAGAGGGCGATTTCTGGGTTTCCGAGATCACGCTGCGCGACAACGCCACCTGGAGCGACGGCACCCCGGTAACGGCCCGTGACTTCGCCTTTACCGCGAATACCGTGGTTGAGATGGAACTGCCCGGCAACTGGGGTTCGATCTTCGACTGGAATTTCCTCGATCGGGTCGAGGCTCCCGATGAGTACACCGTCAAGCTGTACTACTCGCAGGAGCCGGGGCTGGCCGTGCATGAGTGGGGCGCGCTCCAGGGGCCGATCATGCAGGAGGCCTACTGGGCGCCGATTGTCGCCGATGCGCGGGTCGCCGTGGGCGCCCTTGATCCGCTGCCGGAAGGCGCGAGCGCCGAGGATCAGACCGCCTACGAGGAGCGCCTGACCGAGGCGATGAATATTCTTTACAACTACGAGCCGGCCGACGAACCGACCGCCGCCGGCTGGATGCAGGGCAGCCGCGAGCCGGGCGCATTCATCGAGAATATCGCCAACCCCAGCTTCTTCCAAAACGGCGCGGCGGTATCGGTGTTCGCCAATGGTGCGTATGTCGAGCAGGGCAACAACTACGAGATCGGCATCGGCGAGCCGGTGAGCGAGATGATCGCCGACTATGTGATCGGCCCGCACAGCGAAAGTACGGTCTATACGGTTTACGGCTCGCAGGATGCGGCCATTCTGGCCCTGAAGAACGGCGAGATCGACTTTATCCTCAACCCGCTCGGCTTGCAGGCGGCTTACGCAATCAAGTTGAGAATCAGCCGGGGATCACCGTTATCCAGAACCCGATCAACGGCTATCGCTACATGACCTTCAACACCCGCCGCCAGCCGATGGATAGTATCGCATTCCGCCAGGCGATCGCCACCCTGATCGACAAAGAATTCGTGACCCAGAATGTGCTACAGGGCGTGGCCCACCCGGCCAACACCTTTGTCGCCCCCGGCAATGCCGCCTGGTACAACGGCGATGTGCCGCTCTGGGGCATGAATGAAGACGGCAACGCGATGAGTAGCGGCGAGCGCGTGGCGAAAGCCGTCGAACTGCTGAGCGCCGCCGGCTTTAGCTGGGAAGCCGGCAGCCCGCCGGTTTATAACGAAGAAAGCCAGCAGACCGAGAATGTCAGTCGTTTGCTGCTGCCGGACGGGCAGCCCGTACCGGATCTGAAGCTCCTGGCGCCCGTACCGAGCTACGATCCGCTGCGCTCCACATTTGCGATCTGGATCGAACGCTGGATGCAGGATATCGGCATTCCGGTCACAACCGACCTGAAGGCATTTAACGTACTGCGCAACCAGATGGTGTTGGAGCAAGACTTCGACATAGCACTGGCCGGTTGGTCGGTCGGCATCTTCCCGAACGACTTGCAGGCATTCTTCCATAGTGATCGCACCGACAAAGGCGATTTTAACTCGGGCGGCTACAGCAACCCCGAATTCGATCAACTCGCCGACGAAATCCTGACCTGCGCCACCTACGAGGATTGCAAGACGGTCGCCGACAACTTGCAGCAGATCCTCTCGAACGAACTGCCGTATGTGGTGCTGTTTGAAACCGGCATTATCGAGGCATTCCGCGGCGATGCGTTGCAGTACCCGTATACCGAAACCCTGAGCGGCTTGCAGTACCTCGGCGGCCTGCCGACTGTGGTGTCGGTTCAAAACTAGCTTTGTATGGGTTGACGGCGTCGCCGTCAACCCATACAAATAACACTTCCTATGTTGAAATATATCTCCCGTCGTATCGCCCAGATGGCGTTTACGTTCCTGCTGCTGCTGAGTCTGTCGTACCTGCTGCTGGAAGCGATGCCGGGTGATTTTGGGCAGCAATTTCTGGAAGATCCCAAGCTCACCGGCGAGGAGCGAGCGGCGCTGGTGCGGATCTACGGCCTGGATAAGCCGCCCCACGAGCGCTTCCTGCGCTACATGGGCGCCTTGCTCAGCGGCAATCTCGGCGTCTCCTTTCAATACTACCCGCGTCCGGTGGTCGATGTCATCTTCGAGCGAGCGCCGCGCACCCTGGTGTTGTTCCTGACTTCTACCATCACGGCCTACTACGTCGGCTTTCTGGCCGGTAAGTTGCTGGCCTGGCGGCGCGGTCGGGCGCTGGAATATGTCGCCACTATCGGCGGCGTGACATTGTATACCGTCTTTACGCCCTGGTTCGGCCTGATGATGATCTGGCTGTTCGCCTACAGCTTCAAATGGATGCCGCTCGGTCAGTTTATTACGCCGGTCTTCTGGCGCCGCGCACCCACCGACGCCAACACCGTCTTTGGCTGGATGTTGCTAAGCGCCTTCCTCGCCGGTCTCGCCCTGCTTATGATCGCGTTGCTCAGCCGGCGCCTGATGGGCCGGACGAAAACCCTGACCCGTTGGGGCGGCGCAGCGGCAACAATCGGCGTGCTTCTGGCGGTCTGGGGGAGTTCCGAACTCGGGCCGTACGCCCGCGACATCCTCTGGCATATCACATTGCCGGTGCTGACGGTAACCCTGATCTCGTTCGCCGGGATTATGCTGCTTACCCGCAACAGTATGCTCGAAACCCTCCGCGAAGATTACATCATGGCGGCGCGGGCGAAGGGCCTGCCGGAAGCGGTGATCCGCGACAAGCATGCCGCCCGCAATGCCATGCTACCGGTCGTCACAGCGTTGGTGTTTGCCCTGGCCGGCGCGATCGGCGGCGGCGTCATCACCGAAACGGTCTTCTCGTATCCGGGCATGGGTTTAACCCTGCTGCAAGCGGTACAGGTGCAAGACATCCCGATGACGATGGGCGGAATCGTGTTTATCGGCCTGCTGTCACTTCTGGCCCACCTGGCGGCCGACATTCTGTATGTCTACCTCGATCCACGCATCAGATATGCGTGATCACGACCACCTGCGTAAGTCCTGTCGTTGTTTGGCGGTGTTGCCGGATTCACCGCTAACACCGCCAAACGAGGAATACTATGAGTAGTAAGCCACTGACAAGCCTGGCCAGCCAGGAGATCGAAGCCCTGCGTCGGCGACCGCTCTGGCAGGTGCGCCTGCTGCTCTGGTGGCGCGGTGTGCGGGCCGGTTGGGCGATCTTCGCCGAAAACCGGATCGGACTGGTGGGCCTGGCGATCATTCTCAGCTTCGCCGTGATGGCGCTCATCCACCCGATCTTGATCAACACCATCTGGCCGCCGGCGATCTACGACCCGGTGAACGGCTATGATCCATTGATTATCAGTCACCCGGCGCCGCCGCAGGCCCGCCATTGGCTCGGCACCGACCCATACGGACGCGATGTGCTCAGCCAGTTGATGTACTCGACGCGGGCGGAATTTGTGCTCGGCATGATCGCAGCCCTGGTGACCGTAGTGATCGGTACGTCGGTCGGCGCAATTGCGGCCTACTTCGGCGGTTTGATCGACGCCTTTTTCATGCGCCTGGCCGATCTGATGATCACGCTGCCGTTCACCGTACTCCTGATTGTGATCGGCGGCTTTATCAAACTCGATCTGGGTGGCCTGGCACTGATGATCGGCATCCTGGCGGGTTTCGGCGCCACCACGATCATCCTCAAATCACAGGCCCTGACCGTCAAGGTTCGCACCTATGTCGAAGCGGCGCGGGTGGCCGGCGGCGGGCATGTTCACATTATGTTGCACCATATTGTGCCGAACCTGCTGCCGCTGAGTTTCCTCTACATGATGTTCACCGTTACCGATGCAATCGCCTCCGAAGCGGTGCTTTCGTACCTGGGCCTGCTCGACGCGCGCATGTCCTGGGGCCTGATGATCTTCACCGCACAGACCAGCGGCTACCTGCTGAATTTCGAGACATGGTGGCTGATCATGCCCGCCGGCCTCGCGATTACATTGCTGTGCGCCGCATTTTACCTGGTTGGCCGCGCGCTCGATGAAGTTGTGAATCCACGCTTGCGCAGTCGGTGAAGGCAGAAGGCATTCGCTGCTATTGCGATCCTATTCGGGTTGTGCAGTCGGTTCTGCGCCTTGCTCCAGCGGTTCCTGGTTCTCGGTTCTCGGTTCTCGGTTCTCGGTCCTGGAAGGATTGCTATATTCGATCTTGCTGGATGCTGCGGTTCGGACAGTCGATAAGGAATACCGCTTTATGCCGGAACCAATACTACAAGTCGAGAATCTCACCCTCACCTATCGCACCCGCGCCGGCGATGTAAGTGCCGTCGATGGGGTGAGTTTCAGCCTGGATGCGGGCGAATCACTGGGCCTGGTCGGTGAGTCGGGCTGCGGCAAGACATCGGTGGCAAGTGCGTTGCTGCGCTTGCTGGCCGAGAACGGCGAGATCACGCGCGGGCAGATTCGCTTCAAAGATGTCGATCTGGTGGCCCTAAGCGAGTCGCAGATGCGACGCTACCGCTGGCGCCATATTGCGATGGTCTTTCAGGCGGCCATGAATGCGCTCAACCCGGTGTATACCGTCGGCGAGCAGATTATCGAGGCCCTGGAAGCGCATCAGGGCGTGGACACCTACGCCCAGTCCCGCAATCGTGTGGCCGAACTCTTCACCCTGGTGGGGTTGGAGCCGCGCCTGATGGATCGCTACCCCCACGAATACTCCGGCGGGATGCGCCAGCGCGCCGTGATTGCCATGGCGCTGGCCTGCAACCCCGACATCATTGTCGCCGATGAGCCGACCACCGCCCTTGATGTGATTGTGCAAGACAATCTGCTGCGCGAGTTGAAGCACTTGCAGCAGAAGATCGGCATGAGCATGATCTATATCTCGCACGACATCGCGGTGATCGCCGAGGTGAGCGACCGGATCGGGGTGATGTATGCCGGGCGGATTGTGGAGTTGGCGCGTGCCGATGCGATCTTTCACACGCCGCACCACCCATACACCAACGCCTTGATGCACGCATTCCCCAGTGTCACCGGCCCGAAACGCCCGCTGATAAGCCTGGCCGGCGAGGCGCCGAATCTGCTGCATCCGCCGGCGGGTTGCCGCTTTCATCCGCGCTGCGCCCTGGCTACCAACCGTTGCCGCAACGAAGTTCCGCCCCTGGTCGATCACGGCGACGGCCACCGCGCCGCCTGCTGGCATCCACTCAATTAGCGCGGCTTACGCGGATGGAAAGAAACAAAATGACGAGAACGCAGGTCGAACCGACCCAAAGCCCGGCGGGCCTGACCCATAATGAACTGGTGCGCGTCAGCGCACTCACGAAAACGTTTCCAATCGGCGGCGGGCGCTTCCGCGCACCGATCTCCTTCATCCATGCCGTCGATGATCTGAGCTTCAGTATCCAGCGCGGCAGCAACCTGGCCCTGGTC
This sequence comes from Oscillochloris sp., assembly GCA_012032775.1. Classification (GTDB taxonomy): domain Bacteria; phylum Chloroflexota; class Chloroflexia; order Chloroflexales; family Chloroflexaceae; genus JAAUQO01. The sequence goes on along the minus strand of JAAUQO010000002.1, from coordinate 31,809 downwards.
GGCGAATCCGGTTCCGGCAAAACCACCACCGGCAAACTGCTGGTGCGATTGCTCGATCCAAGTGCCGGCAGCGTCCAGATGCATTTCGACGGCGCCGTGAGTGATCTGGCGTTGATGCGTGGCCGCGAATTGAAACGTTTCCGGCGCCATGTGCAGATGATCTTTCAAGATCCCTACGAGTCACTCAATCCACGCCGCACGATCTACGACACAGTCGCCGAGCCGCTGGCGGTGCAAGGGATCGGCGATCTGCTTGATCGCCAGGAACGCGTGGCGGAGATACTGCATCTCGTCGGGCTGACACCGCCCTCAAGCTACATGTTTCGCTACCCCCACGAACTTTCCGGCGGCCAGCGACAGCGCATCGCGATCGCGCGGGCACTGGTGGTGCAGCCGTTATTCGTCGTCGCCGATGAACCAACCTCGATGCTCGATGTTTCCGTACGCACCGGGATTATGCAACTTATGCAGAGCCTGGCCGAACGATTGGGTGTTACCTATCTCTACATCACCCACGATCTGGCCGTGGCGCGCTACATGGCCGATCGCATCGCCGTGATGTATCTGGGCAAGATCGTCGAGATCGGGCCGACCGAGGAGGTACTGCATCAGCCGCAACACCCGTACACGAAAGCGCTCCTTTCCGCCGTACCAATCCCTGATCCGCGGGTAAAGCGCGAACCGATCGTGCTGCGCGGCGGAATCAGCAAACCGATCGATCCGCCGGCGCGGTGCCGATTTTACGATCGCTGCCCGCTGGCGGCCGAAGTCTGTGCCGAACAACCACATCCGCCGCTGGAATTCGCCAACAAGCATGGCGTGGCCTGCTATCGCGTGTAACAGCAACAGCCCCGCGCATTTCCGTATCGGCCAAAAAGCATTGCCGGGATTTAGTCGCCGCCCAACGGTTCTCCGGCGCCAAATAACCGGCGCCGCACCAATGCCCGATCCTGTGCATTCAGAAGCGCGATCCCGGCCGCTGCCATGGCAGTCGCAAGTGCGGCATTATCGTCAATCCCTTGCTCACAAAGCCCTAGGATCGGCTCAGGCCAATCATCGGCGGCGATCCGGTTCAGCACCAGTTCGCCGCAACCCGTACAGCAATGCACAAGCATCAATTCGCCGTCGCGCTCACGCGCGTACTTATTCCGGCTACGCTTCGTCGTCAAGCCAACCGGGCGCATCCCGGCCCGGCAATTCGATAGGCGATCCCCGGCGCTGCGCCAATCCAGATGGCGCGACCAGAGGCAGTAGGGGCAGTGGTTGCGATTCTGGACTCCGGCCAGTTCGGCGACAAAGCCCACAGTGAAGGCAAACAAATTCCTGGGTGCCGTTGTAGCAGTCGCCGAAAGATCGTTTGTCCGTCGGGCGACCAATTCTGCGCCACAACCCGCAGCCTAGAAACCGGGTTAGGCACCCCCGACGCCGACCACCACCAGGGTCATGTCGTCGAATTGCTCGGCAGCGCCCTGATATGCCTGGAGCGCAGCAAATGTGGCGGCACAGATCTGTGCGGGCGATGCATGGCGCTGTTCCTGAAGGATGGCGATCAAGCCGGGCAGTTCCAGCCGCCGGTTATGCGGATCGAGCACGTCGGTCAAACCGTCGGTATAGAGGATAAGGCGGTCGCCGGCGCCAAGGATGATCCGCTCTTCGCTCAGTTGTTCCGCCTCCACATCAAGGATTCCCAACACAAGCCCGCGCCCGGCGAGCAATTCGAGCCGCTCGCCATGCATATGCAGCGGGTAATCATGGCCGGCCCTGGCATAGATCAATTCCCGGCTTTCGGTATTAATCACGCCATAAAATACCGTCACAAACATCTGTGGATCGCCGACCGCCCGCAACAAACGATTCACGTTAAGCAACACCTCGCGCGGCGAGCGTTCGCGCTGCGCTTCGGCGAACACCAGACTCCGCGTCAACGCCATATAGAGTGCCGCCGCAATCCCTTTGCCCGAAACATCGGCGATCACGACGCCGACGTTGGTCGCATCAAGGGCGAAGATATCGTAAAAATCACCGCCGACCATGCGGGCGGGCCGATTCAGGGCGGCAAAACCAAGGCCCGGCATCGCGGGGTACACCTGCGGCAGAATGCTGCGCTGCACCTCGGCGGCAAGCTCCATTTCACGGGCGATCCGCTCTTGCTCCACCAGTGCTGCTTGTGCTTCCTGCAAACGCACAATATGCGTTCGCAAATCATCCAACAACCGTGTACGCTGAATCAGCAGCGCCGCCTGATGGGCAAACGTCTGTAGGAGTGCGATCTCGCCCGGCGCGAATCGCCGGCGACTCATTGTGTGGATCAGCACCATCCCCACCTGCTGATGCTCGGCAATCAGCGGAACACACAGCCCGGCGCGCAACTCGCCGCCGAGTACATCGGCATGCTGCGCCGGATCCCCGGTGGCCATCCCTTAAATGCCCGCGGTTCATGCTTCCGGGTCAATAATTGCGACCCGGCTACTGCCCGGCCAACATACGCTGCGTCCCAGCCGCTAACCGCCAGAATCAGCGCCTGCTGGGCCGGATCGAACATGTAAAACACCGCCCGGTCGGCGTGGCACAACTCGCATACATGCCGACAAACCCGTTGGGCAAGGTCGTGCAGATTCGTCGATGAGATCAGCGCCTGACCGATTGTTTGAAACGAGATCATGGCCGCCGTGCGCTGCTCAAGCACCTCGTTGGCATGCTGCAATTCCACCAACCGGCGCTCCAGAACCTGATTCGTCTGAGCGAGGGTCTGCTGGTGAAGGGCAAATTGCTGCGTCAACTGGCGATTCATCACCGCATCAAGATCAACCACATCATCAAATGCCAGCACACCCTGAAGCGCAAGCTCGCGCGCATACTGTTCAAGGGCGAGCACCGCCTCAAAATGCATGGCGCCGTTAGCACAGCGTTCCAGCCGGCCGATATCGAACAAGGCCACACTGCCGACCCGCCCAAGCCGCTGGCAATGATCACATCCGGCGGCAACGCTGTAGCTCGCATCGGGGTCGAGACCGGGCCGGCCGACCGCCGTCAGCGTAAGGCGTTGCAATGGTGTGATCGGCTGGGATTTGCGGCAGGCCGGGCAGAGTTGCGCGAGGCGGCGGATATTCAGCACCCAGAAGCGATCCGGGAGCTGATGATCGGCAACACCCAATTGTTCGATCTCACGCACCAGGGTAACGCCGCGGGCCGCGCTGGTAATCTGGGTGATCACCTGCATCCCGGCCCGCAGCGCAGCAACGATTGCCGTAGATGTTTCAACTGTCAGGTGATCAACCAGCAGCAGGCGCGCACCCTGGGCGATCGCCTGAGCCACATAGGCTGCATAGGGTTCGTGCGGCGGCACCCGCCACACCGTCAAGCGCCGGCGCTGGGCGCGCGGTGGGCGAAAAGCATGCCCATCAACCGCCACCAAAGCTGCCGGAGCGTCGCCGGACTGGAGCAACGTCTCCGCCAGGACGCGAAAGATCGTGGTACGCCCACTCGGCAGCAGGGTACTCTCTGCTTCACCCTTGAGCGGCAGCAGATCCAGGCCGGCAATCACAATCAGCCCGGCCTGATCCTGCATCAGACGCGCAAAGGCGTCGGTAACCGCTGGCAGGTGGAAAAAATCATCGAGCCGCATAGCTGCTGTCCCTTACACCAATGAACCTCTGCGCTGCTGCGTAATTATTGCACAGGACTACAGATAAACACAAATGTACGATTAACAGCAGCTATTCCCGAACTTCGGCAGATCCTGCGGAACAGCGTATGGACGCCGCCGGAAATACAAAAACGGCAACAGCCTGGTAGCTGTCGCCGTGTATCTGGTGGGCCCCCAGAGATTCGAACTCTGAACCAATTGATTAAGAGTCAACTGCTCTACCGTTGAGCTAGAGGCCCGCAACGGTTATCTAGTATAGCGAAAAGCGTAATGAATGTCAAACTTGCATCGCGCGGTGGATTTTGTACAATGAGAAGCATACAAGGCCCGTTTGTACACCTGAATTCTTACAGAGCCGGTGCAGCGCGCCGGGCGAACACATAGCGTATGTCATCCGATCGCTACTTCCAGGAATACGGCCCGATCCGTCGTCGCCATGGCCATGGCGAGCCGCCCGATGATGATCCGCCGCCGCGCCGACCACCGCCGAAACGCCCACCGCGCCGCCGTCGATCCACCCGCCGCCGCTCGCTGTGGCCGGCACTCGTACCATTGCTGCTCCTGCTGGTAGCGGCACCTTTTGCGCTACCCTACGCACTGAATCTATTCTATCCCGACCAGGCACTACCCGGCGTGAGCGTGCAGGGCATGCCGATGGCCGGTCGCAGCAGCGCCGAGATCGCCGCCGAGATCGCCGCCCGCCACGATGACTTTGTGCGCCAACCACTGACACTGGTGTATCGCTCGCAAACATGGCAGCCGACCCTGAGCGATCTCGGTGCGCAGTTCGATATCACCGGCGCCGCCGCTGCCGCCGTCTCCGCCGGGCGGCGCGGCGATCCGATCACCCGGCTCCGTGAACTCTGGCAGTTGTATCAACAGGGGCTTGAGATCTCGCCGCGCGTGGTGATCGATCTACCCACGATGCAGAATTACCTGCTCAGTCTCTCGCCGGTGATCGAGCAAGCGCCGCAGGATGCCGCACTCAGCATCGCCGCCGCCCGCATCGTCGGTACGCCCAGTACTCCCGGCACGCAACTGCTGGTCGATGCCACCGCCAACGATATTCTGCTGGCAATGCAGAATCTCAACTCTCAAGAAGTATCGCTCCGTACCCGCCAACTCGATCCATTGATCATGATACGGCATTGGTCGTGGCCCAGAGCCGCGCCGCTGAATTGCTGCAATCGCCGATTGAGTTGATCCACGCCGAAAATCGCTGGGTCTTCACGCCCGACCGGTTGGCTGAATTGCTGCGGATCACACCTGTCGATGAGATGCTCGAAGTGCAAGTCGATCAAGAATTGCTCGTCCGCGCCGTCGAAGGCCTGGCCCAGCAGGCCGATACCGGCACCGCCGAGCCGCGTTTGCGTTTCGCAGCCGGCCAGGTGCAGATTGTGACCGAAGGTGTGCCCGGCTGGCGTATGCGTCAGGAAGAGGCCGCCGCACAAATCGCCGACCTTTTGTTCACACCGTCGCCGATCACTCGCACGCTGGAACTTCCCGGCGATGTGATCGAGCCGCAGATCACCGCCGCCAATCTCAATAGCCTCGGGATCGTCGAACTGGTCGGCGAAGGGTTGAGCAGTTTCGCCGGCTCGGCGGAATACCGCATCACCAATATCAAGGCCGGCGCCGTTCAGATGGACGGCGTGCTGATCGCGCCCGGCGAAGAGTTCTCGTTTAACCGCCAACTCGGCGAGGTTAATGCCGAAAACGGCTTTGTCGAGGGCTACGCGATCATCGGCAATCGCACCCAGCTTGAGTGGGGCGGCGGTGTCTGTCAGGACAGCACCACGGTTTTCCGAGCCGCCTTCTGGGCCGGTCTGCCGATCACCGAGCGCCATGCCCACGCCTTTTATATCAGTTGGTATGATCGCTTCGGCCTCGGACCATACGGCGACGGCCAGGGTCTCGATGCGGCGATTTACACCGGCGTCAACGATCTGAAGTTCGTCAACGATACCGATAACTGGTTGCTGATGCAAACCGAGGTTGATGAGGTGAATCAGGTGCTTGCCGTGCGACTTTATGGCACCAAGCCCAACCGCGAGGTACGCATGGAAGGGCCGGTGATCAGCAACGAGGTGCGCGCACCCGCCGAACCGGTTTATGTTGAGGATTCAGCACTGCCGCGCGGCACCGTCCGCCAGACCGATGTTGCCCGGAGCGGGCGCGATATTACGATCGATCGGGTGATTATTGAGGATGGGGTCGAGGTACGCCGCGACACATTCTTCACTCGCTTCAAAGCCTGGCCGAATATCTTTGTGCGCGGCACCGGGAGCTAAGATATTTTTCGGGTAGTTCCGGCGCTAAAACCACCGGAACTACCCGAAAGTTATGAAAAACTAATCCAGATCAAATCGGCGGGATCATAGTTCGCGGCGGCGATCTCGGCCGGCAGCAGATCAACCCGGCGCGCCAGCAACTCCGACAGCCGCCGCTCGACGGCAAAAAAGGCGTGCAATTCGGGGATGCGCCGGCAGCGCAACAGCAAGCGCAGGATGCCGTCACCACTGAATGGAGCCACAGCGATCGCCTCGCCGGAAAGACTCTCGACCAGGATCGGCGCATGAAAGTGCAGGGCCTCCAGAACAGACGCCAGATCCGGATCGAGGTTGGGTAAGGCGGTGAAGCTTGCCGGCCCCACCGCTGTGGCATGTACGACGGCACTTGGAATGTAGGCCGTCGCCCGGCCCTTCCCGACGCTCTCCAATAATCCGCGTCGGGCCAGATCACTCAACCTGCGCGTGGCGGTCGCCTTGCTTACGTGGGCCTCGGACATCAACAGGCGCGGCGTGATCCGGCCAAGCCGCCTGGCAAGCGCCAATGCCGCCGCATCATCGGCGCCAAGATCGGAACGCTCTGCCGGAACAAACCGGGGTTCCGCCTGCTGCGCCAATGCCGCAAAACGACCGGCCAGCTCGTCCAGATCACGCACCTCATCGTCGAACCCGGCATCGCGCGCGATCACACGGCCCTCCGCCATGTAGCGAGCCGCCGGTGTGAATTCTTCCAATTCCGCATGCGCTTCGGCCAGATTGTAGTAGGTGCGAACCGCCAGCAGACTTAATCCAGTGACCTTACAAATCTCCAGGCAGTGCTCATAGGCACCGATCGCATCGCGCCTGCGCCCGGCCAGATGGTGGGCCATGCCGATATTGATTAAGGCCGTTGCCGCTCGCTCGGGATTATCGAGCTGCCGGTACATCGCCAGCGCCTCTTCGAACGCCGAAAGCGCATTCGCCGTATCGCCGAGGGCGCTGTAGAGCAGGCCGAGGTTATTGTGCGAGTCGGCGATCTGCGGCGGATCGCCGTGTTGCTCGCGAATAGCCAGTGCCAGACGGGCGTGGATGATCGCTTCGGGCAAGCGCTGCTGTTGCCGGCAAAGGCTCGCCAGTGCATCGTAAATCGCCGCGCGCAGCGCATGATCATCGGGTTGTACCGCTGCCTGTGCCGCCTGCAGATCGCTATCGGCGGCTTGCCATTCGCCACGCAGAATATGCAGCCAGGCCCGATCTTTGTACAACGCCGCCAGTTGCTCGTGGCCCGGCGGCAATCGCTCAGCGGCCTGCTGATAGTAGTTCAACGCATGGCGTTGGTTGGTCTGCTCGTAGAGTTTGGCCATACGCCGGTAGATCGCCGCCTGATCGATCGGATCTTCGGCCACCCGCAGCGCGCGCCGGCAGGCCGAAAGTGCGTCGGTGCGCCGGCCCAATCGCACCGCCAGATCGGCACTTAAGATCTGCACCTCCAACCATTGAGCGGTGGAAATGTGGCGGGCCTGAAAGCGTTGCACAACTTCGTACAACTCCTGAACCGCGAACTCGCCGATCAGATCATCGGCCGCAACCAACAATTGTGCGGCGGCTTCCTCCCATCTGCCGGCCAACTGCCAGTGGCGCGCCGCCGCCAGCACTTCATCACGCTCGGCATAATATTGCGCCGCCCAGAGATGCCGTCCATGCCGCTCATGCTCGCTCTGGCGCCCGGCCAGATATGCTTGCAATGCCGGCGAAAGCCACAATTCCTGCGCGTCTTCATCGCTGCGCAACAACCGCTGCGCCAACAACCCGGCCAACACCGTCTCTGCGGCGGGGATATGTTCGCGTTCAGCCATATCCAGCAGCAGCACCCGTGGAAACACGCCCTCGAATGTCGCCGCAAGATCAAGCAGCGCCCGCAATGTCGGCTGGCGCCGCAACGGCAGCAGGATCTCCTCCAAAGCCAGTTGGCGCAAGGCCGGATCGGCGGAACCACTCACCAACTGCTGGCGCATCCAGACCGTCGCCTCGCGTACGGCGCGATTACGCTCTTCAAAGAAACTATCGGGGCTGGGAATCCCGGTTAGCGCCACCAGGGTTTCGGTATAACGGCCGCCGGCGATAAACTCGTCGGGATGCAACGGTTCAATATAGCGGTGGCGCAGGATGTTGTAGCGCCACCAGCGCGGATCGCGCCAGGAGGGATCATCAAGTGGACGCGCCGAACCGAGCGGGTGTAACGGCGGCTCCGGCGCAAGCATTCCAACCGCCCAACGTAACACGAGCCGTAAGGCATGGCCGCGCTCGTCGGCAGTCGGCGAAACGGCATCGCGTACCAGAGCCGGCGATACCAGCGGCGAATTCGCCAGCGGCGAGCGCGAAAGCGCCAGAATACTGTGGTAACTTTTGAATGCGCGATTGACTTGCTCAACCAGACCGCCATCGGCGGCAAGCGGCAGTGTTGGTGCACCGAGTGCCTGTTGCTCCATCAGGAAACTCCTGTTGCGTGGATGAGCCGATTCTACCGCATCTTGCTACAGCGAGTGCCAGTACTGCCTGCAATAGCGCGTTACAATAAACGCACGGAAGACATGCTGAATCGGAGCGAAGTGCCGGAGATGCCCTTGTTCAATTGACGCCGTCAGGCGGGGAGATTTGTATGCAATTCATAGTGTTGCGCCCGTCGCACATGATACTGGTTTGCGTGCTTTTGATCATTGCCGGTTGGGCGCCGCCCAGTGCCGCCCAACCGCCGGCCGATCTTTGTACTGCTGCCGCTGTCTCGGTTGCGGAATGCACGGCATTGCTGGAATTTTACGCTCGTACCGGCGGTGAGAATTGGCTTACCGCAACCAACTGGTTGGCCGCATCGCCGAACGCACCTTGTGATTGGTTCGGCGTGACGTGTCAAAACAACCGGGTAACCGCCCTGGAACTCCCGCGCAATCAACTGCGTGGCAACGCTTTCGGCCCGCTCCCTGATTTTCCTGGGCTGCGAACGCTCAATCTGGCCGGCAATCAACTTATCGGTCCGGTTCCGCCCACAGTTTGCAGCCTGAGCAAACGCAATATCGCCGCCAACCTGAGCTATAACGCGCTCTTCAGCCGGCGCAGCGATACCCGTACATGCCTCAATCGAATCGACCCGGATTGGGTGAATACACAAGCAACACCGCCGCGTGAGTTGCGCGTCGGCAGCATCACCGCAAATTCAATCACGATCACCTGGGAGCCGACAACGGCAAATCTTCCCGACGCCTACTATGCGATCAGCTATGCAACCGACAGCGGCGATACCTACACTTTCCACGGTCGCACTACCAACGCGCAAAGCGGCGCCTACACTCTCGATGGCCTTGCCTCAGGACTGAGCCATCGCATCCAGGTCGAGTTGGTTGTCCCAATTCAGAGCGCGAACCCGGCCGAAGTGCGCAGTCTTGAATCAACACTTGTGGCGGTAACCCAGACCAACCAGTCGGTGTTGCTGATGGTCTATTTCCCGGCCGACAACGATCTCAGCCCGAATCTACCGATCGTGCTTGAACGGCTGCGCCGTGGAACCTTGCTCAACCCGAATGCACAGGTTGTCGCACTGATGGACGGCGCCAACACAAATGATAGCCGACTGCTGGCGATTGACCAGGGTGTGGTCGTCAATCTTGATGCACTGGCGACACAGTTCGGCAAGAATGAGGTGAATAGCGCCGCCGAAGAAGTGCTGACGTGGTTTATCACCTATGCCCGCAGCACCTATCCTGCCGACCGCGAGTACCTGAGCATTATGGGCCACGGATTGGCCCTTGCGCCGGAATTGGCCTGGCCGGAGCAGAATAGCGCCCTCGCCGAAGCAGGCTTGAGCAGCCAGTTGCCGGCGCTGCCGAAAGGCATGGATGCCACCCCCGGCGATGTGACCGACGGCGGTTATATGAGCACGGTTGCCCTGGGACGTGCGTTGCTGGCAGCGACCGCCAACGGCACGGATCCACTCGATCTGATTTTCTTCGACCAGTGTTTTCAGGGCAATCTCGACACACTGTACGAAGTTCGCAACAGCGCCGAGATGTTCGTGGCCTCGCCGAATTACGCCTGGTTGGCCGCCCCCTACGACGAATACCTGGCCCTGATGGCGCCCGCCAACACCCCGGCGCAAGTCGCCGAGGCAATTGTGATCCGCTACCAACGCAATCTGAACGATCGCCACCCGAATGCGATCTTCGCCGCAAGTGCGACCGAGATCGCGGCAATTGCCGCGCCGCCGGCGATCTCGCCGATGCCCTGATCCGCGCCATTCAATCCGGACATCGCAACTTGATTGCGCAGGCCACCCAGAGTGGGCAGTATGTCGATACCACGCAGTGCGGGCGCCAGAATCTCAGCCTCGGTCCGCCCGACGAATTGATCGGCCTGGGGCCATTTGTGGTGAACTTGCGCAACAGCTTTAGCCCGAATGACCCTGACGGAGTCAACGCCGCCGCCGAGGAGGTCGGCAGGCTGCTGCGTGACCTTGTCAAGAGTTTCCGGGTCGGAAATCCCTACCTGGAGCCGGAGGAAGTCTGGGACTATAATGCAACCTTTACCGTACTTGCGCCGCTCCCGGCCAACTCGCCCGATGCCGTGGCCTGGCGCTCAAGTATTTACACCGAGACCGTACCGCTCGACGCCGTCTGGACGCCGTTAAACAACCAACCGGTGCAGGTTACAACGAGCTACGCCTTTGTGCGTGACAGCAGTTGGGATGAGTTTCTGGCCACATGGTTCGATCGACCGCGTACGCCAACCGTAGGTGAGTGGTGTCACTTTGTACCGCCGGCCCTGGTTGAATCTGCGGAACTGGAAACGCTTCCGCTCAGCACGATCGCCGCCGGCAATCGCCTGAAGCTGCGTTGGAACGGCAGCCGCGCCGACCAGATCGCCGGCCACTGGATTTACCTGCGTGGGCCGTTCGCCGTTGGTTGGCAGTTACACAGTGTGGTGGAAGCCGGCGCAACCACGGCCGAATTGAGCGATCTTGAGGCCGACGCAGAGTACCGACTGATGGTCGTCGCCCGTGATACGAACGGCGCCGCTGTGGCACGCAGCGAAGCGCAAACTGTGTCTGGCCCCGATGGAACCTATCGGGTATTGTTGCCGTTTTTGGTGAAATAAAAACTTATGCCGGTAGCGTCACAAAATCCCGCGTCGCTACCGGCACCGCTGCATCACTAGCGGCGGGTCAACAACACCCCGCCGATAATCAAAACCGCGCCGAAACCTTGCAACGGCACCGGGATCTCGCCCAGCGTCGGCCAGGCAACCAGGGCCGCCACCAGCGGAATAGCGCAACCATAGATCGCCGTACGATTGCTGCCTGCCACCCGCACACTATTGTTCCAGAGTACATAGGCCACCACCAGGGCCAGCACCGAGGCGTAGACCAGGCCGAGCCAGGCGCCGGAACTGATCGCCGTCCATTCAAGATTCAGGATCTCCTGCGAGCCGACCAGAAGCAGGCCGGGCACGCCGGTGATCATCGTCCAGGTGGTGATCGCCAGGGGCGAAAGACCGGTTGCCAGGCTCCGCACACCAAGCGTATAAATCGTCCAGCAGACCGCACAGGCGAGCAGAAGCGCATCCCCCAACAGCCCCTCGGATGAAAATTCCAGGCCGCGGGCAAGTAACACCAGCACCACACCGCCGATCGCGAGTACAATGCCGAAAATGGTATTGCCGCGCAAGCGCTCGATCCCGAACATTGCACCGAACAGCGCCACCAGCGCCGGAGTTGTCGCGATCAGGAGCGCCGCATTGGCCGCGCCGGTATACTTCAGCCCAAGGGTAAAGGCGATCTGATAGAGTGAATTTCCAACCAGGCCGATCCAGAGCAACTTCCAGAACATGCCCTTCGGCAGCGGCTTCAAACCCTCGCGCCAGAGCATCAAGCCGAAGAGCAGCGCCCCGGCAAGCCCGAAGCGCAATGCCGCAAATGCCAGCGGCGGGATCTCATTGAGCGCCGACTTGACCACACTGAAATTCGCACCCCAGATCAGCACCACCAGTAACATCGTCAAGTCGGTGGTTGGAATACGCAAGCGTGTCGCCGTCGAGCCGGCCTGTGTTTGTACCGCCATGAGATCGTTTCTACCTCCCAAATAAGGCTTGCAAAGATTCACTCTAACATCGCAGGCACAATGCTACGAGGGACAATAGTCTGATTCCTCAAATAAAAGTAAAAGGACAATCTCAGCAGATGCTATTCGCCGGCAACAGGAAACACGATCCGCCCAGCGATCTGCTGTAGGTCGCGGGCGATCACGGGGGGCAGATTTGCCGTGTAGCGCAATCCTTCCGGGCTTTCTTGGAACAGAACGGCATAAAAGACACAGGCGGCCAGATACGTCCCCTGCGCACTGGGATGACTCCCATCTGATTGCCACAATTGGAGCTGTGGGTACTCGCGGACTGCCGCCTGCCAGGCGCTGCCGACAGGCACAAGCGGCACAGCAAGCTCGCTCGCAAGAGCGCTGTAGCCCTGAAGGATCTGCGCCTGCATGGGCCGATAATCCGGCAACCCGCGTTCCGGCCAGCCACCGCGATGGCCCCATGTCACGAAGAACAACGGCGTCGCGCCGGACTCCTCGATCGGCTGGATCAAGGCACGCGCCGCCGGATACATCTGAGTTGTGCGAAGTGCTTCCACCGCCGGGATCTGGCTCTGCTCCTGGAGTACCACATAATCCCATTGCGATGAGCGAATTGTGTCCAGTGTTTCCGTCGCCGCGAGATGATCGGCCAAACGCCATCCGCCATTCGTCAGCGCAGCGGTTTCAAGCCGATGCCCGCCTGAACGCGCCAGGCCTGCCAGCATCGCCGGTAAATCATTCACCGAAGTGTAGCTGTTGCCGATAAAAAGGAGCCGCATACACGGCCCGGCGAATGGCAGCGCAAAGCCGGAACACGAGGCTGATTGAGTGCGCAGCACAATCACACCAAGGACGATGCAGCTTACAATCAGCACGAGCATTCCGCGATAGCTGTTATTCTGCAACAACGTCTTGCCCTTCGTAGAAAGAGAGTAGTGAGACTTATGCCGTTATACCGCTATTGTTACATCATTGCCGTCATCCTCATCATCGTCGTCTGCCTGCCGGCGCAACCTACTCGGGCTGCGGCCGAGTATCGCAGCGTGGCCGAAGTCGAACAGTGGATGCATGAGCGCGTTGTGCAGTATCCGAGCCTGGCCCGACTGATCGACATCGGCGATTCGTGGGAGCGTACCTATTCAGGCGGCGCCGGCCACGATCTCTTCGCTCTACGCATCACTGGAACGCATTCGTCCGGCCCGAAACCGGTGCTGACCGTAATCGCAGCCATGCACGCCAACGAAATGCCGACCGTCGAGATCGCAATGCGCTTTGTCGATCTGCTGCTTGCCGGCTATGGCCAGGATGGCGACATCACATGGATGCTTGATGAACACGACGTGGTGGTGGTGCCGCTCATGAACCCCGATGGCCGTGATTTGCCCGGCCCAACCCGCAAGAATACCCGGATCGTTGATGGTTACGCCTGTCGCGGTATCGACCTTAATCGCAATTTTCCCTATGCCTGGGGTGGCGTCGGCGCAAGCGACGATCCCTGCTCGATCAACTATCGCGGCGCCGCTCCGGCCTCCGAGCCGGAAACTCAGGCGATTATGGCGCTGCTGCGCGAACTCTATCCCGGTCGCACGGCATTCGGCGATCAACCCGTTCCCGACACAACGTCCGGCGTCTTGCTCAGTGTGCATACCTACGGCAATCTGGTGCTCTATCCCTGGGCGCAAACCGACGAGCCGGCGCCGAATGATCAAGCCTTACGTCAACTCGCAATTCGCATGGCGGCATTCAACGGCTACGCGCCGATCAGCGCCTACGAATTGTACCCCCACTCAGGGCGTCTCGACGATTGGGCCTATGCCGAATTAGGCGTTGCCGCCTTCACCTACGAGATCGGCGTTCAAGGCCATTACCCGCCGTACAGCGAAGTTGATACGCGCTTCTGGCCCGAAAATCGCGCTGCGATGCTCTACGCGCTGCGCGTAACTGCGGCGCCGTACAGCCTTCCGAGCGGCCCGCAACTTGAGCAGATTCGTGTTACGCCGACCAACAGCGGGCTGGAAATACAGGCAACCGTTGTCGGTACAAGCGTGCCGGGCGGCGTGAACCTGTACCTGGACGCATCGCCGACGCGCAACGGCAGCGCGCTGCCACTGCAACCCCGCGACGGCGCACTCGACAACCCGCGCGAGCAGATGTATCGCCTGTTGGGTTATGAAGAACTGGCTGCGGCGGGATCGGATCGCAAACTCATCTACCTGCAAGCCAACAGCGCCGACGGCACAAATGGGCCGATCCACGCCGCCTGGGGTGATCCGATCTTCCAGATTATGTTGCCGCTGTTATGATGAAGCCGGGAGACACGCAGCCTGCGGCGCGGGGCATGACAAGCCGGTCGGGCAGCCAGTCCCAACGAACTTCGTGGCCTTCGTAATGGCTCCTGCCCTAGCCACGCAATTCAGCGATCCGGGCCGCAATCGTCGCCAGAATAGTGCTGTCGCTCTCACGTAAGCCGATCTCCGCAACTGCGGCGGCGATGGATGCAACCAGTGGATCAACCGGCGCGGGCGGCGGATTCTGCTCGGACAGCACCGGCGTCGCCGCAAGCGTTACCGGCGCCGGATCAGCCGGCGGCAACGTCGGGTTCCAGAGCGGCGCCGCGTGGATTCGTTGCAACGCCGGCCAGCCGTACAGGCGGGCGAGAAAGCGCCCATAACCCTGGGCCGCAGCGTCGAGTGTATGGGCGCGGGCCACAAAGGCGCGGGCCTGCGCACCCAATTGCGCCGCCAATTCCGGCCGATCCAATAACAAACGGCAGTAATGCAAGATCACCTCGCCCTCGGCGGAGCCGGGATCGACCTGGGCAGCAGTGCCGGGCGGCAACTCGGCGAACGAACCGACCGCGCTCACCAATGTCGGCCGGGCCGCGCCAAGCAACCGCAACAGGCTCGCACTCGTCTCGCCGCCGGTCGGAAAGCGCAGGTTTAGGCAGATATCGGCGGCGGCGACATAATCGGCGAATGCCTGATGCGACACATAGCCGGTGGCGGTAACGACATCATGCAAGCCGAGGCGCGCGATCAGGGCGGCGAGATTGTAGTTCGGCGAGACACTGCCAACCAACACATAGCGCAGATCGCGGCCCTCGGCCCGCAACTCGGCCAGCGCCCGCAGCGCCGGCTCAACCCGCTTCCAGGCATTGATATGGCCGAAACTCGCCAGCAACACACCCTCAGCCGGCAAACCAAGCCTGGCCCGCGCCGTCGCTCGATCGACCGGCGGCGACAGTGGCACACCCATCGGCACAACCGTTAGCGGCAGATCGGGGCGCTGCGCCGCCACCTGATCGGCCACATAGCGACTATGGGCGATCAAGCCCCGAGCGGCGGCGATCACTTCCTCGTTGCAGGCAAAATCAAACGCGGCGTCGGTGAAGCGCGAGCGGATCATCAACTGCGCCATATGATCCCCGGCTTCGCCATAACGATCGCGCATCCGCCGCACATATTTTTGCACGTCATGCTCGACATTCGCCGCAAACCAGAGCATAAAATGGTGCAATACCAGATCATGCAATACCACCACGCCGGGCATGCGTTGCGCCGCCCGCCAGATCCCGGCATGGGCCGGACTATTGCCGATATGGTAGACAATCGCATCGTAGGGTTTGCGCCGCAGTTCACGCGGCAAGCGGCGTAACGGCATCACTTCCAGATGTTGCGCCAACTGCGGATTGCTCGGCTTCAAACCATCCTCGACAAACAGCGTTATTTCGGCGTACTGCCCCAGATACGGCAGCAACTCCTCGCTGTAATCCGAAATCCCCGATGGCGCCGGGTTCACCGGCGAGCAGTAGGCGATCCGTGGTGTGTGCATAGTGATCCATTAGAGCATTGCGATTCTATCCAACACTATAGTAGCGCCATTTAGGCTTGTCGGTGTCAGACAAAGCATAATATAAATACTTTTTTAACTATTAACCCGACAAACTCCGGTTAGCCGACGGCGCACCCTGGCTTGTGGTGCCCGTCGCAGGCCTGATCGCCTTCCTGTTCACAACCATCGAGCGAACCGGTGCCGTCAACGAGGATCCGTTCGAGAACGCATCACCGACCTGCCGCTCACTCCCGTCCTAACAGCTCCAGAAGCACGTCCGGCCGATCGGTCATGATTCCGTCAACCTCCATATCAACCAAGCGCCGCATCTCGGCAGGATCGTAAATCGTCCAGACATGCACTTGCAAGCCGCGCTTGTGGGTGGCTCGCACAAAGCCGGGCCGCCCCACCGGAATATTGCTGCTGCTCAGCGGCACCTGCATGGCGCGACACTGCGAACTGACGGTGCCGGCAAGCCCGCCAAAGGCCCGCAGCACAGGGTTCGGTTGCTTCTTGTACAAAAGGTACAAAGCTTGACAGCCGCAACCGTACGATGTATAGTAATGGTTAAGCCCACGTAAAGCGTAGGTTATCCTTGCCGGGTCGCATCTAGCTGTCGATGTTCAAAGGGTGAACATCAACGGCAGATCATCCAATATCCTTCATTCATCGTATCAGTCCAACAATCAAATTGTCCACCGGCGTGCGTTTCCAACCAAATTGTGGTACGTCGTCGAGAGTAGCTTGAAGCGCAGGGTTGCGCGGCGCACAGGATCAACTGTTCGCAATCCTATAGGCCGATGATGCTCGCCCCACCTCGTTGCCGAGGATGTGGGCTTTTTTTGTGTTTTTTAGTTGTCATCCGCATGATTAAGAGGAACGATCGATGCCCCTTCCCAAGCCTGACGCAACTCATCTGTATGATCCGCGCTTTGAACACGACGCCTGTGGTATCGGCTTTGTCGCTCGTATCTCCGGCGAAGCCGACCATTCTATTCTGCACATGGCGCTTGATGCCCTGAGCAATCTTGAGCATCGTGGTGCTGTTGCCGATGACGCGAAAACCGGTGACGGCGCGGGTGTGCTGACCCAGATTCCCCGCCGCCTGCTGGCTCGTGAATTGGAACAGCGCAATCTAACCGCCGATCCGCAAACGCTTGGGTTGGGGATGTTTTTTCTGCCTGCCGACGAACATCAGCGTATCGCCGCCCAGCAAGCGATCGTTGCTGCCCTAAGCGCCACCGGCCTGGGGTTGGTATGTTGGCGCGAGGTGCCGATCAATGCCGATGCACTCGGCGAACGGGCGCGCTCGGCGATGCCGGCCTTCGTACAGGCCCTTGTTGCGCGCCCAGGCGGCCTCGACGATGTCGCCTTCGAGCGCACACTCTTTGTGGCTCGCAAACACATGGAAGCCGCCTTCAGCGCTCAGAATCTCGCCGCGTATGTGCCATCCCTCTCCGGACGCACGGTGGTTTACAAAGGCCTGTTGCTCGGCTCGCATCTGGCCGATTTCTATCTCGATCTGCACGATCCCGCGTATACAACCGCGATTGCGGTCTATCATCAGCGCTACAGCACCAATACCTTCCCTACCTGGGAGCGCGCCCAACCATTCCGTATGCTCTCGCATAACGGCGAGATCAACACGATCCAGGGCAATGCGAACTGGATGCGCGCCCGCGAGGCGGTTCTGGCCTTGCCCGAAAACTGGCTCGCCGATGTACCCGCCGGCGATCTGCTCGCGCCGGTGCTCGATGCGAGCGGCTCCGACTCGGCCAAACTCGATAACGCCCTGGAGTTACTGGTGATCGCCGGGCGTGATGTGCCCCACGCGATGAATATGCTGGTGCCCGAGGCCTGGGAGAAGATCCCCGATCTGCCGATTCGCTGCGCGCCTACTATCAGTATCACGCCTGTTTGATCGAGCCGTGGGACGGCCCGGCCGCACTCACCTTTTCCGACGGCATGATCGTCGGTACCGCGCTCGACCGCAATGGCCTGCGCCCGGCCCGCTACCTCGTTACCAACGATGGCCTCGTGATCTCCGGCTCCGAAATGGGCGCTGTAGCGATCGATGAGTCGTCGGTGGTGCATAAGGGCAAGCTCGGCCCCGGCCAGATGCTGGTGGTCGATACAGTGCAGGGCCGCATGTTCACCGACGAAGAGGTCAAGGAGAATCTTGCCGCCCGCCGGCCCTACAAGGTCTGGCTGGAGCAGCAGATGCGCGATCTGCACGATCTGCCGCAACCTACGATCGCTGCGCTTGATCCCGAGGCGCTGCCAACGCTCCAGATGACCTACGGCTACACCAGCGAAGAACTGAATGTTATCCTCAAGCCAATGGCGCTCAACGGCCAGGAGCCGGTTGGCTCGATGGGCGACGACACGCCGGCGGCGGTACTCTCGCAGTTGCCGCTCGGCCGCCCGTTGTTCCAGTATTTTAAGCAGCGTTTCGCCGAGGTGACGAATCCGCCGATCGATTCGCTGCGCGAAGATCTGGTAATGTCGCTGAGCGTGGCGGTCGGCCGGCGCCGCAATCTGCTTGCTGAAGCGCCCGACCATGCTCGCCTGCTGGAGTTGCATTCGCCGCTGCTGACGGCAGGCCAACTGGCGGCGATCCAGGCGCTCGACGGCGCCGAATTCGCCGTGGCCACGGTGCAGGCTCTGGTGCCGGTCGCCGATCCCGATCTTGCCGCCGCCCTCGATCAGCTCTGCGCCGCCGCCGAAACTGCGGTGCGCAACGGCGCCGGGATGTTGATCATCAGCGACCAGGGTGTTTCGGCCGAGTACGCGCCAATCCCGGCGCTGTTGGCCGTCGGCGCCGTTCATCATCACCTGATCCGCACCGGCCTGCGCTCGCTCGTTAGCTTGATCAGCCAGACCGGCGAAATGCGCGAGGTGCATCATCTGGCCTGTCTGGTCGGTTATGGCGCCGAAGCAGTTCATCCGTATCTGGTTCTGGAAACGGTTGCACGGATTGTGATCGACCAGGATGCAGTGCGCCTGAAGGCTTCCGGCGAGACGCCCGACCCGGCCCGGAGTACGTTGCTGGCCGCCGAAGCCGCGCGCAACTACATCAAGGCGCTGGAGAAGGGCCTGCTGAAGATTATGTCGAAGATGGGCATCAGCACCCTCGACAGCTACTGCGGCGCCCAGATCTTCGAGGGCCTCGGACTCGGCAGCGAACTGGTCGATCGCTACTTCACCGGCACGCCCACCCGGATCGGCGGCATCGATCTCGCCAAAATCCGTGCCGATATCCTGGCACGCCATGGATTGGCATTTCCAAATCCGCTAACTGCGGAGCATGTGCCAGCCCTACCGCACCCCGGTTTCTACAAATTCAAGAAGGACGGCGAGTATCACGCCTTCAGCCCGCAGGTGGTGCACGCCCTGCATAAGGCCGTGCAAGGCCCGCATCACGGTAACGGCCACGAGCAGCAGGTGAACCCCGAGGGCTACAAGACCTACCGGCGCTATGCCGAGTTGGTGCAGAGCCGACCGCCCACCGATCCGCGCGACCTGCTTGAATTGCACCTTGCCGACACACCCTTGCCGATCGACGAGATCGAGCCGATCGAGTCGATTGTTCGCCGCTTCTCAACTGCTGCAATGAGTCACGGCTCGACCAGTTCCGAGGCCCACGAAACCCTCTCGATCGCCATGAATCGCCTCGGCGGCCTGGCCAATTCCGGCGAAGGCGGCGAAGATCCGGCCCGCTTCCACGACGAACGCAACTCGCGCATCAAACAGGTGGCTTCGGGGCGCTTCGGCGTCACTCCGGCCTATCTTGCCAGCGCCGTCGAGTTGCAGATCAAGATGGCCCAGGGCGCCAAACCCGGCGAGGGCGGCCAACTTCCCGGCCACAAGGTCAACGAGGAGATCGCCCGCATCCGCCACACCGTGCCCGGCGTCTCGCTGATCAGTCCGCCGCCGCACCACGACATCTACAGTATCGAGGACCTGGCGCAGCTGATCTACGATCTGAAGCAGGTGAATGCCGAAGCTGCGGTGTCGGTGAAACTGGTGGCGACGGCAGGCGTCGGCACGATCGCCGCCGGTGTCGCCAAGGGGTACGCCGACGTGATCCTGATTAGCGGCCACTCGGGCGGCACCGGCGCATCGCCGCTCAGCAGCATCAAGAATGCCGGCATCCCCTGGGAATTGGGCCTGGCCGAGACCCAGCAGACCCTGGTGTTGAACGGGCTGCGCGGCCGGGTACGGGTGCGCGCCGACGGCGGCCTGAAAACCGGGCGCGATGTGATTATCGCCGCGCTGCTCGGCGCCGACGAGTTCTCGTTCGGCACCGCCGCCCTGGTGGCCGAAGGCTGCATTATGGCCCGCGCCTGCCACAACAACACTTGTCCGGTTGGGATCGCGACCCAGCGCAACGATTTGCGGGCGAAATTCCCCGGCAAGCCGGAGATGGTGATGGCCTTCTTCCGCTACCTGGCCCAGGAAGTGCGCGAACTGTTGGCCCAACTCGGTCTGCGCTCGCTCGACGCAGCCGTCGGACGCACCGACCTGCTTACCACCCGGCCCGATGTCTTCGGCGCCGATCTGCTCGACCTGACGCCGGTACTGGCTGCCGGTGCATGGTTACGCGGCAAGGGCCTGGAAGATGCGCCGGCTACTCTGGAGATCCGCCACGGCGGCAAACGTAACACCCTGCCACTGGCAGATTCGTTGAACGAGCGTATCTTGCACGATGCGCGCAGCGCCCTGGCCGCCCGCGGTCCGGTCACGCTGAGCTACCGGATCCGCAACGGCGACCGCTCGGCCGGCACACGACTGGCCGGCACGATCGGCCAGATGTACGGCGACAAGGGCTTGCCGCCCGGCACAATCACGATCAATGTGCGCGGCAGCGCCGGCCAGAGCTTTGGCGCATTCAACGCGCCCGGCATGGCATTACGGCTGGTCGGCGATGCCAACGATTATGTCGGCAAGGGTATGGCCGGCGGCAGCATCACGATCGCGCCCGACAAAGATGCTCGCTTCGCCTGGCATGAAAATGTGATCGCCGGCAATACCTTGCTCTATGGCGCAACCGGCGGCGAGCTCTTTGCAGCGGGGCAGGTAGGCGAACGCTTCGCCGTTCGCAACTCCGGCGCCGTCGCTGTGGTTGAAGGTATCGGCGATCATGGCTGCGAATACATGACCGGCGGCACGGTCTTGATCCTCGGCCCGACCGGCCGCAACTTCGGCGCCGGCATGACCGGTGGGCGCGCCTATATCCTCGACGAGCACAATAGCTTCAATGGGCGCTACAACCCACAATTGATCGAGGTGAGTACGCTCAGCGAGCGCGACGAAGCCCAGGTTCAGGCCCTGCTGCGCCGCCACCTGGAGCAAACCCATAGCCCACGCGCCGCCGAGATTCTGGCCCACTGGGCCACGTATCGCAGCATGTTCCTCACAATCGCGCCAAGCGAAACGGTCGCTCAGGCTGAGAAGAAGGCCGAAGGCTCGGAATCACACGAGAAGGTTCCGCCAACGCGCGCGCGGCCTGACATGAACAGCGGGGCGGAGCGAATCATCACTGTGAGTCGCGCCACCCCGCTGGCTTGCGTCGCTCCATCCCGGCGAATATTATGCGCCGAGTTTCCGCTGCTCGCGCCACAATTGCAATAGCGGTAATTGCCCGGCGGCGGGCGGAGCAGTCAGATTGTAGTTGCAGATCATACGGTTAAGATCGCGGATTTTTTGTTCGTGGTCGGCGCGCAAGCGCGCCCGTTCGTGTTCGCCGGCCAACGGCCAGCGTTCATTTGCCCGCGTAAGCCATGCATCCAGACGCGCCTGATCATTGCGGATACTTTGCTGCAACTCGATCCAGGGCGGCGCAAAACCAGCGCTTTTCAGCATCCGAAAGCCAACCCGCAGTTCATCCGGCACGCCCGTATCTTCGTCCAGCTTGAGCGGTTTGCCCGCACCCGGCAGATCGTCCATGATCCCCGCCTGCTCAGCCGCGCGCATATGCTGATCGATCAGACTCTCGAAACGCGCGCCGGAAACCCGCTTGACAGGATGTGTATCATCCGAATCATGAGGTTCGGGATTCGACCGCTCAGGATCTTCGCTCACGGTCGCCTCCTGATGTGATAGTACTCGCCACTCTGTGAATAATACTACAATCTATTCCAAATTTGAAGAGTTCGCCGAAATCCGCCCGGCTACATCCTGTAGTCGCTATCCGCATTGGATAGTTCACCGCTTTATGAGTTCATAACCTGTCAGGTTGGTACAAAACTTGTAGTAAGATGGTGGCCCTCCCAAAGATGTGAGAGTCGCTTCACACGCCCCCCATTACTGTGAAGCAAAGCGCCGTGCTTTCGCTTGAAACTAGCTGTTGGAGCATACCGGATTATGGTCTGGCTTGGTCTACTTCTTCTGATGGTGTTGATTGCCGCTGCCCCGGCCATCTCAATGTATTTTGAGACACGAAATTCCCGCCAGTTCGTCGAAACATCTGAAAACCAGGGCGAACAACCCCGCCCTGTTGGGTAACCTCCTCAAGCGCGTCGCTCTCCATCATCACCGGGCTGCTACCGTTTCAAGTGGCGGCCTGGTGTGGTACAATCCGCCCGGATATAGTTACTGCTCTGCTGTTTCAGGGCGAGCCGGAGCGACTCATGGACAGTAGTCTGCGCCCCTCGGTCGAGTCGTCACTCGACCTTTCGTTGCGGCAACGCGCCGGGCGGCGGGTCGGTCGGGCTGTAGTGCTCGGGATGGTTGTACTCGACCAGATTTTGATCTTTGTTGGTTTTGGATTTGCCTATTGGCTGCGCTATGAAGCCCGCTGGCCGGAACCCTTCGATCGAATTGTGTTCGAAGTCGCGACCCAGGATCAGGTTGAGTTCTCCGCCTTTTTCCCAATTATTGCGCCATTGATGATCCTGCTCGGCCTGCGTTTCGCCACGCGGGGGCTTTATCGTACCCGCTATCGGATGCCGTTACTTGATCAATTAGGGATTATTTTCAGCAGTACGCTGACGGTGATCGCTGTGTTGATCGTATTTGTGTTTCTCTACAAACCGTTTTATTACTCGCGCCTGATCTTCTTGTTCGCCGGAATCTCGATCGTCGCCCTGCTCAGTCTCTGGCGCATCGTCACAAGTGGCATTCGCCATTGGCAATGGTCGCGCGGAATCGGTCGCGAACGGGTGCTGGTGCTTGGCGGCACCGGCCTTGGCCAGCAGGTGATGAATGGGATCGCCGCTTCGCCCGGCCTCGGCTATACACTTGTCGGCTATCTGAATGAGCGACCGATCGTGCAAAATGGCCGCGCCACCCGCATTTATCGCCACCTCGGCGACATCGACGATCTGGAACTGGTGATCGAAGCACACGATGTGCATCAGGTTATTCTGGCCCTGCCGTTTTGGGAGCAAGATCGGCTGCCGGATCTCGTCGCAACCTGTCGTGCCCTTGGGATCAGTTTCCAGATGGCGCCCGATTTCTACCAACTCAGTGTTGATCGCGTCGATATATTGCAACTAAGCGGCGTGCCGCTGCTGCGCCCGAAAGAGATCCGCCTCCGTGGGGCCAATCTCTTCCTCAAACGCATCATCGATGTGAGCCTGGTGATCCTGAGCGCGCCGGTGACATTGCCGCTGGCATTGATCATCGCACTTCTGATCCGGCTCGACAGCCGTGGGCCGATACTCTTCCGCCAACCACGGGTCGGCAAAGGCGGGCAGGTTTTTACATGTCTGAAGTTCCGCACAATGGTGCCCGATGCCGAGGCGCGCAAAGCGGAATTGCTGACTGCCAACGAAGCTGATGGGCCGCTTTTCAAGATGCGCCGCGACCCGCGGATTACCCGCGTCGGCGGCTGGTTGCGCCGCAGTAGTCTGGACGAATTGCCACAGTTGATCAATGTGTTGCGCGGCGAGATGTGCGTCATTGGCCCACGTCCGGCCTTGCCGGAAGAGGTCGCCATCTACGAGCCATGGCACTATCGCCGGCTTGAGGTGATGCCCGGGCTTGCCGGCCTGCCGCAAGCCCTCGGACGCAGCAATATCTCGTTCGATGAGCAGGTGCGGCTCGATATTTATTATGCTGAAAACTGGACGCTCGGCATGGATTTACGGGTATTATTGATGATCATCCCAGCGGTCATCGGCGGCGATGGTGCATATTAGGCCGAACTCCCTAACAATGCTGACATAGCCGGATTGCCTCGCATCATCCCCCTTTCACCCGAATCGGCTACAATACCCGTAATTCCGCGCAGCATTTTGCGCGGCAGTGTAGTGCGGCCTGCAATCGGCCACATCAGGAGGATGTGCAATGCGCGTGCTGATCACCGGCGGCGCCGGATTTCTCGGCTCACATCTCTGTGATCGCTTTCTTGCCGAAGGGCATACTGTGATCGCAATGGACAATCTGATCACCGGTACAACCGATAATATTGCCCATCTCGCCGGTCATGAACGCTTCTCCTTCATCAAGCACGATGTCACAAACTACATCTATATTGATGATCCGCTCGATGCGATCTTGCACTTCGCCTCGCCCGCCTCACCGATTGATTATCTTGAACTGCCCATCCAGACCCTTAAGGTGGGCGCGCTCGGCACCCATAAGGCCCTGGGCCTGGCCAAAGCGAAAGGCGCGCGCTTCCTGCTCGCTTCCACCTCGGAAGTTTATGGCGATCCGCAGGTGCATCCGCAGCCGGAAACCTATTACGGCCATGTCAATCCGGTTGGGCCGCGCGGTGTCTACGATGAGGCCAAGCGTTTCGCCGAGGCAATGACCATGGCGTACCATACCTATCATGGCGTCGAAACCCGTATCGTCCGCATCTTCAATACCTATGGCCCGCGTATGCGGCTGCGCGATGGCCGCGTGGTGCCGAATTTTATCGCCCAGGCCCTCAAGGGCGAGCCGCTGACCCTCTATGGCGATGGTGCGCAGACCCGCAGTTTCCAATATGTGAGCGATCTGATCGAGGGGATTTACCGGCTCCTGCACTCCAATGAGATCGAGCCGGTGAATATCGGCAATCCCGGCGAATTTACGATCAAAGAGTTCGCCGAACTGGTGAATCAGCTTACCGGCAATCCCGCCGGCACCGTCACCAAAGATCTGCGCACCAAAGACGATCCGCAGGTGCGCCAGCCCGATATTCGTAAAGCCAGCACTGTCCTTGGCTGGCAACCCGAAATCGACCTTGAAGAAGGGTTGAAGCAAACGATTCCCTGGTTCCGCGCGGAGTTACAGCGGCGCGGCGAGTTGTAAGATACAGGCGCGACAAGGCATTCCCCACCCACGATCGGTCACAACGGATACAAGGGAATGCTTCGTCGCACGCCCCAACTCGCATTCAGAAATCAGGCATCAAGCATCAGGCATTGCATTCAGGCATAGGGAATGCGTTGTCGCGCGTCCCAACGTACATATCAAGCATCAGGCATCAGATATCAGGCATCGCATTCAGGAATCAGGCGTCACTTTCAGGCATGACGACAAACTTCCGTCTTACAATCCAATCCCACCGATTGCTTCAACTGGCCGGAGGCGGCACAATCCTCGGGTTAGCCCTGGCGATCGGTTTATTGCCGTTGCCGCTGGCGATCGGATTGGTATGCGGTAGTGCATTGCTGGTGCTCACCCTGGTTGATCCGGTATTTCCGCTGGCGGCGGCAGTTCTGTCGGTACCACTGCAAGAACTGGTAAACCTGCCGGGTGGATTGAGTGTCACCCAGGCATGCTTGCTGCTGGCGTTAGCCGCTCTTGGCGCCGATACGCTCAGCCGCCCCGAGCAACCGCTGCGTGGCGGGCGGATCTTCTGGCCGCTGGCATGCCTGATCTGGGCACTCGCACTCTCGACGGCTTTTACGCCGTTTAGCCGCGTCGAAGCACTTCGCGAGACATTACGCTGGACAACGGTGCTACTAACGTACTTACTGGCGGTACGTGCGCTCAGACCCGATCTCAACGCCTCAAAACCCTGGCGACTCGGCCTGATTCTGGGTTGCTTGCTGATCGCCCCGGCTGCGAACGGACTGTTGGGCATATGGCAATCGTTAAGCGGCGCCGGGCCTGAGAGCTTTCAGATTGCGCCGGGCCGCGCCCGCGCCTTCGGTACGATCGGCCAGCCGAACTCGTTCGCCGGCTACATGAACCAATCCTGGCCGCTAGCGATCGGCCTGATCGTCATGGCCGGATTTCAGTTTTGGCGCACCCGCCGCATCACCCCGTTGGTGGTGCTGCTTGGCGCAGGCGGCGGCGGCGCGATCCTGCTACTCGCCCTGCTGCTCAGCTACTCGCGGGGCGGATGGGTCGGCGCTGCCGGCGGCGGGCTAGCCATGGCGCTCCTGGCTACCTTGCTGCTGAACCGCCAATTACGCTACAGAGCGTGGATGCTCGTCGGCATTGGCGCCGTGCTGCTACCACTTATGCTGACCATCGGCAGCGGTTTCCTACCCGCTGGTGTCGCCGGACGACTGGCCAGTATCACCGGCAACCTGCGACTCTTCGACGTGCGCAGCGTCGAGATTAACCCGGCCAACTTTGCCGTGGTCGAACGCATGGCCCACTTGCAGGCCGGCTGGAATATGCTGCAATCCCGGCCGCTGCTGGGCGTCGGGCCGGGCAACTACACCACCGCCTACGAACGCACTCCCGCGGCAGGCGAGTTGCCGTTCTGGGTGCGCCCGTGGTACGGTTCACGCGGCCACGCCCACAACTACTATCTCAATATCGCCGCCGAAAGCGGCATCATCGGCGCAATCGCGTACCTGGCCTTGATCACCAGCACAGCCCTAACCGCCCTTGCCGCAATGCGCCGATCGCACACCTGGCTCTGGCGCGGCGCCGTACTTGGCGCCGGCGGCGTGGTTGCCGCTGTTGCCACGCACAATCTTTTTGAGAACCTGCATGTGCTGAATATGGGCGTTCAACTCGGTACGATCTGGGCGATCCTGGCGGTCGCCGCCCTGAGCGTCCAAAGCGACCGTTCCCAAGAACCTGTAAAAGCTTGATCAGGCGACGATACGGCTTTCGCGACATGATGCCAGGCGGCTGATCGATCGTTTGGAAGGATAAGAGACGTGACGTATCTGGTAACCGGCGGAGCCGGATTCATCGGCAGCCATCTGGTTGATACGCTGTTGCGACGCGGCGAACAGGTTGTCTGTGTGGAGAATTTCACCAGCTACTACGATCCGGGGCGCAAGCGAAGTAATCTGGCCTGGGCGATGGAGCAGCCGGGGTTCAAGCTGGCCGAGGTCGATATTCGCGAAGCGGAAGGGTTAAAAGCCGTATTTGAACACCACCGTCCAACCCATGTAGCGCATCTGGCAGCGATGCCCGGCCCACGTCCCTCGATCGCCGATCCGGCCCTTTACACCGCCGTGAATGTCGGCGGCAGCGTTAACATGCTGGAACTGGCCCGGCGCCACGAGGTGCAAAGGTTTCTGCTCGCCTCGACATCGTCGGTTTATGGCCGAACCGACAAAATCCCGTTTCAGGAGAGCGATTCGACCGATCGGCCGCTCTCGCCGTATGCAGCCACCAAAAAGGGCGCCGAGGTGCTGGCCTATACGTTCCATAGTTTGTACGCCATCCCGCTGAGTGTGGTGCGCTTCTTCACCGTTTACGGCCCCCGCGGCCGGCCCGATATGACACCGTATCTGTTTGTTGATAAGATGGTGCGGAACGAGCCGATCACGCTGTTCAATGGCGGCGAGCAGTTATTCCGCGATTATACGTACGTTGACGACATTGTTGCCGGCGTGATTGCCGCACTCGATAACGCCTCCGGCTATGAGATCTTTAACCTGGGCAACTCGCAACCGGTTGAGTTGAAACACTTCGTGAACCTGCTTGAACAGATCACCGGTTACCCGGCGCAGATTGAGGCTCGGCCCTTACCCGCCACCGAGCCGACGATCACATTTTCCAATACCGATAAAGCCGGGCGCTTGCTCGGATTCGAGTCCTCCATCAACATCGAAGAAGGTCTGGCTCGTTTCTGGGCCTGGTATCGAGCCGAGATCTTGCCGACAATCAATCAAAGCTGACGCGCTGCGTACGAAGGGAACGTTGAACCATGATGATCGACAAAACCAAGCAACTGGCGGGCGAAGCAGCGTCTGAAGCCGAACAACCGGGCGAGGCGACGGTGGAACGCGAGGGTTTTTCGCTCTGGAAACGCTTGCGCAGTCCGCGTACCCTGATCTCGTTCGGCCTGGCGATCGCGATCGCCGTCTTCGCGTTTCGCGGCTTGAATATCGATATCTCGCAGACCTGGAGTTACATGCGTTCGGCCAATCCCTGGCTGCTGCTCCTGGGTCTGGTGGTGTTTTACATGACGTTCCCGCTGCGGGCGCTGCGCTGGCGCCTGCTGCTCGACAATGCCGGAGTCCCCGTGCGCGAGGGCCGCAAGAGCTGGGCCTCGTTGCCGGCGCTGATGGAGTATATGTATTTGTCGTGGTTCGCCAACTGCATTGTGCCGGCCAAACTCGGCGATGCCTACCGCGGCTACTTGCTCAAGCATAACGGCAAAGTCTCGTTTTCCAGCACCTTCGGCACGATCTTCGCCGAGCGCCTGCTCGACATGATCGGCCTCTTCGGAATGCTGGTGATCTCGGGCTATTTCACCTTCGGCGCCCATATGCCCGAAGGCACGCAGATCGTCTTCGGCTTTGGGGCTTTGTTGGTGGTGGCAATCCTGACCGGCCTGGCCGGGATGCGCTGGCTCAGCCCGTTTATCCGCCGCTTCATCCCGCATCGCTTCCACGAGGTCTACGGCAACTTCGAGCAATCGGCCCTGCGTTCGTTCAGCCCGGCGATCCTGCCGCGCCTCATCCTGATGACGGCCGGTGTCTGGCTGTTGGAAGGCTTCCGGCTCTTCTTTGTGATCGAGGCGCTCGGCAGCGAGGGGCTCATGCTGACGATCCCGGCGATTATCTTCGTCGCCCTGGCTTCCTCGCTGCTCACGGCACTCCCGATCACACCCGCCGGCCTGGGTGTGGTTGAAGGCACAATCACGGTGGTGCTCACATTCTTCGGGATCGATAAGAACCTCGGCAGCGCCGTCACCCTGCTCGACCGGATGATCAACTTCTGGAGCATCGTCGTCTTCGGCTTTATTTTGTACCTCTTCTCGAAACGTAAATAGTTTTTGTGGCTGGTATGCTGGTTCACCTTCGGCGAAACAACACACCAGCCCGTTTTCTTCAGTCACACGAGGTGTGCTCGCATGGTTCGAGCACACCTCGTAGCATTTGGCGGCTTGACGCCCTCACACTTCACCGCTACGATTGCCGCAGGGATTCCTGTATCCTATAGCCTGTATCCTATGATCATCGGCGTTGACTATACCGCAGCCGCCTGGCAAGTTGCCGGAATCGGCCGCTACACCCGCGAACTCCTCCGGGCTGCGATCCCGCTTGATCGCTCGCTGCGTTATGTGCTCTTCTATGCCGGCGGCGGTTTGCCGGCGGATTTGCCGTATGTAGGACAATTGCGCGCGTTTCAGGCCGCCAATCCCAACCTTACTGTGCGCCCGCTGCCGATCTCGCCGCGCCTGCTGACGATCCTCTGGCAACGGCTGCGCCTGCCGATCCTGGCCGAAACACTGCTCGGCAAGCTCGACATTCTGCACGCACCGGATTTTGTGCTGCCGCCCACACGTGCGCGGGCGCTGCTGACGGTTCACGACCTTACATTTCTGGTGCACCCCGAAACCGCCGACGCAAAGCTGCGCCGCTATCTCAGCGCCGCTGTGCCGCGTTCATTACGGCGCGCCGATCTGGTACTGGTTGACTCGCAGGCCAGTGCCGCCGATCTGGCGCGCCTGCTGAACTTCGATCCGCAGCGTATCCGCCTGTTGTATCCCGGCGTCGATCCGCGCTTTCGCCCCCTGGCCGAACACGAAATTGCGCCGGTGCGGGTTGAACTGAAGCTGCCGGAACGGTTTTTGCTATTCGTTGGCACGATCGAGCCGCGCAAAAACCTGGCCCGTCTGATCCAGGCATTCGGGCAGTATATTCGCTCCAATCAACCGAACACTCCACCCAACCTGGCACTTGTGATCGCCGGAAGGCGCGGCTGGCTTTACGACGAGATCTTCGCCATGGTCGAGCAACTTCAACTCGGCGAGCGGGTACGATTTCTTGATTTCATCGCCGACGCACAGCTACCGGCGTTGTATAATCTTGCACAGGCCTTTGTGTATCCCTCGCTCTATGAGGGTTTCGGCTTTCCAGTGCTCGAAGCACTGGCCTGCGGCACACCTGCACTCACCAGTGCCGTCAGTAGCCTGACCGAAGTTGCCGGTGATGCAGCCGTGCTGGTTGATCCGCAAGATCCGGGTGCGATCGCACGCGGGATCGCCGAAATCCTGCAGGCCGATCCGCAGCGCCGCGAGCGCGGTATCGTACAGGCGCGCCGTTTTAGTTGGGCGACAGCGGCGGAATCCCTGATCGCCACCTACCGCGAGTTGCACGACGCACCGCGCGACAATGGCCGGTAGCGCTCGTCCGACGAGCTCCGGTGATGGAAGAGGAGATGGCACAACAGAACGATCTGGCAGCCGAGGCGCTGCAGCGGGGCGCCCTTCCCGGCCCCGGCTACAATCTCGCCCGCGTACTCTCACAAATCCTTCATCCAGTGATCCTCGGTATCGTGAGTATCATCCTTGTCGGTTCTTTCGGCATCACGACGCAACCGGCCGGCCTGTTCTGGGCGATCATTTGTGCGTTGGTACAGGTGGTGCCGCCGACGATCTTCTTTACCATCCGGCTCCGCCAGGGCGCCTACAGCGACGAGGATGTCTCCGATCGCACCCAACGCAATGAACTCTACCTGTTCGGTATTGTCAATCTGGTGCTTGGCAGCACGATCCTCTGGTTCTTCGGGTTGCCGATTCCATTCCTGGCGATGTTCGTCAGCGCCGCACTGATCAACCTGCTGGCCTGGCTGATCAACCTGAGCTGGAAGATCAGTGTGCATGCTGCCAGTATGGCCTCGACGGCAACTCTGGCCTCGATCTACTCGCAACCGCTCGGACTGGTATTCTGGAGTTGTGCCGTCGCCCTTGGCTGGGCCCGTGTCCGCACCCGCAACCATACCCCGGCTCAGGTTGTAGCTGGAACCGCCCTGGCCGCAGCCTGTGTGGTCGGCGCTTACTGGAGCTTTGGCTTACTATGATCGTGGTTGTCGGTTCGCTGAATATGGATCTGGTGATCCGTGCGCCGCGCCTGCCGCAACCGGGCGAGACGATCGCCGGCGGGCCGTTCGGCACCTATCCCGGCGGCAAAGGCGCCAATCAGGCCGTTGCCGCCGCACGCCTCGGCGCAGCAACCGCGATGATCGGCTGCGTCGGCGATGATGATTTTGGTCGGGCATTGTTGCACAGTTTGCACGAGAACGGCGTACGCAGCGAGATGGTGCAGATCGTCGCCGGCCCGTCAGGCACGGCGCTGATTACGGTGGAAGCGCGCGGTCAGAACACAATTGTGATCGCGCCCGGCGCCAACTTTATGCTCGATCCGCAAAAGATCGATGCGGCGGCGGGCTTGCTGGCGCAGGCCCGCATCCTGTTGCTGCAACTCGAAACTCCGCTCGCAGCAAGTATTCGCGCCGCCGAACAGGCTCGCGCCGCCGGCACAACCGTGATCCTCAACCCGGCTCCGGCGCCCGGCGAGCCGCTACCACAGGAGTTGTTACGACTGGTGGATTATCTAACGCCCAACGAGGGCGAGGCAATCGCCCTCCTCGGCGGCAACGCCCCCGACACACCACCGGCTATGGCCGCAGCACTGCGCCGTCAACTCGGCGTTCCGGCCGCGATTGTCACCCTCGGCGAGCGCGGCGCAATCCTCGCCGATGCCGCCGGCATCACCGCCCAACCGGCATTTCCCGTCACCGCCATAGACACCACCGCCGCCGGCGATGCGTTTATCGGCGGCTTTGCTGCGGCCCTGCTCCAGGG
>JAAUQO010000353.1 GCA_012032775.1 Oscillochloris sp. | reverse complement strand
CGTTCGGGTTGCCGTTGGTGGAATTGAACGTCATGTTTGGCGACGATCTCGGCGTCGTCGAGGTTGCCGTTGCCGTTGGTGTCCCACAGGCCGATCAGGGTCGCGGTCTGGGCGCCCGTCAGGGTGCTCGCGCAGGCCCTGGGTCTCGTCGGTCGACACGCCGAAGTCCGAGGTCGACCACGGATCGCCGACCACGCCCGTGACCTCGTTGAGGTGGATCGGGCGGCCGATCCCGTTCAGCGAGATGTAGGAAGCCGGCGGATCACCGGTGAAGGTGGCGTTCTCGAACAGGGTGCTCTCGCCGAGCACGCCGCCGATCTTGACGCTGTGGTCGCCCCAGCTCGTGTCGAAGAGCGATTCGAGAGAAGCGCGCTGCGATTCCGTGGAGCGGGTCACGAAGGTGTCGCCACCGCCGCCGGAACTGGCGGCGCGCTACTTACATACCTGGAATAGCCGCGCACTCTACGCCGAACCCGAGCAGTTCCCGCCGATCAGTTCGCCGGGCCTGTTCGGCAATGATCACCCCTTGGAGATCGATATCGGCTGCGCCACCGGCGAACTGGTGGTTGGCCTGGCCGATGAGCGGCCGGAGGTCAATTTCCTCGGGATCGACATTGTCGCCAAGCCGCTCTGGCGGGCGGTTGAACGGGCGGTCGCGCATGATCTGGCGAACACGCAGTTTCTGCAGGCCGACATGCACCTGGCGGCACGCTTGATTCCGCCCGGCGCACTCCAAACGATCTACCTGCATTTTCCGGCTCCGCTGCTGGCGAATCGACAGCGCCGTCGCCGGCTGATCGAGCCGGAGTTGCTGGGCCGATTGGCCGCAGGATTGATCTCCGGCGGCCGGATCAGTTTTGTTACCGATCAGGAGCCGCTGTACCACGAATTGCTCAATCTGCTGCCGGGATTGCCGCAACTGGAATTGCGCTCGCAACCGGATGATATGCCGATCAAGTCGCATTACCATGTCGCTGGGAGGCGCGCGGTCGATCGATAAGTGCGGTGGATTTGCGCCGACGGTAGCGACGAATCGAGGAATCATGGATTGTCGGATTGGCTGTGGCGCATGCTGTATTGCGCCGTCGATCTCCTCGCCGATCCCCGGTATGCCCGCCGGCAAGCCGGCCGGGGTGCGCTGCGTACAACTTGGCCCCGACAACCGCTGCCTGATCTTCGGCCGCCCCGAACGCCCGGCGGTCTGTGCTCATCTGCGCCCGCAACAACAGATGTGCGGCGCCGATGCCGCCGAAGCCATGCACATCCTGGCGAACTTGGAAGCGGCGACAAAGCCGGATATTTGAATGCAAAAGGCAAAAAAGCCGAGCAGCATTGCCCGGCTCTACCCTGTATCCTGGATCCTACAAACAAGGGAGTGAGCGATGAGTGAGCGACTTGGTTTCATCGGGTTGGGGATCATGGGCCGGGGGATGGCCCATAATCTGCGCAAGGCCGGCTACGATTTGATGGTCTGGAATCGCACAGCGGCCCGGGCCGATAGTTTGCGCGCAGCCGGGGCGCAAGTCGCGACAAGTCCGGCCGATCTAGCCGCCAACTGCGACGTGATCTTCTCTTGTGTGAGCGACACCCCCGATGTGCAGGCCGTGATCCTTGGTGATCAGGGTGTCATCCACGGCGTACGACCCGGCGCCCTGGTGGTGGACATGAGCACAATCAGCCCGCAAGTCGCGCGCGAGGTTGCCGAGGCTCTGGCAGCGAAAGACGTTTTCAGCCTGGATGCCCCGGTGAGCGGCGGCAGCGAAGGCGCCGAGAAGGGTACGCTGAGCATTATGGTCGGCGGCCCTGCCGATCAGGTCGCGCGGGCACAGCCATATTTCGCAGCAATGGGCAAGACGATCACCCATGTCGGGCCAAGTGGCGCCGGCCAGACGGTGAAACTGGTCAATCAGATTCTGGTAGTGGTGAATATGCTGGCCGTGAGCGAGGCGCTGGTGTTTGCGCAGGCCAGCGGCGCCGACCTGGAGAAAACCCTTCAGGCCGTCGGCGGCGGCGCGGCCGGAAGTTGGATGCTGGCCAATCGTGCGCCGCAAGTGCTCAACCGCGATTGGCGGCCCGGCTTTACGATCGACTTGCAGCAGAAGGATCTCCGGCTGGTGCTCGAAGCCGCCGATCAGGTTGCCGCGCCGATGATCGCAACCTCGATGGTGTTCCACATGTACCGCACCCTGCAACAGAGTGGCCTGGGCGCCGAAGGTAATCACGCGCTGATCAAGGCGCTCGAACGCCTGGCAGGTGTAACGGTCGGCGGTTCCGCGCCGGCCTAAAAAGCGGTGGGTTGCCCAATCTACGGGCAACCCACCAGTCACTCTTCGGGCAAGCCCTCGCCCTACGGCGTCAACATGGTCTGCGGCAAAAGATCTTCTCCGGTGCAACATCGATCGTGACGCTGCGCGCATTGGAGTATGGGCCACAGCCTTCGGCGTTGCAGGCCCGTACTTGCAGATCATAACTGCCAATATCAAGCACCAGCGCCAGCGCCGCCGAGAGCGATTCCAGGTTCGGTTGCTGCACCGTCAAGCCACTCTTCACATCAACCTTCACCTCGTAGCGCGTCGCACCCGGCACATTACTCCAGGCTGCACGCACCGCCGGGCCAGCGGTGTTCGGCTGCTCCAGGCTCGGCGCCGTCATGCCTTCGGGCGAGGACGGTGTTGCGCCATACTCAAATGCGCCGATGTCGCAGCGCCCAACCCGGGCCGCGCCACGCTGGTCGCTGGCAGCACAGTTGCTGCCGCGATCGATCGCCGGACTGCCGGCCAACAAGGCCATCGTCATTGTGCGACCACCGTTTTGGGCCAGATCGGCCAGCTTCGGGTCGGCCAGGATCGCATCGGCGGAACAATTCTTACCCGGCCCAGGCGATTGCAGGTTCGCCGAACTGCTGCTGAAGGTCAGATAGCACTGTTGCGAGGCGCCGGTGCCGTTGCCGGAACGATTATTGGCAATAATCGTGTTCCGGATGCGCACATTATCGTCTTTGCTGTAGATCCCGCCGCCGAGCGTATCGGCGAAATTACCGGCCAGCGTGCTGTTCTCCACCGTCACCAGGCCACCGGATACGAACAATGCGCCGCCCAGGCCTTTCGCCTGCTTCGGATCATCGGCGCGATTATTGGTGGCGGTAACATTGCTCACCGTAGACTCGTGCCAACTGCCTTTGCTGCTCTGCGCGATCATCATCGCGCCGCCGTACATCTCCGCACTGTTGTTGACAAAGGTCGAGTTGCGCAGCGTGAGATTGCCCTGGTGATGCACCAGAGCGCCGCCGAAAGAGCGCCCACCCGGACTCTGCGACACCTGATTGTCGGCGAAGTACGAACCCTCGATCAGCGCGGTATCGGGCGTGTACAGGTAGGTGTAGACAGCGCCGCCATGATTGCGCGACTTGTTCCCGATAAAGGTACTATTGCGAATCACCAACTGCCCGGCGACATTGTCTTTCGGGCTGGCGCCGTCGGTGTAAACGGCGCCGCCGAAACCGAACCGACCATCCCAGCTTCCGGACGCGATCCCGCCGACCGTGCTGTCATTATTGATGAAAGTACTGTTGATGATGGTCGCCGGCAGAGCAGGTTATGAATTGCGCCGCCATTAATGCCGCGGTTGCCCTCGAAGTGGCTATTCTCAACCCGCAGCGTGCCGAGGTGCATCGAGATCGCGCCGCCGCCCTCCTCATCACGCCCGG
>JAAUQO010000352.1 GCA_012032775.1 Oscillochloris sp. | reverse complement strand
ACGGACGAGAGTGAAGCGGCTGCAGGGAGCCTCCTGAGGGTGGCGGTGCCCCGGCTGTCGGTCCCGAGCATTCTGCTGCTCGCCGTCCTCGCCGCGCCCGCTGTTGCCGCCCAGCGCCAGCCAGAGGATCCCGCAGCCAATCAGCACGATCGGTGCCCAGGCTTGCACAATCAGGCGGAATGCGGCGAGTTGCGAACGCCCGCCGCCGCTGCGATAGCCGGCTGCGGCGTTTTTCATCAATCCGGCGCGCACTTCGGCGCCGTTGGTGTACATTCGTACCGCTAACTGATCGAGCGCGGCGCCGCCGCCGATCCGAAATCCCGCCGCCCGCAATGTCTGAGCCAGGCGTACATCTTCCAGTACTTCGTTTCGTACGGCGGCATGGCCTCCCGCAGCTGCGTAGGCTGCACGGCGAACGAAAATACACTGTCCGTTCGCCAGTACCTCGTCGGGGCGGGCATCGGGATCGGCCATACGCTCAAAGGGGAAGAGCGCTACAATCAGCGCCAGAAAGGGCGGCAGCACCAGACGCTCCCAGAAACTACCCAACTCCAGAAACGGGAACACCGTCACCATATCCAATGTTTCGGCGCGGGCATGGGCCAGCAGGCGCAGCGCCAGATCCGGCCCCGGCGCGGTATCGGCATCCAGAAACAGTAGCCACTCGCCGCCGGCGCTGTCGGCCAATTGCTGGCAGACGTTGCACTTGCCGACCCAGCCGGCCGGCAACGGCCGACCCGCCAGAATCTTCAAACGCCGATCGGTTGCCAGGGTTGCCAAAATCTGCGGCGTACGATCGGTTGATCCATCGTCAACAACGATCACCTCGATATTAGGATAGCGTTGGGCCAGTGCCCCGCGTACCGCCCGCTCGATCGCCCGTTCCTCGTCGCGGGCGGGAATCAATACCGAGATCAGCGGCGGATCGGGTGGAATAGCGGCATCATTCCGTATTTGCGGAACCGATCGCAGGCGCTGTCCGTCGCGGATAAGGCTTGCGATCAGGAATGCGGCGACCCCAAAAGCTGCGAATAAACCTGCGAATTGCATATGCTACTCGTATATTCATTGGTGTTGGCGAAATGCCTCACCCTGTGCGTTTATGCGGGTATCAGCGACCGGCCATGTAACTCAATCTCCCCGCCGAACCCGTTGGGTTACAGCAACGTCTCCCGAAAGGTGCGTGACGTGTGGTTATTACAGTCCTGATCAACGGGATCGTCGCCAACCTTGCCGCCATCCTCGGCTTGTATATCTGGCGTCATCGCTATTATCGCGGCGGTCGGCCTTTTGTCTTGCTCATGGCCGCGCTCGCCTGGTGGTGCGCCTGTCAGGTTGTCAGTATCCTCGATCCCACATTTGCCGGAACCGTCTTCTGGTCGTTGTTGCAGTTCGGTGGGATCGTGCTGGTTGGGCCGACATGGTTTCTGTTGGCTCTGGCCTACTCGGGCCAGTGGTGGCGTACGTACCGCTGGTTCCGTTGGGGCCTGTTCGCACCTGAGCTATTCTTCTTCGCCGTCGCCCTGAGCAACGAACTCCATGGGCTCTGGTGGAGTGCGGTGCAGCCGGCGGCGGCGGGCGGCTTTCTGAGCCTGATGACGGTACGCGGGCCGGTTTTCTGGCTGCACACGGTGTATGCCTACCTTTGCATCCTGGCCGGAATGGGCATGCTGATGTATGCGGCGTTTTTTAGCACGCAACGCGATCGTGGTCACGTTCGCCAGATGTTGCTGGCGGTGTTCATTCCCGTTGTCGGGAATATCCTGTTTCTGCTTGGCGTGTCGCCACCTAGTATCGGCGATCCGACTGCGTTATTGATGTTCATCTCCGCTGCACTGGCATTTTATAACACTCGCTACAACCAACTGGTCGATCTTGCGCCGTTGGTCGATCGCGAAGTATTCAGCGGTTTACCTGATGGCCTGATTGTACTCGATAGTCGCGGGAAGATCGCCGATATGAACAGCGCCGCCCTCCGTCTGCTGCGCATGGGCCATCAGCGTTGGGCCGGTCGTTTGCTCCGTGAGGTACTGGCCGAATCGCCGCTGATCGATGAGATTGTACGGTTTATCAGTGTTGGGATGCATCAGCGCGCGCAGCAACTCATCCTTGATCAGGATGACGGTATTCTTGCGCTGGAGTTGCGGATGCGCCCATTGCAGGCGGCAAACGGATCGACAACCGGGACGCTCCTGTTGTTGCGTGATATCAGCGAGGGGGTGCGGGCGGAGCACGAACGGGCGCGGCGGGTTGCCGAGCAGGGCTTGATCAGTAGTGTGGCCCGGGCCGCCAATAGCGCCAGCGAAACCGACGGCTTGATCCGCACGGTGGCGGCGACAATCCTTAAAAGTAGCGACTGGGATCGAGTTTCGGTTGGCCTGGTAGCGCCGAATGGCGCCGATTTCCGGATCGTCGCCGATGAGTCGCATGACGAAGCGGAAAGCTATGCCGGCCGAGTTGCCGGCGGCCCATACGCCGCTGAGTTGTCGGCGTTGATGGAACCCGGGCGCACGCGGGCGATTTGCCTGCATAATGGCGCGTACGCCGATTCATCGCTGGCCGAACGCTTGCGGGCCGTTGGCCTGCGATCACTCGTGACGGTGCCGCTCTATCATCGCGAACAGCCGTTGGGATTGCTGGCGCTGAGCAGCAGTGGCCCGGCGATCGCCGAACCCGAGCGCCTACAACTGGCTGAAACAATCGGCGAGTTGATTATCGATGCCGTGATGCGAACCAGGCTTTATGAAGAGGCCCGTCAGGCCGAGCGCTTGAAAGCCTCGTTTCTGGCGGTTGTCAGCCATGAATTGCGGACGCCGCTGACAACCATTATCGGCTACTGCGACATGCTCCAGCGCGGGACATTCGGCCGTGCCGAAGATGGGATGCAAGAGGCGTTCGTGCATATGCGCCATAGCAGTATTAATCTGTTGCAGCTGATCAACGATATCCTCGATTTCTCGCGCATGGAATCCGGCCATCTTCAGGTTGATCTGCAAGCGGTTGATGTACACTGGACAATCCACACCGTCACCGGCCAGTTTCAGCCGCAGATTCGCGAGCGCGAATTGGAATTGCGCACCGAGATCGCCGATGATCTGCCGCTGGTGCTGGCCAACAGCCGCCGGATTGAGCAGGTGCTGATCAATCTTGTGAGCAATGCGATTAAATTCAGCGATCAAGGCACAGTCATAATCAAAGCCCATCGCCACCGTGGCGGTGTCCGGCTCAGTGTGATCGACGGCGGGATCGGGATTGCGCCGGAAAATCTCGAAGCGATCTTTCAGGAATTCCGGCGCGTCGAGACGCCGAACGGTCGGCGTTATGGCGGGAGCGGCCTGGGCCTGGCGATTGTGCGCCGGCTGACCGAGTTGATGTGCGGGCGGATCAGCGTCGAAAGCACGATCGGCGCCGGTTCGCGGTTTCATGTCGATCTGCGGGTCGCCGATGCCGCCGGTGACAGCATGGCGCAACCCTTTTCGCAGGCGGCAGATTAGTAGTACGCTGGTCGTTTCCCGCGCCCATGCCGGTGATCAGCCGCAGATCGTTGCGGGGCGGGTAGAAATGGCTCAACCCAAGTTCGGCCAGGGTAGAAAGGAGGCCGCCGATCAAGCCGAGCAGTGCCGCCGACCAGCGCTTGTCGTCGCTGGTAACGGAAGCGGATGCGTTCATCGTTTGCCCCCGATCATCCCCCAAAAGAAACCGCTCAATT
>JAAUQO010000104.1 GCA_012032775.1 Oscillochloris sp. | reverse complement strand
AAGCGATTGCGATCGGCGACACGGCAACCGCCGGAAATGTACTCAGTGTGTTGTTGCAACAATATCCTTCGGCGCCGGAAAGCCGGCCCGCCGCCCTGGCCCTGGCCTCCGTCTACAGCGAAGACGGGAACTGGTCATCGGCGGCGGCGTTGCTCGCCCCGCTCGCCGGCGGTGATCCTGAAGATCCACTTACTGCTCCGGCGATCTTCTGGCTAGCCCGCGCCCACGAGGCTGCCGGCGCCCACGAAGCCGCCATTGCCGCCTATGAAGCCTATCTCGATCTTGAGACACCGCTGGCGCCGTATGGCAGGCTGCGGCAGGCCGCCCAATATATCGCGCTCGGTCGCACCGATGCCGCAATCGCGGGCTATGCCGCCGTCGGCGCAATTCCAATTGCGCCGATCATGCGTGCCAATGCGCTTGAACGCGCCGCCGCTCTTGAACAGGAATCCGGACGGCCATCCGCTGCGCTGGAGCATCTGGAGGCGATTCTGGCCTTCGCACAGGATCCCGACTATCGTGCGCGGTTGCTGAGTGAAGCCGCCGCATTGGCCGAGCAAAGCGGCGATCCATTGCGTGCCCGTGAATTCCGCCGTCGGATTATCGACGAACATCCCACAGCGCCTCAGGCCGCCGCGACGGTCGATCAACTGATCGCCGCCGGTGAACCCGAGCTTTCTTCCGCCGCCGTCGGGCGGATCTTTTTCAACGCGGAACGCTGGGCCGATGCCGCCACCTGGTTGGCGAGTGCCGCCGCCGCCGCCGGCGACCCGGCTCAAGGCGCAGAATTGGGCCGGCTCTGGGGTCTGGCTGTGCGCGCCCAGGGTGATTATGCCGGCGCCCTGGCGATATTGGCCGAGGCCGGCGCACGTAGCCCCGATAGCCCGGAAGGGCGCCTGGCCCAACTTTCGTGGGTGCAAACCATCGGCCAGAGCGGCGATCGGGAACGGGCCTGGCAAGGCTACCGCGAGTTCGCCGCCGCATATCCTGCCGATCCACTGGCCCCCGAGGCGCTTGATCGGGCGGCCCAGTTGCTTGATATGCTGGGCGATCCCGCCGGGGCCGCGACGCAACGACTGGAGCTTGGCCGGGCCTATCCGCAGTCGGAGCAGGGGCAGCTTGCGCTGCATCAGGTTGGCCTGGCCCGCTTCAGCGCCGCCGATTATGCCGGCGCTGCCGACGCCTACGCCGTCCTGGCCGACAATGCCACCGGCGTGGCACAGGCCCGTGGCGCTTTCTGGGCTGCGCAGTCGGCCCAGGCCGTAAACGATCAATCCGCCGCGCAAACCCGCCTCGAACAGGCGCTCAGTGCGGCGCCGACATCGTATTATGGTGTTCGCGCCGCCGAGGAACTCGACCGGATCGTCGAAGGCAGTCGTCCGCTCGATCAACCACTTAGCCCCGACGAATGGACGAGCCTCGATGCCTGGGCCGCCGCGCTGAGTGGTGCCGATCCCGCAGCGGCGCCGCAATCGCCTGCGGCACCCTTTGTTGAGCGGGCGCGATTGTTACGGGCGGTCGGGCTTGATAGCGAGGCCGACGGCGAGTGGCGGGCCGGCCTTGAAGCAGCCGATACGCCGCGCGCCATGGTTGCATTCGCGCGGGCCGCTGTTGATGCAACTGAGTTCAGCTATAGCCTGCGCGCCGCCGAAAGCCTGATCGACGCCTCGGACGGCAACCCGCCCATAGCCCTGAATGTGCTGCGTTTCCCAACACCCTATCCGGGTTTGGTGCGTAATGAAGCCGCCGCCAACAACCTCGACCCGCGGCTCTTTTATGCGTTGTTACGCCAGGAGAGTCTCTTCGATCCGAATGCAACCTCGTGGGTGGGAGCGCGCGGATTGGCGCAGGTGATGCCGGAGACCGGCCAGGGGATCGCGCAAAATTTAGGCGTGAGTGATTTCAGTCTGAACGATCTCTATCGCCCGGCGGTAAGTATCCGTTTTGGCAGCTTTTATCTTGGGCAACGCATCCAGGACATGAACGGCAGTGTGCATGGCGCCCTGGCGGCATACAACGGCGGCCTCGGCAACTCGATGCGTTGGGCCGGCGGGAGTACGGTTGCCGATCCCGACTTGTTCGTGGAGTTGATCGATTTCCCGGAGACGAAGGGATATGTGCAGGCGGTGTACCGATTTTATGCCGAGTATCGCCGGCTATATGGGCGCTGATGCCGGTGGCGTGGGATGTGAGGCGCGTGCTGTAAGGGCGTTATAGCTCACGCTTCTCGCCGATCGGCGCCGACATACGCGGCAACACGACCGTAAACACACTGCCCTGGCCGGGGCTGCTGCGTACCGTCACCTGGCCGCCATGGGCCTCGGCGATATGCTGGACAATCGCGAGTCCGAGTCCGCTGCCGGCATGTTCCGTCGCCAACGTCTCATCCACCCGGTAGAACGGCAAAAAGATCTTCTCAAGCTGATCTTTCGCGATCCCGATCCCGCTATCTTCCACCCGCACAATCAGGCGCAGCGGCTCGTCCTGCAAGGTTAGCTGTACGGTACCGCCGGCTTGATTGTATTTCAAGGCGTTATCAAGCAGGCTGCGCACCAACAGTTCAAAGGCGTTCGGATCGAGTTGGATGGGCTGCATCGGGTTGGATGTCGTGACGACAAATGCAACCGACCGTTGCTCGGCGCGCTCTTTGAAAGCGACCAGCAGTGCTCGCAGATGTTCGGACGGACGCAGCGAGCGCAGATGAAACGAGCGCGACCGCAACTCCTGAAAATAGAGCAGATTATTCAGTTGCCCCGCCAGGGTCTCGGCGCTGCGGCGCATCACCCCGATTGCATCCTGCTGGGCTGGGGCCATAGCGCCGAGCATGCCGCGGTCGAACAACTCCAGGTAGCCGAGCAACGAGGTCAGCGGCGTGCGTAACTCGTGTGATAGGGTTGACAGGAACTGGCTTTTCAGCCGATCGACTTCCTGCAACTGCGTATTCGCCTTCATCAACTCGCGCACGTGGCCTTCCAGTCGCTCAACCAGTTTCTGGTTATAGGCCCGCAATAACGCCACTTCGCTCGCATCGGTCGGAACCAGTTCACGCTTGCCCTGAATGAATTC
This sequence comes from Oscillochloris sp., assembly GCA_012032775.1. Taxonomy (GTDB): domain Bacteria; phylum Chloroflexota; class Chloroflexia; order Chloroflexales; family Chloroflexaceae; genus JAAUQO01. The sequence continues at coordinate 17,248 of JAAUQO010000104.1, read as the reverse complement.
CTGAAGCTGCTGCGGTAGTTGGCGTGGATCGATCGGCTTGACCAGGAAGCCGTCGCAGCCGGCTACCAGCGCCCGCTCACGCGCGCCGGGCGAACCGTCGGCGGTAAGTGCGATGATCGGCGTGCTGCGCAAGTGCGGCAGCGAACGTAGCCGGGTTGTCGTCTCGTAGCCATCGAGGCCGGGGATATTCAGATCGACCAGAATTAACGCCGGGCGATTCTCGCGGGCCAGCGCTACGCCGCCGGGGCCATCTTCGACAAGCAACACCTCATACCCGCGTGTGCTGAGAACACGCTGCACAAGCCGCTGATTATCGTGGTTGTCTTCGATGTAGAGGATTTTGGCTGCTGTGTCGCTCATGGCAGGTGTCACAACCTTGTTTCGGGCTTGTACTCCAGCGTGAGTGGGATCTCGGTGCTGTCGTGCTCGCCGTGTTGCTCGTTCAGAACGGAAGAAACGATCGGCAGGGTGAATGTGAAGGTACTGCCGGCTTTCAGTTGGCTTTCAACCCAGATCCGGCCGTGATGCGCTTCCACCAGTTTACGTACGATCGCCAGGCCCAGGCCGGTGCCGCGAATGCGTGAACGGCGGCCGTGCGCCTGAACGAACTCTTCGAAAATCTCCGCTTGTTGTTCGATCGGAATGCCGACCCCGGTATCACTGACCGCAATCGCCATGAATGGCTGCACCCGCCCATCGGCAGTCACTTCGTCCAGCCGTGTGGCTCGCACCGTGATTGCGCCGCGCTCGGTGAATTTTACCGCATTCGAGAGCAAATTCAGCAGAATCTGACGCACTCGGCTCGGGTCGGCCAGCACCGGCGCCAATGTCGCATCCAGATCGTAGCGCAACACAACTTGCTGCCGGTCGGGCAATGATTGCACCGTATCCAGCACATCAACAATAACCGGCTGCAACTCGGTTGCCTGAAGCTCCAGATGCAAGTAGCCGGCTTCGATCCGGGCCAGATCAAGCAGTTCATCGATCAAATGCAGCAAAAAACGTCCATTGCGATTGATACTCTGGATATCTTCGTACTGCGCGCTGGAAAGCGGCCCGTCAATATCGTCGAGCAGCACGGTCGAGAAGCCGATAATCGCATTCAACGGCGTTCGCAGTTCATGGCTGATACTGGCCAGAAAATCGCTTTTGCGCCGGTCGGCCTGCTGGGCCAGATTAAGCGCCACCCGCAACTCTTCGGTGCGGATCGCCACCTGCCGCTCCAGGTCTTGGTAAATTCGTACATTCTCAATCGTCAGCCCAACCATATTCGCGAAGGTCAGCAAGCGCGAGGCATCCTCACCCACAATCACCCGCTCGCTGCCGGCATAGTCGGCGCCGATCAGACCGATCACATTGCCGTCGCGGCCGAAGATCGGCACCGAGACGTACGAATCGCCGCCGGCCGCCTGTTGCTTGCGCTGATCGACCCGGCTGTTCTCCCAGGGATTATCGACGATCACCGCTTTGCCGCTGCGCACTACATCGGCCTCGACCGTGGCACTATCAAGACGCAATGGAATGCTGTTCACAATCTCGACGAATGTTTTGGCTTGCGCAGTATTGCCCGCGCCGAACGAGGCTCCGACCGCCTTGATTTGCCGGCCTTCGACAAGATACAAGGCCGCCCGATCAAAGCCGAACCGCTCGCAGACCGCGTCGGGAATCGCCTGTAACAATGTCGGCAGGTCGAGGATACGTTTCAACTCATTCGAGACACTGTTGATCGTCGCAAGTTGATGGGCGTTCTGCTCTAATTCACGCACTTTGGCCTGGAGCGTCTCGCTCATTCCGTTGAAGGCATCGACAAGCTGGCCGATTTCGTCGCGGCCTGCTGCCGGCAGACGTTGGCTCAGATCGCCGCCGGCCACCGCTTGTACGCCGCTCTGGACGGCGCGAATCCGCCGGGTGAACGAGAGCGAGAGTAACAGGCCCAACAAACCGATTGCGGCAACCATTGAGCCGAGCGTGAATTGCAACGATAGTTGCAGTTGATCCTGGCTTGCTGCGATCTGCTCGCCGGTTGCGATCGCCGGCGCCACAATCTCGCTGGCCGGAATAACCAGCGCCACGCTCCAACCCGCCGTTGTGATCGGCGCATAGGCGATATACGAGGGCTGATCGTTGTAATCCAACAGCCGGATGCCGTTCTCGCGGCGCATCATCTGATCGCTAATACTACGAATCGCCTGAATTGGCGACTCACTCAGGCTCTCGGTGCGGAACGGCTCGTTCCAGCGCACATCGGCGGCGCGCAGATCGGGCCGCACAATCACCCGCCCTTCGGCATTCACCAGAAACGCGAATCCACTGGCACCGATATTGACGGTAAGCAAGTCATCCTGAATCGTCGCAAGCAGCAGATCAAAGGCCAGCACACCAATAAAGGCGCCGCTCTGATCATAGAGCGGCGTTGCACAGGTGGTGGTAAGTGTTCCGGTGTTCGCATCGACGTAGGCATCGGTCCAGATCGTCGAACCTGCGGCGCGGGCCTGTTGATACCAGGGCCGCTCGCGCGGATCAAAGGGCTGAATCTCCAGCAGGTTGTCGATCACGCCTGGATCATCGAAGGCGATCACGCCGCTGTCATTCAGGGCGACATAGCCGATACTGACCAGGCGATTTGCGCTCACGGCGGCTTGCAGCAGCGGGATCATCTGCTGGCCGAAAATCACCGAATCACGGTAGCGATCAAGCAATGCAGCGCTGGGTAGCGGCGCAATCCAGACCCGATCCGGCGAGACGTTCTGGCGTGGCCCGGCATACAGATCCTCGGCGTAGCCGGCCAGCGTTTCCACCTGTTGCTGCACCCCGATCAACGCCTGATCGTAGCGCTCGGCTTTGTCGGTTGCCCGTTCAACCAGGGCCACCTCAGCCTGGCGCTCCAGGCTGATTGTGCCTTCACGGATCGTGATGTTGCGGGCCTGATTCAGGGCAACCAGCCCCAGCCAGCCGACAAGCAGCAGCGGCGGCAGGGCCAGTCCCAGTAGGAGCAGGAGAATTTTCTGTTGAATGCTGATACGTAGTGTGGACATAAGTTGGTGTCGCGCATACGAACCGCGATCATGAGCTGCATGGCGCATTCTTTTCTATACTAACACGCCGTTATTTCGATCCTAATGAAAAAGATTAAGGCAGCCTTACAGCGCATTAGCATGCGTCATCCACGCATTGGCCGTTTGCACCTGAATGCAGAGGTAGCGTATACTAGGGTCAATTCAGCATTCTGAATTTTTTACAGGTAAAAGGAACCGATGGATTATCCGTTGACACAATTTAGCGCCGAAGTGACGGCGGCGATCGCCGCGACCGGCAAAGTTGATCCGGCGCTGATCGAGCTTACGACGCCCAGGGCGAATATTCCGGCCGATCTTGCTTTTCCGGCCTTTAAAGCCGCCAAAGCGCTCGGGGTTGCGCCGCCGCAATTGGCCGCCGAGTTGGCCGCTGCGATCATGCCCGGCGGATTGATCGGCGCCGTCGAGGCGGCCGGGCCGTTTTTGAATTTTAGTATGCACCCCGCTCGTAGCGCCGCAGCCGTGATCACGGCGATCCACACCCTTGGGCCACAATACGGCCACCACGGCGAGGGCAACGGGCAGCGGATCGTGGTCGATTATTCGGCGCCGAATATCGCTCGCCGTATGCACGTTGGCCATATTCGCTCCACGATCATCGGCCAGGCGATCGTCAATATCTACCGCGCCCTTGGCTATCAGGTGATCGGCGACAATCATCTCGGCGATTGGGGCACGCAGTTCGGCACGGTGATCAGTTCGATCCAACGCTACGGCAAGCCTGACGCCGGCGGTGAAACGGCGATGGAGCAGTTAGAGGCGATCTACGCGCGCTATAACAATGAGATGAAGGCCCAGGCCGCAGCAAGGGAACAGGCGAATGCCGAGGGTGCCGCCGAGCCGACTTTCGATCCCGATCTGGAGGCCGAAGCCCGCCGCTGGTCGCTCGCACTGGAACAGGGCGATCCCGAAGCGCGGGCGATCTGGCAGTGGTGCGTCGATCTTACGCTTACCGCCGCCCAGCGCAACTATAATCGGCTCGGAATTCGCTTTGATCATGCCTATGGCGAAAGTTTTTATGAGGCGCTGCTGCCCGGCGTAATCACCGAGACCCTGGAGTCGGGGGCGGCATTCCGCGATGCCGACGGCTCGGTTGTGGCCGAGCTTGAGAAGTTGCCGAAGTTTATTATTCAGCGCAACGATGGCGGTACGGTCTATATGACCCGCGATATCGCCACGGTGAAGTTCCGCCTGAGCGAGTTCGATCCGACCCAGATTATCTATGTTGTCGATGGACGCCAGGAGTTGCACTTCCGCCAGTTGTTCGCGATCATGCGGGCGATGAATTATGCCGAAACCGTGGCGTTGGTCCACATTCCCTTCGGCATCGTAACCACGCCCGACGGTCAGCCGCTCTCGACCCGCAAAGGCAACATGGTTTACCTGGAGTCGTTGCTCGATGAGGCGGTGGCACGGGCGCGGGCGGTGGTCGAGCGCAAAAGCCCCGAGTTGCCCGAGGATGAGAAGACGGCGGTGGCCGAGGCGGTCGGCGTCGGCGCGGTGGTTTACAACGATCTGTACCAGGATCCAAAGCGCAATATTACGATGGATTGGGAGCGTATGCTGGCCACCGACGGTAACAGCGCGACTTATCTGCAATATTCGCATGCGCGCTGCCGCTCGATTCTGCGTAAGGCCGGCGAGGATGGCGGTGTCGGCCAACGTATGGCCGATCCGGCCCTGCTAACCCACCCGGCCGAGCAGAAATTGCTGAAGCATCTGGCCCGCCTGCCCGATGCCGTGCGCGAGGCCGGCGAGCGCTATGCGCCATTCGTAATCGCCGACTGGTGCTACTCCAGCGCCCGCGAATTCGGCGTCTTCTTCGAGCAATGCCCGGTGCTCAAGGCCGACACGCCCGACCTGCGGGCCGCTCGCCTGGCCCTGGTCGAGGTGACGGCCCAGGCCCTTGCCAATGGCCTGGCTTTGCTCGGTATTACGGCGCCGGAGCGCATGTGAGGTATTGTGGGTCGTGGTTCAGGCGAAGCTCGAACGACGACCCAGATCATGTTCTTTATGAATCTTGCAACGATTAAAACCGTACTGTTCGATATGGACGGTGTGCTCTACCGCGGCCGGCAGGTGCTTCCCGGTGTGTCCGAGTTGCTGGCCTTTCTGGCCGAGCAAGGGATCGCCGCCGCATGTATCACCAATAACTCGTCGCAAACGCCGCAACAGTACGAGCAAAAGCTCGCGGCGATGAAGATCGCTTTTCCGGCCGACCGGGTGATCACGTCGGCACTTGCAACCCGGCGCTACCTGGAACATGCGTATCCGCAGGCCACCAGGGTGCTGATCATTGGGATGGACGGACTACGCGCGGCATTACTCGGCGACGGCTATTTTGTCGAGGATGACGAAACGCCCGAACTCGTCGTGCAAGGCGCCGATTTTCGCGTTACCTATGACCGACTGCGCCTGGCAACGCTGGCAATCCGTCGCGGCGCCCGCTTCGTCGCCACGAACCCCGACCGCACATTTCCGGCCGAGGAAGGGTTGATCCCCGGCGCCGCGCAATTACGGCGGCAATTGTTGCAGCCAGCGATGCGACGCCGTTTGTGATCGGGAAGCCCGCAACTACGATGTTCACGGTTGCGGTGGAGTTGCTCGGCGGCAGCGCCGCAACCACGCTTGTGATCGGCGATCGGCTCGATACCGACATCGCCGGCGCCAATAATGCCGGCTTGCCGAGTGTGCTGGTGCTTACCGGTGTGAGTAAGGCCGAAGATGTAAGCGCCGAATCCGGCCGCCCCGACGCGATCTATGCCGGTTTGCCGGAATTGCTGGCCGCGTGGCGTTGACTCTGCCCTGGCCGCATGTTACGATCCAGGTAAGAGATTTTGCACAAATGTCACAGGATCTGCTTGCGGGAGTAGTTCATGCCCTCACTTGCCGCTATCTGGCCCCAGACCTTGCTGTTACCTGCTCTGATCACGCTGACCCTCTGGGTTGGCCTGACCGTGGGTTTGTTGCGGCTGAATCGCCTGGGCTTGCGTGCCGGGCGGATCGCGCTCCTGATAAGTCTGCCGGTGCTGGTGTTGGCGCACCACGAGATCTATCAAACCCGCGCTGATCTAAGTATGCTCGGCGCATACCGGGCCTTTCTTGCGGCCCTGCTGATCTGGACCTGGCACGAATTAGCGTTTTACAGCGGAGTTCTGAGCGGGCCATGGCGTCAGCCGTGTCCGCCGCAGGCCCGTGGCTTTTCGCGTTTTTGCTACGCCCTCGCCACGCATCTGTACCACGAACTGGCCTGTATCGTCGAATTGATCTTTTTGTTGGTGCTGCTGAGTGGCGGCACTAATGCTACGGCACTGCTGGTGTTTGTGCTAAGTTGGACCCTACAGCATAGCGCCAAACTGAATGTCTTGCTCGGCATCAACAGCCTGCAGGCAGAGCTTTTTCCGCCGCACTTGCGCTATCTGGCGAGCTACTGGCGCAGCGGCCCGCCGAGTCGCTTTTTTCGGCCCTCGGTCTCGGTTGCGACATTGCTCGCCCTGATGCTCTGGTCGGCGGCGGTTGCCCACAGCGCCGATCCGGCCGGTGTGCGGCTGGCATTCCTGGCAACGCTGATGAGCCTCGGCGCGATCGAGCACTGGATGCTGATGTTGCCGTTTCCGGTTCCGGCCACTGCTCGCCGGGGAACGCTGGCGGAGTGAAAATTTAGACGATCGGCGCCAGGCAGGGGGCGAGTCGCATGCGACTCGCCCCCTGTGCATTGGCTCCGGCTAGCTATACCAACTTCGTGGGAGCGTTGTGGATAGCTGTTTCTCGGCGGGCCTGCGGCCGCCACACCGCGCCGCTTTTCCGCAACGGTTTATCCGAAATTGGTCCTACAGGCTACCGTCGGGTCTGGCCCTGAACGATATTGCTGTACGCCGAGTAGCCGGCGCCATTGAAAGCCCGCACGCGGTAGCGATAGTAGGTTCTCGGGCTTAAACCGGTATTGCTGTAGGTTGTGACATTCGCGCCGACGGTTGCGATCTGCGCGAAACTCGCGCAGCCGGCGCCGCTGCAGCGCTCGATCACGAAGTTGCTCTCGTCGCTGCTGTACCCAATGCCGTAACGGCGTCCTTTGCCGCCGCCGTTACCGGGCCGGCAAATTGGACAATGTAATAGCCCTGCCGGTTCAATCCCGGCGCTTTGCCGGTCAGATCGGCCGGGATCGCCGGTTGTCCGCCGCTGCTTGGAAGGTGAACAGCGAGCGCGCCTGCGCTGATGTGCTACCATGCACAGCCATGAAGCACGCAACGACCATACTGATCATCGAAGATGAAGCCAGCATTCGCACCGTTGCGCAGGCCTACCTGGAACACGAAGGCTACCGCGTGATCAGCGCCGGTACCGGGCCGGAAGGGTTGGCCCTGGCCCTGGCCCAACACCCCGATCTGGTGGTCCTTGATCTGAATTTACCGGGTATGGACGGCATGGAAGTGGCGGCCGCCTGCGCGAGCGCTCGGATGTTTTCTTGATCATGCTCACGGCGCGCAGCGAGGAAGTTGATCGCGTGGCCGGGCTGCGGATCGGCGCCGATGATTATCTGACAAAGCCATTCAGCCCGCGTGAACTTGTGGCCCGCGTCGAGGCGATCCTGCGGCGCCGGCGTGGAGCCACTGCGCCGATCGACCCGCAGTTGTACTTTCGGCAGTTGCGCATCAACCCCGATAGCCGCGAGGCATGGGCCTGTGATCAGTTGCTCGATCTCACCACAACCGAGTTCGATGTGTTGCTCACCCTGGCCCGTAACGCCGGCCGCACACTCAGTCGCGAGCAGTTGATCGATCTGGTCTGGGGGGCCGATTTCTTCGGCACCGATCGCGTCGTCGATGTGTATGTCGGCCAGGTGCGGCGCAAGATCGAAAGTTGCTGCGGCGATTCGCCGATTGTAACGGTGCGCGGCATCGGCTATCGCTTTTTGAATGAACCTGCGTAGCCATTGAGGTGATCATGAAACCGTGGCGGCAGTTGCGCTGGCAATTGGTAGGCGTGCAGATGATCGTGGTGGTGGTGGGCGTGGTTACGCTTAGCCTGATGGCGAACTGGCTGGCCCAGCAATCGATCGCAGCGGAGTTGCGGCCCGCGTTTGCTCAGGCCATCAGCCGGGCGCTTGTGGTGGCGGCGGTCGCTGCCGGGTTAGTCGGTTCGCTGGTGAGTCTGTTTCTGGTCGGGCATTTGTTACGGCCACTGAACGGGATCGCGCGCAGCAGCCATCGGATTGCCGTCGGCCATTACGAGGAGCGAGTTACTCCGCCGCAGATCGCCGAGTTGGCGGATCTCGCCGCAAGTTTCAATCAGATGGCCGAGGCCCTGCAACAGGTCGAACAACAGCGGATCGCGTTGATCGGGAATGTGGCCCACGAGTTACGGACGCCGCTGTCTAGCCTGGAAGCCTATCTGGAGGGCCTGATCGATGGGATTGTCCCCGATGATCCTGAAACACGTACTGCGATGCAGCACGAGTTACGGCGGCTGCGCCGGCTTGTGAACGATCTCCAAACCCTGTCGCGGGTCGAAGCCGGCCAGGTCGAACTCCATCCGATCCCGGTCGATCTGGCTGAGTTAGCGCAGAATATCGTCTGCCAGTTGCGCCCGCAGGTCATCGATGCCGAACTGGAGCTGATCGTCGGCGGGGCGAGTCCGGCGCCGGTGCTGGTAGATCCCGACCGGGCGGCGCAAATTGTGTTGAATCTGGTTGGCAACGCGATTCGTTATACGCCGGCGGGCGGTCAGGTGCGGGTAACGACCGCTGTGCAGGGCGATCAGGTTGAGTTGCGGGTGGCCGACAACGGGATCGGGATTCCGCCCGAGGCGCTGCCATATCTTTTCGAGCGTTTCTACCGCGTCGATCACTCGCGGTCGCGTAGCAGCGGCGGCAGCGGCATCGGCCTGACGATCGCCCGGCATCTGGCCTGGGCCATGGGCGGCGACATCAGCGCCGCCAGCCCCGGCGTTGGCCAGGGCGCCGTATTTACCCTTACGTTGCCGGTGTATCAAAAAGAACTATCAGGCGCATAGGGCGCGCCTGACGCGAAACTGCTCGCGCCCTTCGCATCCTAGATCAGCATCCCCAAGCCGAAGAAGACAACAATTGTTCCGATCACAATCGCCCAGGCCGCGCCAAGTGCCCGGCGCGGATTGCGCGACTCAGTCGGGGTCAGCAGATGATTGCCCATCATCACACTGATGATGATAAAGGCCACCAGCGCCAGAAACGGCACCTTGACGAAACTGAGGGCGCCGGGAATATTGATATAGTCGATCGCACAGGGAACGGTGCCGGCACAGGCCGGTGGCGGCAGGATCAGCATCACCACCAGATAGTGATACAGCGAAACGGCCACGCCGGTGAGCGACAGCGGCAGAACATACCAGTGAATGCCGCGATCCTCGCGCCAGATGCCGAGCAGCAGGATCAATCCGATCGGATACATCAAAATGCGCTGGTACCAGCAGAGTTCGCAGGGGATCCATTGGAGTACTTCGCTGAAAAACAGGCTGCCGCAGGTTGCGATCATGGCTGCCAGAAGGGCAATATGCCTGGTGCCGGCCGTCAGCAGACCGGCCGGGGTAAGGGTTTGCGCTTGTGCGGCCGTGGTACCGCTCTGCTTCTCCACACGCGCCATCAAGAACCTCGCTTGGCTAAAGAATTCGGCGCAGCAAGTATCCTACTCGCTGCGCCGACATTGTAGCACTTCCCTTCGCCCACGGTGTCGTGCGATTTAGCGTTCAAGCGCGCGTCGGACGAGGTCGCCCTTGAGCATGTTCTCCAACATGAAGGCCGTGCGCTGCGGATCGGGAATGCCGCGTGTGTTGCCGCTGATGGTCAGGTAGATGTCGATCCGGCTGCGGCTTTCGAGGCCGCGGAAGTGAATCCCATACACACCCGCCGGTGAGTCGGCCTGGGTTTGCAGGAACAGTGTCGGGTCAACGCCAACCTGGCCGGATCCGTCGGCGATCACCGCCTCAGGGTACAGCACATACACCCCGGTCGGATCGGTGATCCAGATCTCAGCCGTTTCGTTCGGCCGCAAGCCGCTGCCCCGCACATCGAAGCGCGTGCCGGGCGGCCCTTCCTGCGGGTTAACGGAACCGTTCACATTACCCGGCCGCGCTGTTCCCGGCCCAGCAACATAGTCGCGGGTCAGTTTGAAAGCTGCGGCATTGGTGCGCTGGCTGTCGCGGCCATACGCAACTGCATTGTAGATCCCGTCGGCTTTGCCGCTTGTATCGATCAGAACCTGAGCCACACCACTGCCGTCGTTCACGGCAAATTCCGATGGCACCGGGGTACTGGTGCCATCGGGGCCGGTGATCCAGGCCGAGATCGGCTCATTCGGCGCATAGCCGATCGCCAGCATCAGGAAGGGGAAACCTGCTGGCGCAGCAACCGGCAGGATAAAGGCTTCACCCTGCACCGGCAGTTCATCATGGGCGATCACGCCGAGCCGGTTCGGGTCGCCGGGCGCACTGGTGGTGACGCGGAAATAGCCGACCGCCTGATTGCCGCTGCTCACCCCCTGGGCATTGAACGACCAGATCCCGATCGGGAAACTGCTGTCGGTGGCAATCGCGATCTGTTCGCCGGCGATCGAGCCGTTATCGTCGGCCCGCACCTGGTAATCGGCGCCGAACGTCGATTGATCGGGGGCCGTGAGCCAGATCCCGACATTCTCGCCCGGCGTAAAGCCGAAGGCGTCGAGGATGAATGTGGTGCCGGGCGGCCCGCTCTCCGGCGTAACCCGGGCATTCAGCGAGGCCGGCAGCGGCGGTTCAGCCGGCTGTGGTTGCGGCTGCGGCTGTGGCTGCGGTTGCCCCGGCTGGCCAACCGGCGCCGTACGCTCGGCAGGTGCGAGCCGGCGCCCAAGATGGCTGATCAACACCCGTTCGCCGGGCGGCTGATCCGGCCAATACTCGAAGCGCGCCCGCTCGAAGTATTGCACCGTGTGCCACTGACCATCTTCCAAAATCTCGTCGATCTCCTCGCTGATCGGATAGCCGAAAATCCGCACATCGCCGCGAGTCTCCCAGATCTCTTTAAAACCATACTGAATAATGTGCTGCGTCTCGGGGATGTAGCGGCGGTCGGCGCTATTCTCGATCGGCGGGACTTTCGGGAAGATGCGGTTATTCGTGAATTCGATCCCCAACATCCCGAGATCAACCCTGGCCTGGCCGTTGACTTCGCTTAATTCAAAGCGCGCCCGCTCAAACCACTGGATCGTGCGTCCGTCCGGGCCGACATACTCTTCGGTAATCGGGTAACCGAAGTTCGACAGTGAACCATTCTGTTCCCAGAAGCTACGAAATGCGCCACGTAAACTGTGGCCGGTCTCAGGAAAAAAGATCGGGTCGGTCTGGGCTTGGACTACGGGGATCGCGCCGATCAGCAGCGTAAACATCAGCAGAAGGATTGCAAGACGGCGCGGGCGGATGGGATGTTCGGCCATACGGGCCTCCTTCCGATTGGCCAGACGATCGGCAAACGAGCAGGCGTCGTTTACGGTCGATCAGCTTTTTCGCGCTTGCATCATAGTCTTTTCCGCTTATGTTTGTCAAGCATTAGGGCCGCTGCGGTTTGGCGAGGGCGCCGACGTTTTTCTGCTGTCTTCAGCGGGGTAGCCGTCAAAAACACCAGAACAAGGATGGGGTTGGAACGCAGCGCTGCGTAACTTTTGCCGTTTCCCGGCGATACACCATATAGCAGGTTGCGGCGTACGACGATCAGGGGGCGGCCTCGGCGCAATGGCTTCGTTTCCGGATCGCCTGGGTGGGTCGCAGGCTCGGCAATTTCGCATTCGTGTTTATGGAGTGATTGATGCTGATCTGGCTGGCATGTGCCTGGATGGCTGGGGTGGTGGCGGCGGCGTATCTTCCCCTTGGCCCTACATGGCTCTGGGGTACCACGGCACTCGGATTCGGCGCCGCCGCTGTATTCCGGCAAACGCCGCTCCTACGGCTGGCGCTGCTCTGTCTTGCGATTGCGGCATTGGGCGGTTTACGCTATCAAGCCGGGATTGTGGTGCTTGGGGCAGGCCGAATCGAGACGCTCGCCGAGCGCGGCGAATTAACGATCGCGGGAACCGTGGCCGAGGAACCGCGCCACGATGGTCAGAGTCAGCGCCTGGTGCTGCGTAGCGAGCAGGCCCTACACGCCGGCCGGCTGCATTCGGTTGAAGGTCTGATCCTGGTGGTATTGCCGCCCTATCCGGCCTTTCGTTACGGCGAGCGGCTGGCGGTAAACGGCGAATTGGAGCGGCCGCGCGCGGCCGAACGGCCGGGCGAGTTCGACTATCGGGCCTACCTGGCCCATCGCAACATCTTCAGCCTGATGCGCGAGGCAAAGGGCGAAGTACTTGGCGAACGGAGCGGCAACCCGGCCCTGGCCGCACTACTCGACTTTCGCGAGCACTGCCGGCGAGTACTGGTGCGTTCGCTGCCGGAACCGCAGGCGGCACTGGCAGTCGGCGTTGTACTCGGCATTCAGGCCGGCATCCCGGCCGAGATTTTCGCAGCCTTCTCGATCACCGGAACGTCGCATATTCTTGTCGTTTCCGGCTGGAACTTCACGATCGTGGCGGCCGTACTGGCGGCGATCACCAGTCGCACCGGCATGGGGCCGTGGCGAGCCTTCGCCCTCACATTGGCGGCGATGTGGGTGTATGCCATCTTCACCGGCGCATCGGCGGCGGTATTGCGGGCGGCGGCGATGGCCAGCCTGGCGGCATTGGCCGGCGCATCGGAACGGCAGGTCGAGCCGTGGCGCCTGTTGCTCGGCGCATGCTGGGCGATGAGTGCGATCGATCCACACATGCTCTGGGATCTGGGATTCCAGCTCTCGGCTCTGGCCACCGGCAGCCTGTTCGCCTACGCAACCCCGATCGAACAACGCATTTCGCGCTGGCCGGTATTGGGTGCGCCGGCACTCGGCGTTGTGCGCGAGGCCTTTACCGCAACCATGGCGGCGCAACTGCTCACCTTGCCATTGATCCTGTTTCAATTTGGAAACCTTTCCATCATCGCACCATTGGCGAACATCATCATTGTGCCGGTAGTGCCGTACAGCATGCTGTTCGGCGTGCTGGCATTGGTAGGCGGGCTGATCTGGGCGCCGCTGGGTGGCTGGCTTGGCACACTGGCCTGGCTGCCGCTGGTCTGGATCTCCAATGGCGTCATGGTGCTCGCCAAACCGGCCTGGGCCGCCATGCAACTGCCGCCCTTCCCGTTGTGGATGCTGGTGGGGTACTATGTCGTGATCGGCGGCCTTACCATTCGTTCCATCAACCGCAACCGCGCCGCCGCAAAACCGGAACTGCCGAAGATGTACCATTGATTCTAGGCATCGCAACAAGGTGTGATGTTACAATAGAGCGAAACGCGATCCGCGACTTGCATTCCGGATTCATACAGATGACTGACGATCGATCGAGCGATCAGGAATTACTGGCGGTATACCGCAAACGACTGCGTGTGCTTGAGCTACAGGCGGCCCGCTTCGGCAGCGCATGCCCGCCCCACATCACAATTGAGATCGCCGAGATCGAGGAGCAGATCGCCGCGCTCCAGCAGCGGCAGCAGGCTCCGAGTAAGCAAATACAATCGCGCTGCCAGCATCACCGCCTTTCCCGGCCAGGTGTTGCCGGCCACAGCCGGGATCTATGCCCGCGCCGATCGCGGCGGATTGCTGCGCGAACACGCCCCAATCCAGTTGGCCTATAGCGGCGAGCACAACCCTTGAGCCTGATCGCGGAGCGCATACCGGACTGACGAGCCGCGCGGCAGCGCGTTCAGACATCACGCATCAGGCATCGTGCTCTAAATCTCCCACCATCGGCCGGGATGGCGGGATTCTGCGATCACCGGCCCCATGCGCCTCTTCCCTTGCGCACGGTGCCTTTTGCGTTGAATTAGAGCGCCGCCATGATCAGTCTGCGCAGCGATTGCGCATTTGGAATCGGTCCATTCCCCAGTTTGAGCAACAACATCCCCGACTCAATATCGGCCGAGGCCCGCGTTCCGCCGGCGATGATTTTAACCGCCTGAATCGTGTTGATCGCCGCTTGCCCAAGTTGCGAGGCGATCAGGCGCTGAAGGCCAAGGACAGTCTGCTCCATGCCGCTTGCCAAACGATAGCGCGTGCGATCGTCGGCGCTTTCCGGTAGATCGACTTTAATTGTCAACGAGCCGTCCACCATCTCCGAAAGCCGCCGGCCATACTCAAGCGCCTGTGCATACAACTCGCTGCAACTGGCAACATGCTCGCCGACCGTCAATGCGATCACATCCTCTTCTTCACTCTTCGGCGCCGCAAGCGCATTGTGAACGGTGATCGCCTGAATTTCGGCGGCATCGAAATAGCAGATGTCGTGGGTTGGTGCCGCAGCCGATGCCGCAGTTTGCACAAGCACCACGGTCCGGCCTTGCTCTTCGGCCAGATCCAACAGCCGGCCGCCGATATCACGCCCGGCGTATAGGTGAAAGGTTGTGTACGGAACCTGAGTTTCCTGCTCGGACGTGATAGTGGAAAGCATGTGATGAAGTGTCTCAAGCACACTTCGAGTTCCCCGAGCCGGAAACCGGGGCAGCACCTGGTTGCGCATAGACACAGTATTTCTCCGGTACGATAAATAACCTGCACATCAAGCCCCGATCCCTATCGGCATAATGCTGAGTGCAGGTTTCTGAAAACCGATTGATTATCTGAGCTGTGCTCGCACTATAGCACGGCCATATGGCTGTTTCCAGGGGTAGTGAACGAAGATCCGCCCACGCTCAGGTTAAAGATCGGCAACCATAGGCTACTCGCCGATCTCACGGCGCAATTCGGCGATGGTACGCTTCAGATCGGCGATCTCAAGGGTGATGTGCGGCGGCGCGTAGATGCCGAATTTGGCGGCCTGAAGTTCGAGTTGCTGGAGCATCCGGCGGTGCTGGGCGATCAGACTGCGCTTGTGGGCGATCTCGCTGTTATCGAGCGTCATATCACCGGCTTGTGGTTGTTGGGGCGTAATATTGATCGTCAGTTGAATCAGATCGCCGCCGATGACATCACGGATGCGGATGTCGCCGGTTTGCTGGTTGGAGCCGAAATCGATCATGGCTGCGCCGTGTTTGATCGACTCGCCGGTTGCCTGTTTGCGTTTGATCAGTTCGCGCAGTTCGTTGTCGTTTGCGATCCGCGCCCGTAGTGTCGCCTCGTCGAGCGTGCCCAATTCAATGGCGCTGACCAGTGCGATCAAGCGTTGCAATACTGCTTCATCGTGCTGTTCGGTCATGAACGTACCTTTACCTGATTAGAAGGCTGTCGCTGCCCGAATCATACGAGCGCCGGGCGCCAACGTCAAGCGACCGATCGCGGCAATCGTCAAAAAATCCTCACAGGAACATGCAGCGAGTGGCATGCTATACTGGCCCTATCCGACACATCGTGAAAGGGGATAGCTATGAGTACCTGGTTAGTGATCGGGTTGGCAGCACTCATGATTGCGCTGCTTGTGCTGCGGCGTTCCCGCATGCAAGCCGGGCCGCGCCATGCAGTTGGCGCGAACCGTTACAGCTCCGATCACGACTATCAGCACCACCAGCGTTCTGCGAACGATGATTCATTGACCGCCGGGATGCTCGGCGCCGCCACGGTTGGGATGGTGGCTTCGGAGGCGCTGGCTAATCCGGAATCCTCCGATGAAGTCCGCTGGGGTGAAGTGGGCGGCGGCGGTGGCTCCTGGGATAATGGCGGGTCTGACTCAGGTAGTAGTTCCTGGGGCGGCGACTCGGGCGGCGGCGATTCCGGGGGCGGTGTTGATTAGATGTCAAGAACCCAGCGCTGAAGCGGCCGGGCTTGTGCTCGCTCCTTCGCCCGGAGGCGACGCAGCACCATAGGCCGTCTGACGGGCGGCCCTAGCGGCGATATTCACGGCAGCGTTCGTGTCAGCGGCAGCGGTATGGCCGCATTGGAGACACCTGAAATGGGACTGATCAACCCGGTTCGCTTGCGCGCAATGGCCGCACACGGCACAGGTACGACTGGTGTTGCGCGGGTCTACCGCCACCACCAGGACACCCGCCTGTGCTGCCTTGTAGGTGAGCAAGCTCCGAAGGTGCCGAAAGGCCCAGGAATGGCGCGCACGGCGCTGCGCCCGTCGAACCGTGACTCGCGCGCGGATCGTGGTCAGATCCTCGACGGCGAGTGCCTTACGGGCCGTGCGTGCCTTGTGAACAAGCCGCTTGCTGATGCAGTGGTTGACATCCCGCTGGAAACGGCTCTCCTTGCGGGCAAGCTGACGCAACCGCCAACGGGCGCGGCGCGTGGTGGCCTGCTGCAACCGCTGACGGTGCCGGAACCGCCGCGCACGCACCCGCTGAACGGTCGCCCCGCTGTAGGTCTCGCCGTCGCTATCGGCGACAAGGTTGACGATGCCGAGGTCAACACCGAGGAAGCCGATCGGCTCGTCCGGCGTCGGGTTGCGCTTGGTCTGCGTGATGTGCAGGTAAAACGCACCGTCCCGCTGCACCAACTCGGCCCCACCGATCTTCCAGCTCATATCGTACAGGTGGCGGCGCTGGTAGTCGCCCAGCACCAGTTGCCCCATCACGCGACCCGTGCGCGTGTTGAGGCTCACCCGGTCAAGGCTCATCAACCGATAGGTGCGGGCGTCGTAGCGGATCGCGCTGTCGGGCTTGAAGGTCGGGCAGGTCGTGTGCCCATTCGCTCGTGCTGCTCGCACGGCCTCAGCCGCCTTGTCCCTGGCGCAACAGGCCAGTTGCGCCCCCAGCCCGTACTGGACGCGGGTGGGGCCGTAGACGATGTGGTGCAGCTTGTTCTTGTTCGTAATGCGCTCGTTCCACGCGACCGAGGCGCAGTAAGTTGCTGCCGCATTGAACGCCTCGGCCGTGGCCCGAATGGCGGTTACGGCAGCAGCAGCAAGCGACAGCTTGCAGCATACGGTTCGTGTGGAAAGCGTTTGCGTCATAACGCCAGTATACGACAATCCGAACACATGTGCAAGCATGCGCTCAAGCGGGCTGAAGCAGGGCGCTCCTCCCGTCGCTGTAGGACTCTGTTGGTTAAAGGGTTTCTTAACGATTAGGTCGTCGCAAGTCATGGCATCATAAGATTTTCGGTCTTCCTACGACGGACGATCCATCCATGAGCAGTAGACAGGAGGTGTGGTGATGACGTT
>JAAUQO010000103.1 GCA_012032775.1 Oscillochloris sp. | reverse complement strand
GGCAACACGGTGGGTTGGCTGGTTCAGACCGATGGGACTGCGGCCGATCAACTGGGTGCGACGGTTGTGCTGGATGAACCGGGCACAAATCGATATACGGTGTATCTGCCGCAGGTATTGCGCTGATCGGCAGGAAAGGAGGCTCCTGATGAAGAACCAACGACGATCAGCCGGTACACATCTGCGGTTACAAAATCTGGCCTGCCCCCGGCGTCGTAACTTCGCTGTACGCATATTGCGCCGGAAAGGCACCCATCTGATCCGTTACACCGGCCGGCGCATCTCGCCAAATGCGTAGGGAGCTAGATATTGCCAGCACAGCTTGCAGCATCTAGTACCGGTCGGCCTACGTCCGTCGCGGGTTTGTAACGGCCTTGAGGCCGTCACCGTGCGCTGTGCGCCGTAAACGTACGTACGCTTGAGCGTACTAGCGGGTGATAAAGGGGTTTCTCAGGGCCGGCAAGCCCGCCCGGAAGCCCTCTTTACCACAAATTCGCTTTGGCAGCATGGAGGTGGTTCGGGTGTGTGGTACACGCCCGAACCCGCCAAACATTTGTTGGATCATCAGGGCCGGTGGCGTGAGAGCGTCGCCACAAGGTGATCGTGCATACGAGCGGCGGCTGGGGTGAAGGCGCGGCCTTCGCGGCTGACGACCGCCATGGTACGGCGGATGGTCGGCTCACGGAGCGGGCGCATCACCAGCCCGGCCCGTGCATCCATCGCCAGGCGCGGCACAACGGCGATCCCAAGATCGGCGGCCGCCAGGCGCAGCACCATCTCCAATGAGCCGCTGCTCACCAGGGTGTGCGGCGTGAACCCGGCCTGACGGCAGGCATGCAGGGTGGCTTCGCGCACATAACCTGCGGCGTAGAACAAAAAGCGCTCATCAACCAGTTCCGCCGCACGAATCTCGGCCTGCGCCGCAAGCGGATGTTCCGCGCTCAACGCCACCACCAACTCTTCTTCAAACAACGGACTCACCTGTAATCCCCGCTGCACCAGCGGCATTGTCACAACCGCCATATCGATCGTTAAGTCGTCGAGGCACTGCAACAGGCGGTTGGTATCGCCTTCAACCACATGCAATTCGACGGTTTGCGCTTCGCGATGGAATTGCCGCAGCACCTCGGGGAGCAGGCGCTCGCCTACCGACGGCGGCGCCCCGATCACCACCCGCCCGCCGCTATTCCCGCTGTATTCACGTACTTCGTCGCGTGCCGCCGTCACCTGCGCCAGAATCATGCGCGTATGGTTGAGCAGTGCATGGCCGGCCGGTGTCAGCCTGATGCGCCGGCCAACCCGCTGGAAGAGCGGCCCGCCGCCTAATTCTCGCTCAAGATCCTTTAACTGCTTGGTGATCGCAGGTTGCGCGATCGCCAATTCGAGCGCCGCCCGCGAAACATGCTCGTGACGCGCTACCGCCTCGAAATAGATCAAGTGGCGCAATTCCATCGCTACCTCGCTCTTGAGCTTTTTGTTATCAATAAAGCATAAACGATATATTGGACAGTAGCAATCGAGCTTGCTATCCTAGAAAATAAGAACTATAAGTTATTAGTTTGATGCTTTTTTGTTGATCTTTTCAACAAGGCATCGATCGCAGCACATGTTAGGAGCAGGTAATGATTGCGCGAACCTATGGCAGCCAGCCGATTTTGTACACCCAACCTCGCCAGATTGTATTCCTGATTGGCGAACACCTCCGCCTGCGGCTGACGAATCTGCTTGGCGCGTATCTGAATACAGATCAGGTAGAGCGGGTTGTGTTGATCACCCGCAGTTCCGCCGCCGCTGCCGAGATCGCCGCGCCCTATGCCGCATTTCGTGAGAACGGCCGCCTGGCGACTCTGATTGTACTCGATGATCTGGCGCATACACTAACTGCCGCCCGCCGGGGTTGGGGCCATCCCGACATCATTATCGGCTCATTGAACGACAATTGGGGCGCCACCTTCCCCGCGCGCCCGAATCTTACTCTGGCCGGCGAACCCTTGCGATAAGGTATGCTGGAACGGGTAACCCGTTCCAACTTCTTGTTGCGGCTGCCGCCCCGCCGGAAGTGCTTGCGCCATGGGTTCAATTGTGGCACAATCGTTCGTGTCACTCTCTGGTGTCCTGTATCCTGTATCCTGGCACGGGCATTATGGCGAATGTCGGCAGCACGATTCGGCTCGCAACGCAGGCCGTGCCGGATTGCGGCTTTATCCCCGGCGATCTGCTCAACGGGCGCTTTCGGCTCGCCGCAGTTGCCGGTTGGGGCGGTCAGGCGGTGGTTTTTCAGGCCAGCGATCTGCGCCGCAACCAGGCTACGGTTGCCGTCAAGATCGCCCGCCGCGACTTGCCCGAGCCGGCCCGCAGCGAGGCGGCTGCGGTGCTGAAGTGGGAGGGCGGCTTGCTGCGGCGATTGCGCCACCAGCATCTGCCGCGCCTGTACCAACTCACGGCGACGGCTGCGGCAACCTGGCTGGCCCGCGATCTTGTCCCCGGCGAAGCACTGCTTGCCCTGGCCCGCCGTAACCCCCTCGACGAGCGCCGGGTACGTGAGCTTGCGGCCCAACTTTGTGATCTGCTCAGTTATCTTCATAGCCGGGCTACGCCGGTGGTGTGCGGTGATCTGAAGCCGGCAAACTTGATTGTCCGGCCCGACGGCAGCCCGGCCTTGATCGATCTCGGCGCAGCCCAGACGATCACCCGCCGCCCGCCGCGCACGCCCCGCCCGCGCCATGGTACGCCCGGCTATGCGCCTCCGGAACAACTTGGTAGTTGGGGCGCCGACGAACGGGCCGATCTGTTTAGCCTCGCCGTCACCTGCTACGAACTGCTCACCGGCCTCGACCCGACGCTTGCCCCGCTTCAGTTCGATCTGGCTCGTCTCGACCGGGTTGCGCCGCGACTCGCACCGGCATTACGCTGGGCGCTTGAACTTGATCGTGAGCGGCGTTGCCCAAATGCTGCGACGCTACGGGCGTACCTTGGGGCGCCGCTGCCGCCGCCGGTGTTGCAACTGAGTTTTGGCGTGAGCCTGCGCGACAGCCGCGATTTGAATACGGTGATGCTGCGCCATCCTACCTTGTTGGCGCCGGTGGTGCAGGGCGGCGATCTGGAGGCCTGGCTGGCCCAACATCCCGATCCGACCCTGGGCCGGTTGCGTTACAACGTGCGCATGGTGCGTGCTGCCGCACCGGCGCGGCGGACGCCGCTTGATCTGTTGCTGACGGCTATGGCGCCCCCGGAAGGGAGTCCGCTGATTGTGCCTGACCCCGATCACCTGCAACTCGGCCCGGTTCCGTTGCGTAGCTGGCGAATCTGGAGTCGTCCCCAGCCGCTGACACTGCATAATCAGGCAATGAGTCCTTTGGCCTGGGAGTTGGAGGCGCCGCAGCAGTCCGGTGTCGATCTGCGGTTCATGATCGATGGCCGGCCGTTACGTAAAAGCAGCGGTGTTCTTGCGCCCGGCGCGCGGATTCAGATCGGGATTGTGGCCCACGCGATCGCCGGTGATCACCACGGCACGTTGCGGTTGCACTGTGGCACTCATACCCGCCCGATCACCTGGCAGGCCGCCGCACAGCCGGGAGTCCATGTCGGCGATCGACTGGTTGCCCGGCTGGAAGATCTCGATCTTGAGCGCGCTGATCTCGTAGCGGCGTTGGAACAACTGCTCAGCGACGGCAGCCTGATACGCTGGTTACGGGTAACCGGCAGGCGTCGTCAGGCCGGCGAACTCGATCACGCGCTGCGGCGCAAACCCAACGAGATCGAACGACGCATCCTGGTAAGTCGGCTGCTGCATGATCTTCTCCGGAGCGCTTTCCATTGCTGCGCCTGCCAAACCTGACGGCGCCGGCGGCGCAATCACTTGTCGCCGGGCAAATGGCCCAATTCATCCTGGAAGTTGAGAATCTCGGCCCCCTGGCAGTTCCGGTTAGCTGGCGCTCGCATTGTGCCTGGGCCCAGATCCACCCCAACACCGGCCCATTACCTGCCCACAGCACCCAGAGCTTTGCCTTACATCTGCAACCAGCCGCCGGCCTGAACGGCAGCCACACAATCGCCCTCGACTTGCACGTCGGCGCCTTGCCGCTCAGCCTGGTTCTGCCCGTCCAGATCAACCCGGAACGCTGGTGGCAGCGGCTACGGCGGATCTTCGGCGGTTAGTTCGCGCGCTTTCGCAGCAAGTACCCATGACTCGTAGCGACACAAGCGCTGGCCGTACGCCGGGGCGCACTCAGGCCGGACGGATCAGGGCTTCGCGGCGCATCAGGCCCAGCAACGGTAACGCCAGACCGATACTAAACAGCCCACCCACGGCGAACACCGGCCCCCAGCCGAAGCCGATATCAAGCATCCAGCCGGCGATAACCGGCGCGGCGATGGTGGCCGAAAACCCGATAAATGCCTGCATCGCCTGGGCCGAACCGATCCGGTCGCGTGGGGCAAATTCCGTGATCGCGGTCGAGTAGATCGCCGAGTCGGCCGACACCAACAAACCATACACACACCCAACAAGTGCCAGGAGCGCAAACGGCGTTGCGGCGAGAAACCCGAAGCCGAGCGAGATCACGCCGCTCGCACAGGCGATGATAAAGGCCGCCCGTGCGCGTCCCAGCCGGTCGGAAAGCCAGCCGCCCAGAAAGACTCCCGGCGTGCCGAGTCCGATCATGAGCGCGGCCCATTGGCTGCCCGCCGCCACGGCATCGACCTGATTCCCGTTGCTGAGCAGCACCGTTGCCAGAAATGCCGCCAGCCATCCCCGCGAGATGTACAACTCCCAGGCGTGGCCGGTATAGGCCAGCACGGTGCGCGCCACCGGCCCGTCGCGCATCACCCCGATGTCGAGTCGCGCGCTGCGTCCGGGCGGCGCGCTGATCTTGCTCCCGCCGATCATCGCCAGTGGTACCGCCGCCACGCTGATTACGCCCAGCACCAGGGCCGCCTGCGGCCAGTCCATGTGCTCCAGCAGCAACCCACTCGCCCAGAGCGAGAGCGCACCGCCCAGATAGAATGCCGAGACATAGGCTCCGACAGCGAGTCCGCGGCGTTCGGGTGGGGCAACCGCAGCAATGGCGCGCGTGCCGGGCATATAAACGCCGGCTAACCCCAATCCGGCCACAAATCGAATGGCAGCGGCGCTCCAGACATCGCGGGCCAGAAAGGGGAAGAGCACAAACGCCAGCCCGGCCACCAGGGTACAGGCGCTGATCACCCGTCCGACCGGCAGCCGATCGGTGAGTGGTAGAATCAGCAGTACGCTCAGCACATACCCGGCCTGATAAGCCGCGAACACCCAGCCGATTGCGGCGGAACTGGCATTCCACTCGCCTTGCAACAATGGCAACGCTGCTGCCGTAAACGCCGACGGCAGCAGCACCAGGGCAAGCACCGGGCCGAGTATGTAGGCGCGCATTAGATCTTCCGATAGGTGCAGATCGTTGCTGTCTGGCCAAGCACAATCACCCGATGCCGCGGCCCCGCGCGCAAACTCCGCGTCACCGCCGCACGGGCGCTTTCGAGCGCACGCCAATCGCCGGCCAGTGCAACCAGGCGCCCGCCGGAAGCCAGAACCCGGGTGGCCTCCTTGAGCACATCCTGATAAAGATCGTGGATGATCACTTCATCGGCGACCTGTTTGCCGAAGGGTAGATTGACGGTTATCGCATCGACCGATTCATTTTCCATCGGCAAGCGGCGTGCATCCCAGCGACTGATCGTAATCTGGCCCTTCACCGAGCGCAGATTCACCTCCATCGCCCGCACCGCTTCATGCGAGTTGTCGCCGCCATGCATCTCGGCGAACGGCCCGGCGGCGGCCCGTTCCAGCAACAGCGTTCCGGCGCCGGCCATTGGATCAAGAAACACATCATCCCGCTGCGGTTCGCTCAGCATCACCATTGCGGCGGCGAGCGCCGGCCGCAGCGACGCCGGCAGATGCTGCGACTTGCTGCGGTGACGCATCTCGGGGCCGGAGAGCCGCAGCGTACAGATCAATTCATGTTGCAGCAGCGTCGCCCAGATCTCAATATCGGCATCGCTTTCGGTCGGCTGCCAACGGCCGGGCCATCCGTCGCGGACGGCATCACTCACGGCGCGGCTAATATCGCGCCGGATGTAACTATGCTGCCCCACCTCGCGGGCGATCACCCGATAGGTATAGCTCTGGCGGCGTGCATTTCCGGCTCGGCGCCAGGTAGCCATCGCCGACTCAACATGCTCGCTGTTGCGAACTGCGGCATAGATCTGCCGTGGGCCGCGAGAATCACTGGCGATCCGAAACCCACGCGCGGCCACCACGAACACATCTTCGCTCAGCCGTAGTTTCAGCAGTGAGCGCGGACCGCCGGTGTAATCGAATAGAATTAAATCGTCACGACCGGGGACAGGGTGCTCGGCCAACAATTTTAGCCCGCGCCGCTCATCCTCGAT
Source organism: Oscillochloris sp. (assembly GCA_012032775.1). Classification (GTDB taxonomy): domain Bacteria; phylum Chloroflexota; class Chloroflexia; order Chloroflexales; family Chloroflexaceae; genus JAAUQO01. Next base: position 13,935 of record JAAUQO010000103.1, on the reverse strand, counting down.
CGGAAGCGTACCCGCGGCCTCCTGCCAGGCAAGCTGGCTCAGGCCGGGAATCGTCTGAAGTACGTACAACATACAAACCTGTAAGGGCGAAGCATTCACACCGTGAATACTTCGCCCAATGGACGCGTGTGCGTCGGCCAACGGAGCAGCGGCTCCGCCCCGGCGCATCACCCGATATACATGCGCAAAATCGCGTAGAGATCGACCAATCCCTCGATCGACACCCACTCTTCATCGGAATGCAAGCCGGCGCCGACCGGCCCGACACAGATCGCCGGAATTCCGGCATTGGTGTAATAGCGCGCGTCGGTGGCGAAATGCTCGCGATAGAATCGCGGCGTCTCGCCGGTACGTTCGCCGATCACATCGGCAACGGCGCAGACCTCAGTATGCTCAGGGTCGGTGCGCAGCCCCGGCCCAACCGTACTGACCGAAAGCGTGGCTCCTGGAAAGCATGCCAGTACCGCCGCCTGAATAGCCTCCGGATCATCCTCGGCCACAAAGCGGATATCGAACTGAACCTCGGCCGCTGCCGGCACCTGGTTGCGCGAACCGGCGCCGGTGCTGAGCACAGTCGGGGTAACGGTTGTGCGCCAATCATGACTGCCGGCCGGAATTGGAAAGCGTTGGCGCACTTGCGCCAGGCCGTCGGCCAGATCATACACCGGGTTATGCCCGTCCCACGGACGCGAGCCGTGCGACGGCCGGCCCGGCAGCGTCAGTTCGATCCACATCCCACCCTTGTGCTCATACAGAATCCCGAGATCGGTCGGCTCCAGGCAAAGCATAAACCCGCAGCGCCAACCTTCTTGCAGCAGCCTGCCGGTGCCGTGTTCGCCGCCGATCTCCTCATCGGTCACGAACTGAAAGCCGACATCGGGTCGTTCGGGCAGCGCCGCCAGATCGCGGATCAGACGCAGCATAACCGCGACACTGCCCTTCATATCCTGGCTGCCACGGGCATAGATCCGGTCATCGCGCACCTCCGGCTCGAACTGATGCGGGCGCCCGAACACCACATCCAGGTGGCCGTTCAGCATGAGCTTCGGCGTGCGCGTGCCGCGCAAACTCACCACAAGCGCCGGTTTACCGTCGGCGATCGAACGCTCGATCAGCAGATCGGGAATATCGTTGAGATACTGCTCGACATAATCAATTGTCGCGATCAACTGATCGGGGCGGGCGGCGATCGACTCATAGCGCACAAGATCACATGTCAGCGCGACGAGTTCATCGCGAAGGCTATCGGCCATGAAAGACTCCTGCGGGGGCTGCGGTGATTCCGAACATCGACAGCGCTGACTACGGCTCAGATGCGGATCGGAACTCCATCGGCAACGTCGAGATATTCGGCAAGTATACCATAAGCAAAAAGGCGGCAATGCCGCCTCTTCGCTCACGATCTTCGGGTGTCGTTCGTGCAGTTGCTACCGGCCCATATCGGTATTCCGGCGCGGCGCGATCCGCGGGCCACGGGCGCCGAAGCCACCCTCGGCAGTGTTTGCGCGCTCGCTGCTGAGGCTCACGCTGGGCGGTTGCGGGCCATCGCTCTGCCCGACTGCCACCCGGCCGACTTCGGCCTGACGAAGTTCTTCGGCCTGGCGCAGCAATTCCGGCGCCGACTCGAAGTAGAAGGCCAGGGCCTCGCCGTGCCGATCGACCCCGGTATAGCGCACCTCCACCTGACTGCCGCCGGGAATACCGCCCGAGGCGATCAGATCGGCGAGCGGCGCATCGATATACTTCAGCAACTGCTGGCGTAATGGGCGAGCGCCGAAGCGCGAGTCGAACCCTTTATCAAGCAGATACTCGCGCGCTTCATTGGTCAGCGCCACCTGAATACCCTGGCGCAAATATTGTTCGTTGCCTTCGAGCAACATCCGGTCGAGCACCTGCCGCAACACATCGCTGGAGAGCGGCCGGAAGGCGACGATCTCATCCAGGCGATTGATCCACTCGGGCTGGAACACCCGTTGCAGGGCTTCAAAACCAATCTGATAAATCTGCTGGCCGGTCGATTCCACATCCTGATGCGGCGTTCGGAAGCCGATCGTGCGCCGATCAAGGAAATCGACCATCTCCTTTGCGCCGACATTGGTGGTGAAGACCACAATACTGCTCTGGAAACTCACCCGCCGGCCGCCGTTCAGCAGCAGGATCTCGCCGTCTTCCATGATCTGCAGCAGCAAGTTCCACAACTCGGGCTGGCCCTTCTCAATCTCGTCGAAGAGCACAACACTGTTTTCCTGCTCAATAATCTCCGGGTTAAGCAGCGGTTTCTGATCGCGGCCGACATACGAGGGCGGGGCGCCGACAAGTGCGCTCACCTCGTGTCCCTGGCTGAACAGCGAGCAATCGATCTTCAGGAATGCTTCGCCGTCGGGACGCAGCAATTGCGCTAAGGCGCGGGCGGTCGCCGTCTTTCCGACCCCGGTCGGCCCAAGGAACAGCAGCGTTGCTCGTGGGCGGCGTGGATTACCGGCCGAAAAGCCGAAGCGCGCCCGATTCAGCACCCGGATCACCGTCTCAATCGCTCGCTCCTGCCCGAAAACCTGGTCGCGCAGACGCTTCTCAACCGAATCAAGGGGGTTTTGTCGCCGCGGCGAGCCGGCGTCATGGTACGCGCTTCATGGGTCATAGGACGATCCTCTTTAGCTAACCTCGTAAAACCGGCGGCCATATGCAAGCACGAAATAGGAGGGCGGGGAAGTGATCAAGATGCTTACGTTATGTTTTCACAACGTGTGCCGATTGTAGCATCGACGGCGTACCGTAATGTAGCCAATCTCAGCGCAAACTGTTAACGGCGGTGAAGATCGACAGCCCCACGAACAGCGCCAGAATTAACCCCGTGAACCCGCCGCCGAACAGAATCAGTACGGCAACCAGCGGCACCGCGCCGATGCCGTAGCCAATCCCAACGGCCAGTTGCATCGCCCGTCCGCGCTTCTTCGCTGTGATCGGCTCCAGCCCGCGTACCAGCAGATTGCCGCTGGCCGGGCCGAGCAAAAAGGCCAGAATGATCGCAAAGAAGCGGATCATGCCGAAAAGGTAGAGCGCCAGAAATGTCGTCACGGCGCCATAGAAAAAACTGACGATCGCCGCCACCGCCAGGTGCTGCCACTCAACCTGATAGTTGACCGGCCGGCGTATCCGCGCACACTCGGGGCAGATCTGGCGACCGGTGTGGGCGTGGCGCAATCGGTGCAGATCGCCCGATCGCAACTCGTACAGCGCAAGCCGGTTTCGCGGTTGGGATGATTGTAACAGTACAATGTCTCGCCAACCGGTACGATCGGCTCGGGCGGCGTTTCCATGATCGCGGGCTCCGGCAACGGCTCACGCACCGTTACTCCGCCGGGCGCCAGAACTTCGCCGGCAGCCAGTTTTGCTTCCACATGGGCCAGCACCGCCCGTGCGTCGGGATGATCGGGGGCAATGCTCAGCGCCCGTTGTACATGTTCGCGCTTCTCACGGTACGGACGAACCGAACCGGCTAATCCAATCCAGGCCTCCGCAATTTCGGGATCCAGTTCGATCGCCTGGCGAAAGTGTTGGCGGGCACTATAGGTGTCGCCGGCCAGCAAGGCGGCATTGCCGGCCTGGATCAGGGCGGCGGTATCGTTGGTTGTCGTTGGCTCTGCCATGAACATACCCCTGGCTCTGTAGCAAGACATGTGCCTGTATGCATCGGTCTTGCCCGGATGCGATATCCGGCGGTTGCTGTTTATCGCGCTACTCTACCATGTTCTCCTTATCAATTCTCAGTGTCATTATACCTGTATCGGATAGGGACAGGCAAAGATAAAACGGCGTCGCTGCTGCCTGAAGACGGGAATGCTTGCAGCCGATCGATACAGCCCATTGTGCATGTTGCACAATGGCGCCAACCGATTTCCGGAGATTGTGTCTATAGCGCAGCAGAGTGCGACGATCTACACTGTGCCGGTGCAGCGCCGCCACACTTTGTGGGGGCGCTTTGTGTTGCAGTGGGGGCCGGCAGCGCTTGCCGACCGTCGGGAGTATTCAGCGGTGAATGAGATCATCTGGCTCGGGATGTTGTTGGGCGTCGGGGCTGCGTTTTCCGTGGGGCCGATTTTCGTCACGATTGTGCAAGAGGCGGCTACGCGCGGTTTTATGGCCAGTTTCCGGGTTATCCTCGGCTCCGCCACCGCCGATCTGATCCTCTTATTGCCGGCGATCGCATTTAGCTGGCTGATCGCCCAGATCGCCGCCGCTTCATTCTGGGTCGGCCTGCTCGGCGCGATCTTCCTCATCTATTTCGCAATCGAAGCGCTGCGCGATGCGCGTCGCCTCTGGGCCAATGTCAGCGCCCCGCCCACGCCGGCCGGTTGGTCGTTCTGGAAGGGTGTGATCGGCAATCTGGCCAATCCGCTTACCTGGACATTCTGGCTGGCTACCGGCACACCCACGATGTTGCGCTCCTACGAACTTGGCGGGGCGCCGGGCCTGTTGCTGTTTACCCTGATCTGGTTTGTGGTTGCCTCCGGCCTTGAAGCCGTGATCGCCCTGGTGATCGCGCGCTCCGGCTCGATGATCGGCGCCCGCGGCCAGGCTGTCTTTACCAGTTTCTCCGGCGTGATGTTCCTCGGCCTCGCCGGGATCTTGTTGGTGCAGAGTGTCCTTGCCTGAGGTCAGAACGATGCTGCCTGATGCTTGAGGATTACGCAACCCTTAAGCATCAGGCATCACCGCTCAAGCATCACCGCTCAGGCATCACCGCTCAGGCATCACCGCTCAGGCATTACTCACGCTATCGGTGCGGGCGGCGTCGGCGGGGTTGTTTTCGGGCGCGGGCGCACGAAGCGGCGCCAGGCCCACATCCCGATCAACACAATCGGCAACCAGACCGGCGACCAGACCAGCACCACAATCACGAATTCAACCAATCCCTGGCCGAACTCAACCAGATCGCGCAATGCCAATCGGGCGGCGCGCAGCGGATCCCAACCATTATCTTCGATGATCGCCGGGGTTGGCGGCACCGGCTGCAAATCGACGCTGATCGTCGAGAATGCGGCGCTCTGTTGGAGATACTGCATCCGGCCGCGAATCTGTTCGATCTCGCCCTGCACATCACTCAGGGCTTGATTGACCTGCAATGCATCCTCGACTTCGTCGGCCCGGCTGAGCAGATCCAGCAGCCGATCGCGGGTTGCCTCCAGATTGCGCAACCGCGACTCCAGATCGACGAACTCCTCGGTCACATCATCGCCGCTCACATTCCGCGAAAGCACCTTTTTGGCAAGACCTTCAACCCCGCTTAATGCCTCTTCAAAGCGCTCGGCGGGCACCCGAAACACGATCGTGGCGGTCTGGAATTGGTCGCTGCCGTTGGTCTGTACACTCACCATATAGCCACCGAGTTGTTCGGCGCGGGCGCGCAGTGTGGCTTCAGCCTGGGTTACCGCCTCGACCTGAATACTTACAAAGGCATTTTTGATCACCAGCCGGCGCTGCTGATTTTGTGGCTGCGGACTCGACTGCCCGGTTGTCGCTTCGCCTGCATACTCCTCGATCGCCTGCGCTTCGTTGGTGCTTCCGTCGGCGCCTCCTGCCGGAGCCTGGGCGGCCGGGGCGGCCGTCGGCATTGCCGCAGGCGACTCCCTTGCTACGCCGACGGAAGCACTGCCGCAGGCGGTTAACAGCAACATGATCAAGAGTGTCAGGCTGATACCAAGGGTTCGGATTGCGCGCATGATTCTGTCTCCCTGTGTGGAATCTGTTGTTCGGGGGGATGTGCCGGCGGCTTGCGCCGCTATCAGCAAGACGCCCGCTTGCGAGAAATAGTTCCCCTTGTTTGTTCCCCTTGTAGAGATGAAAAATTCGACATCGTGCATCCGCCCGTGGTTCGGCGAATCCGTACAATTCGGATGTGTAGGCGCACTATGCTGCGCCCTATTAAACGCAAACGAGTTCATGATGCGGTGGCCCGTGCGGGCGACCGAAGAACTCGCGGCATTCACACAAAGGAGGCTACGGTGTCCAATCTACCTACGTTCGCCCCACCTGCCGCGCCCCGTCGTCCAGCCCTGATCTTGATCATCCTGCTGGCTGTGTTTGGCGTCGGTCTGATCGGTGCCGGTTCAGTTGCGCTGGCCTGGAGCCTGATCAACCAACGTGCGAATAGTATCCCACAATTGCTGGGTGCCGATACGCAGATCTATGCTGCGATCACACCGAATCTACGCGATCTACCGAATATCGAGCGCTTGCGCCGGGCCTTTCCCGAAGCGGTCGATTATGAGACCGACCCCGCGACCGGCGATCAACTGCGCGAACTGCTTGGCGTCGAGATGCAGCAAGATGTGATGCCCTGGCTGGGCGCCGAAGTTGCCTTTGCAGCGTCGGGCTTGCCGGTGGCGGATCTTGCGGTGATCGGCGCTGAGTTCGAAAACCTGAACGATCTTGAAGGGGCAAGGCTCAGTTTCATCCTCGCCTCGCGTGATCGTGATGCAGCGCTGGCGTTTCTGGCCAAGCAGCGTGCGCACCGCGAAGCCCAGGGCGAGCAGTTTGTCGAGCAACAGATCGAAGCCGTGACGATCGTCGCCAGCCAGAGCGCCGAGCGCTCGCCGATCAGCGCCTTCGCCCTGGTCGGCGAGTATGTGGTTTTCGCCAGCGACGCCGATACGATCGCCGCAATTGTTGCCCGCGACAGCGACGGCCCCGACACCTTGCAGGCCAGTTCGCGCTTCCAGGCGCTTCAGGCAGTGTTACCTGAAGATCGGATGGGATATGTTTATTTGGATGGCGTGTTGTTGCGCGATCTGGTGGAGGCGGGCGGCGCTCAGGCTGCAACGAGCCTTGGCGAACAACCGCAGGGGCTGAATGATACACTTGCCGTCGCCAATGCCGTGCATGGACTTGGATTCGTGATCGCCGCCGTGGATGTCGGCTTGCGCTTCGACGCCGTTGCGGCAATCGATGTGGCGGCGCTGCCGGCGAATCTTCAGGCGTCGCTGGCCGAGATGCGCCTGCCGGTGTCGGCCGAACGGAGCGGCGCCGTGGGCGCTGCGGCGATCGGCACATTGAGTTTCCGCATCCCGCCCAGTTTTGCCGATCAAATCCAGGCCGCGATCGCCGAGGTTCCCGCCGCAGCCGAGCAAGTCGCCGAATACGAGCAGATGCTTGGCCTGAACCTGGAACAGGACTTGCTAAACTGGTTCCATGGCGAGGCGGTTCTGACGGTGACGGCTGAAACAGGCGAAGTGCCGGTCGGCGGATATTTTGCGCTGGCGCCCGACGATCCGCAGGCCGCGCAGTCGGGTGTTGGGCGGATTATCACCGCATTGGAAGAGCTTGCCGGCGGCGATCTGGGCCTGAGCGAAGCGACCTACGGCAACGGCAGTTATCAGGTGCTTGAACTACCGGAAGGAGTCGGCGGCTACGGATTTGTCGGCAACGACCTGGTGATCGGATTCGGCGCCAACGCACTTGCGGCAGCGAGCGGCAGCGGCGCTAATCTCAGCGAGCAACGCGCATATCAGGCCGCCGTGGGCGGATTACCGAGCCCCAACGGCGGCGTTCTGTTCATCGATCTGCCGGCGGTACGCACCCTGGCTCGCGACCTAGACGAATTGGATGCTGAGGTTGAGGCGCGCCTGGAGCCTTTCCGTGCCATTGCTGCCGCTGCGACGCCGGGAATAAGCGACAGCGGCACAACCCGCGCGACTCTGCTGGTGCTGATCGGCGAATAATATTCGGCGTTCTGTATCCTGCCGCTGTATCCTTGTCAAAGTCGTGTTATGATGGCACGCGAGTGCGACAAGGAGGAGCTATGCTCAAGGAGATTTTCGCCCCTGAGGCGGTTGCCGTGATCGGAGCTTCGCCCGAGCCGGCCCGCCTCGGACATACCGTTCTGAAGAATATCGTCGAGAACGGATTTCGCGGTAAAATCTATCCAATTCACCCGAAAGCAAAGCAAGTACTCGGGATCGATACCTATTCCTCGGTGCTCGATGTTCCCGGCCCGATCGACCTGGCGGTGATCATCATCCCGGCCCAGTTCGTCCTCGATGTGGTCGATCAGTGCGGCAAAAAAGGCATCCGCGGCCTGGTGGTGATCTCAGCCGGGTTCAAGGAGGTTGGCGGCGAAGGCAAGGAGCTTGAACGCCGCCTGATCGAAACGATCAACTCCTACGGCATGCGGATGGTGGGCCCAAATTGCCTGGGGATTATCGACACCATCTCAAGCCTGAACGCTTCATTTGCAGCCCTGATGCCCGACGCCGGCAATATCGCCTTTATGTCGCAGTCGGGCGCAATGTGCACCGCCATCCTGGACTGGAGTAAGCCCAAGGGGATCGGCTTCTCGCGTTTCGTCAGCCTCGGGAACAAAGGCGATGTCGATGAGGTTGCCTTGCTGGAGGCCTGGAACGACGATGCACACAGCAAGGTGATCCTGGCCTACCTGGAAGGGATCAGCAACGGCCCCGGCTTTATTGAAGCGGCACGCAAGGTGACGAAGAATACGCCGGTGGTGGCGATTAAGTCGGGGACAACCACGGCCGGTACGCGGGCGGCGTCCTCACACACCGGTGCGCTGGCCGGCTCGGAGAGCGCCTACGAGGCGGCATTTAGTCAGAGCGGCATTTTGCGCGCCCGTACCATGAGTGAGTTGTTCGACCTGGCCCAGTTGTTCGCCTATCAGCCGTTGGTGAAGGGCAACCGGGTGGCGATTGTAACCAACGCCGGCGGCCCCGGCATTATCGCCACCGATGCGGTTGAGCGCAGCGGCCTGAAAATGGCGACCCTGTCCGAGGCGACAGTGGCGACACTGCGGGCCGGTTTGCCGGCTGAAGCCAATGTCTTCAACCCGATCGACGTGATCGGCGATGCGCGCTCCGATCGCTATAAAGTTGCGCTTGATGCGGCCATGGCCGATCCGAGCGTCGATGCAGCGGTGGTGTTGCTGACGCCGCAAGCCCAGTCGGATCTGATCGAGACGGTCGATGTGATCGTTGATGCTGCCAAGCGTTTCGCGAAGCCGGTGGTAACGAGCTTTATGGGCGATTACAGCCTTGGCCCGTCCCTGGAGCGCCTGAACGCGAACAAGATCCCCAATTATCAGTTTCCCGAACGGGCGATCCAGTCGCTCGCGGCGATGCACCGGCATTACCTCTGGACGCAGCGGCCGGAGCCGCAGTATCGCCGCTTTGAGGTCGATCAGGATCGCGTGGCGAAGCTATTCGCCGATATTCGCTCCTCGGGGCGGGTTGAGTTGGGCGAGATCGAGGCCCGCGAGGTAATGGAAGCCTACGGGATGCGCCTGCCGAAAAGCCGCCTGGCCCGCACGCCCGACGAGGCGGCCGAGATCGCAGCCGAGTTCGGTTTCCCGGTGGTGATGAAGATCTCCAGCCCCGATATTCTGCACAAAAGCGATATCGGCGGTGTGAAGGTCGGCATCGCCGATGCCTCAGGCGCCCGTGATGCGTTTGAGTTGATCGAGTACCGCGCTCGGAAGTATAATCGTGAGGCCCGAATCTGGGGTATGCTGGTACAGCAGATGGTTCCGAAGGGTCGCGAGATTTTGGTCGGTGTGAGTCGCGATCCGCAGTTCGGCCCGCTCGTTGGAGTTGGCATGGGCGGCATCTATGTTGAGGTGTTGAAAGATATCGCCTTCCGCCTGGCGCCGATCAGTGAGTACGAAGCCGAGGAGCAGCTTCGTAGCATTCGCACCTACCCGCTGCTGCGCGGTGTGCGCGGCGAGCGGCGGGCCGATACGGATGCGATCATCGAAACGGTTCTGCGCGTGAGCCAGCTCGTTACGGATTTCCCCGAAATCGTGGAAATGGATATCAATCCACTGGTGGCGTATAACCGCGGTGAAGGCGCGATTGTTCTGGACGCACGGATTATCCTCAAGTAGGAGGCTGCCATGGCTACACTGTATATCGCTTCGACGGAGACCCACGTGGCAAGAGTGCGGTGTGCCTGGGCCTGCTGCGCCGGATGCAGCGCGACGGCTTCACCATCGGCTATATGAAGCCGGTGAGTGTGTCCGTCACCCACACTCCTGAATCAGCGTTTGATGCCGATGCTGCATTTGTGCGCGAGACGCTTGGCCTGCACGAGCCGCTGGAGCAGATCGCGCCGATCCTGGTAACTCCCGGCGTGATCGAGTCGATTTTGCGCGGCCAACCGGCTACGTTCACCCGGGCACTGCGCGATGCCTATCTGCAAGTCTCGCGCGACAAAGATGTGATGGTGCTTGAAGGCACCAATACCTGGGCCGAGGGTGCGCTCGTCTCACTCACCGCCGATCAGGTGACCGACCTGCTCCACGCGCCCGGCCTGCTGATTAGTCGCTATGTCTCGACCCTCAGTGTCGATACGATCCTCTCGGTGCAGCGCTATGTCGGCGATCGCCTGCTCGGTGTGATGATCAACCAGGTCGAGCAACCCCAACACGAGTTTGTTGAGTCGCGGGTGGCGCCGTTCCTTGAGGCGCGCGGTATCCCGGTGTTCGGGATTTTGCCCCGTGATCCGACCCTCTCCGGGATCTCGGTCGATGAGTTGGTGGAACATCTCGGCGGCCAGTTTATCGGCCAGCGCGAGTGGAGCCAGAAGACGGTCGAGACGTTGATGATCGGTGCGATGGGCGCCGAGGCGAGTTTGTCGTTCTTCCGGCGCCGGGCGAATAAGGCCGTCGTCACCGGCGGCGACCGCAGCGACTTGCAGCTTGCGGCACTTGAGACGAGCACCAATGCGCTGATCCTGACCGGCAATATCCGACCGACGTATCAGGTGATCGATAAGGCCGAGGAGCGCGAGGTGCCGATTATTCTGGTGCCCGACGACACGCTCACCACGGTTGATCGGGCCGAGCGCCTGTTTGGGCGCGTGCGCCTGCACGCCGGGCCGAAACTCGATCGCTTTGTCAATATGATGGAAACGCACTTCAATTTCGATCGGTTGTACGAAGCAATGGGTTTGAAGTCGTGAGTATGGAAGAGCAGATTGGTTCGCTGATCTTTGTCGAAAATCCCGACTATCCCTATCCATTTGCGGTGCCGACGCCGCCGCGTTTCTGGATGGAGGAGACGACCGGTGCCCTGCGCGAGGCGATCGAAGTGTATATGCGGGCCGAGCCGCTTGATCGGCAGCAGTTGGATGTGCTGAAGATCTACGTGCGCCAGTTTATCGAGCGGGCGCTGATGTCGGATGAGCGACAACGTAAACGGTTCCTGGGCCGAGTTGACACCTTCCGCAACATCAAGGATCTCGAATCACTGGCCGATGATCTCTCCGAAGTCGGCGTCGAACCGTTTTAAGGTTTGTTGACACTTTTTTGTTGCCGCTGGTTCACGACAATGTCACGAACCAGCGGCAACAATGCTATAATTTGCCCCAAATCTGCGAGAGTATGCGATGGCCCGAAAGGATTTGGGGTGCTTTATCAGCGCTTGCTGCGACCGATCTTGTTCAGCTTATGGCATGGCGATGCCGAGCAGGCCCACGAGCGCACGCTCGGGTTATTGGCGATCCTGAGTCGCCGACGCGCGCTGGCCGATGCGCTTCGTCACGCCTATGCCTATAGCCATCCGGCCCTGGAGCGCCGGCTGTTTGGGATCCGCTTTCCCAATCCGCTCGGCTTAGCCGCAGGGATGGACAAAGACGGCGTTGCGATCGCGGCCTGGGCTGCGCTTGGTTTCGGCTTTGTCGAACTCGGCACTGTCACATGGTACGCTCAGCCCGGCAATCCCCGTCCGCGCCTGTTTCGCCTGTCGCAACATCAGGCCCTGATCAACCGCATGGGCTTTAATAACGCCGGTGCTGCGGCATTGGCCGCCCGCCTTGCCGAACCGCCGTTCCCGCCGATCCCGGTCGGAATCAGCCTCGGCAAGTCGCGACTCACCGCGTTGGAAAAAGCCCTGGACGATTATCGGGCCTCGTTTCGCTCGCTCTTTGATTACGGCAGTTACTTCGCGATCAATGTGAGTTCGCCCAACACGCCCGGCTTACGTGAACTGCAAGATCGTGAACATCTTGATGCTTTGCTCGGTGGCCTACAGGCCGAGAATCGCACGCAAAGTCGGGCTCGCGGCGGGAAACCGCGGCCCTTGTTGCTGAAGATCGCCCCCGATCTGAGCGACGACGCGATCACTGAAGTGCTGCAAGTGTGCGCCGAACACGCGATCGACGGCCTGATTGCCGTCAATACGAGTTTGAGCCGCACGGGTTTGCCTGGCGTCGATCCGGCTCTGGCCGCACAGAGCGGCGGCCTGAGCGGGAAACCGCTGACGACACGGGCGCTCGAAGTGGTTCGACTGGTTGCCCGCGAAACCCAGGGAAGGCTGCCGATCATCGGTGTCGGCGGCATCAGTACCCCCGACGACGCGCTGCGCATGCTCGACGCCGGCGCCACGCTGCTGCAAATCTATACCGGCCTGGTGTATGAAGGGCCGGGGATGGTAGGTCGGATCAATCGGCGTTTGGCGGCCCATAATGCCGCATTCCGTATACAGGATTCCGAATTCAGCAAAGGAAACTAATGGAGCAGCACGGCTTTCTCGGCACCGAAGCATCGCTGGCGGCGGACATCTCACTGGTGGGTAGTATCCTGGTGGCGTTGGCGTTTAGTGGTGGGGCATGGCTGGCGCTGCGCGGCCGCTATGAGGCTCATCGCTGGGTGCAGACGGCTGCCGCAGTTGTGAATTTGCTGCTGGTGCTTGGCATCATGATTCCCTCTTTGCTCAATGTCGATCCGTCGGAAAATGTCGATCTGCCGGCGACCGCATTTGTGGCGATGCCGGCCCACGAATTTATCGGCCTTGCGGCGCTGTTGTTCGGCCTGTATGTGGTGCTGCGCGGCAATGAACTGATGCCCGAACGGCTGAAATTCAACAACTATAAGCCGTTTATGCGCGTCGCCTATGGCCTGTATATGGCCGCAACCCTGGTGGGAATTGCGGTTTATGTGGTGTTGTACGTATGAACATGACAATGGTTTCTGCCCGTGAACGTGTCCTGGCGGCGATCGATGTCGCGGCCCTTGATCCGGCCTTAGACTTGATCGCGCAATTGCGGCCCTATGTCGGTGGTTTCAAGGTTGGCCTGGAATTGTGTAATGCCGCCGGTGTGCCGCAGGTGGTGCAGGCGGTTGCACAGGCCGGCGGGCGCCTGTTTCTCGACCTCAAGCTGCACGATATTCCGAATACGGTGGCCGGCGCCGTAGGTGCGATCGGCGCACTCGGCCCGGCGGTACACATGCTGACAATCCATACGCAGGGCGGCGCGGCCATGATGCGGGCTGCTGCTGAAGCCGCTGCGGCGTTCGGCGAACAGCGCCCGCTGCTGCTCGGGGTAACGGTGCTGACAAGTATCGATCAAGCGGCGTTGCGGGCCGAGCTTGGTGTTGCGGCGCCGCTCGCAGATCATGTGACTCGGCTTGCGCAATTGGCCCGCGATTGCGGCCTCGACGGCGTGGTATGCTCGCCCCACGAGGCTGCGGCGGTGCGGCGTCCTCTCGGATCAAGCGAAGCCGGCGTATAAGGAGCCTGTGCTGGTCGAGTATGCGCGCTCCTTCTTTCCGGTCATTTTCGCCGTTTTGGTGCTGCGCAGCTTTTTGGTCGAGCCCTTTCGGATCCCGTCGAATTCAATGATGCCGACGCTCCTGACCGGCGATTTCATCCTGGTCAACAAGTTCGCATACGGTCTGCGTTGGCCGGTGCTCAACTCCAGGTTTCTCGACATCGGGAATCCGCAGGTCGGGGATGTCGTGGTGTTCAAATTCCCCCAAGATCCCTCGACCGACTACATCAAACGTGTCGTCGGCGTCCCGGGCGACGAGATCGCGTACCAGAATAAGACCATCTATCGTAACGGCGAGCCGTCGCGCAGTTACCGATCGGGCGCTACACGGGCGTGGGCTCGGGGGCGGAGATGACCGGGGCGCGCGAGTCGCTCGAGCAG
>JAAUQO010000351.1 GCA_012032775.1 Oscillochloris sp. | reverse complement strand
TGTCGGGGAGTGGAGATGGAGGGCGTATTGTGCGCAAAGATGTAGAGAACTTCACACCGGCGGCGGCCAAAGGAGCACCTGCCGCTGCGGGCCAAGAATCTTATACCGACGAACCGGTATCTCAAATGCGGAAAACTATCGCCAAGCGCTTAAGCGATAGCTTATTTACCGCTCCACATTTCTATCTCACCATGGAGATCGATATGGATCAAGCGGTAAAATCGCGCGCAGCCGTAAACGATGCCATTGCCCCGGCTAAAATTTCCATCAACGATTTGGTGATCAAAGCTGCTGCTGCTGCCTTGAAAAAGCACCCCCAAGTGAATAGCAGTTGGATGGGCGACCGTATTCGCCACAACGATCATATACATATCGGGGTGGCCGTGGCGGTCGGCTCGGGGGCCAGATTGGTCAGCGTGAACTCGATCTCGGTGGTTTCATACGGGAATGTGTGCGCTCGCACGCGGTAACTGCCGCCGATTGGGTTGGCGCCGACCGGAATGCTAACCAGGCCGTTGCTGTCGCTGACGGCTTGATTGCCGCTCGGGAAGGTGGCTGCGGCGCCGGATTCGGGGCTGGTGAACACAACCAGCACGTTCGGCACTGCTTCGCCAAGGCTGTTGAGCACCCGCACCTGAAGCGGTTCGGCAAATGCTGCGCCTGCATCACTGGTCTGGGTGTCGCCGGCGACGACTTCGAACAACAAGCTCGGCCGGTTGGTTAGGGTGACCTGTTTTGCGCCGTAATTGATCACCATGCCGCCGGCCAGATCGATCAGGGCGCCGTGGGGCAGATCGCGGAATGTGCCGACGATCGTGCCGCTGCCGCTGCCCAGATGCTCGATCAAGACAAAAACCTGGTTGGGGTTGGGGCTGAAATCAGGCTCGGCCGTAAGCTTCAGGGTTGCGCCGGCAGGATTAGTGGTTGGGTCGGCCAGCACAATATCAGTATCGGCATTGCGCCCGCCGTTATCCTCCAGCACAATCCGGTCGTTCGCGCTTGCAGCGAGGGCCATCTCGACGGTGATACCGGGAGTACTCAGTTCCAGACCGCGACCGTTGCCGCGAATACGCAGGCTGCCGATCCCACGCTCGATCGCGCCGCTACTCGGGTCGCGGCGATCGCCGACGGCGATCAGCCCACCGCTGCCGCTGTAATACGAGATCGCGCCGACTGTGCCGGCGCCATACACATACAGCGCCCCTTCGCCGGTGTTGTAGATGTGCGCGCCGACATTTGTGCCGCTGCTGCTCAGGTTGTAGTGGAAATCGCCGCTGCCGCGTAGGCGCAGATTCTTGCCGTAGGTCGGGTCGGAGATACGGTTGAAGGTGACATCACCCTCAACCACGATTGTGCGATTGCCGAGTTTATGCAGTTGCAGATCGGTCAGAAACGCCAACCGCTGTGCGCGGCCGTCGAAGACGATGTTGTTGGCGAGTTTGCTGATCTGGTTTGTGATCAGGCGCGGCGTCGTTGCGGCCGCAACCGTGCCGCCGTTCAACTCAATCGCGCCGGCGCCGAGGGCGTTATCGTGGGCCAGAAATAGGGTTCCGGCATCGAGGATCGTTTTCCCGCCGTAGCTGTTTGCGCCCGCGAGCAGCAGCGGGCCGGGGCCGTTTTTTGCAGCTGAAATGCACCGCTGATCGGCCCTTCCAGCCGCAACAATGCACTGGCCTGCTGATCGATGGTCAGGTTGCGTTCCAGCACCAGCGGCACGGCGATGATCTGCGCGGCGCTGCTGGATTCGTCAACCGTCAGCGTTCCCGGCGAGCCGCTGGGAAACACAATATCGCCGCCGGTGATCGTATAACTATGGCTGCTCTGGAACACAATGCCGCCGATGGGGATTTCAGTGTCGTCGATCCTGACCTGACGCGGGCCGCTGATGAGCGGGCCAAAGGTGGCGATCTCGTTTGCGCCCTGGGGGTATGGAGCGCTCCACGAACCGTCGTTGCTCCAGGAGCCGTCGGCGTCGATCGCCCATGTAGCGCTGTCGGCGTGAACGCCGCTAATCGAGAGGATCAGGGAAACAATAATCACGAGGGAGGCGAACGCAAAATTACTGCGGTGGATGAAGCTGAGAAGTTGCGAGGCCATGTCTGCTGTACTTTCCGGAAACTACTACTTGTTCCTTTCGTCTATGGTGCGAGGGCGGATCGCCTCCATCCCCGAGCCGCTCGGGGAGGCGCATCATAACAAGGCAGCGAAACATTGTCGCTACCATGATTTGCCTACGGCGGCATAAGTGTGCGGGTTTGGCGCATTAGAATGCGAAACTGCCGAAAAATACGATGAGAATACTGTTATGTTCGCCCGTGTGTAGTAGCTATTTTCGCCCGGCAGCAGAATATCGATCATTAAAGCCCGGTTAACCGCTTGACACTCGCTCTTTTGCCGCCTACCATAACAGACATCCCGATCTTCCATTGCAGATCCGACGCTTCTGAATGCGGAATGCAACCTTTCCTCGATCCGGATGCTGCATTCCGCCTTACCCTTGCAACCGCCGCGCAAATGTCGCCGCCGTACGCAATGCCGCGCCAAAGGTGCGATCACGGCTGCGCAGTTGTAGTTCAGCCGCCAGCAACGCCGCCGTTTCGCCCTGATCCACCGCCGCGATCCGGTTGATCGCCGGCTGACCTGCGACATGGGCTGTGGTGCGTATTCGGGTCGGATCCTCGGTTCGCACCACATTGAATTCGGCCCGCATCCCGTCCAGCGCCCGTAGATTCAGCGCCGCCAATCCAACCATATCGCCCTCAACCGCAGGGCCGGGCTTGAGGTCGATCGTCACCAGGCGAATCGCATTCGGCCCGATCCCGACCGCCGGCCGGCGCAGGTGCAGCCGGATCAGATCGCCCTCCTGGCTCACCGCGTCTTCCAACGGCGCCCAGCCCAGGCTCGCGCTCAGCCAACCGGCCAGCAATAGCGCCTGTGAAGGATTATGTTGCCGTTGGCCGTCGGCATAAATGATCTCGATCTGGTCGATCCGGCGCAAATGCGGCAGCAGCGGGCGTGTATCGAAGAATTGCGCCGTCAGTTCACGCCATGCCGTCAGGCGCGTCCACGAAAGATCGCTCACCGCCGGGCCATTGGCGAGGTCGTTCAATTCGGCCATGTCGTATAGCCCCGGTGCCGGCGTCGTAAAATCGGCCGAATCGACGATCAGCCGGTCGAGGATGCCGCGCAGCCGAGCCAATAATGGATCGCCGAGCGGTTCGGGGCCGGGCAAATACAGCGCCACCGGCAGATCGGGCACCAGCAAGGCCAGCACCAGTGATGCCGCCCGGCCCAGGGCAGCCGTCGCCGCCCGGATCGTCACCTGTTCGCCACAAACCTGCGGCACGCCGGGGGCCGTCAGCAGGCAGTTTGCCTGCACAAATGCCGTCAGATCAACACCGTCATTCCGGCCCTGATCGACCAACAAAATCCCACGGTGCGGATGGCCGGCGGTGAGGCTTTGGAACAACGCGCTGATCTGTTCGGCAAGAACCGGATCGCCGGCCTTCGCCACCAGATTCAGGGTCAACGCGCGGGTAACCGCCTGACCACCGGGTGCATCGGCGGCATTCTGCTTCCAGATCTGGCGCAATTCGCGTTCGATCGACGTGAGATCGACACTTGGAGAAGTTGTCATCATGTCAAACTCTTCGCCAGCTACGGCCATCGCGGGCCATAAATGCGTCGGCGACACCAGGCCCCCAGGTACCGGCCTCGTAGTTCGGGAATGCTTGCGGCG
>JAAUQO010000350.1 GCA_012032775.1 Oscillochloris sp. | reverse complement strand
CCAGCGGCGCCTGGATGGTTACGGTCTGGCCGATAAACTGTTCGGGGTTATCGACAACATCGCTCAGGGTAAGTGCTTCGCCGTCGCCTTCAGTAACGGCTTCCGGCGAGGTAACTACCGGCTCGTTCGGCTCATTTGTCAGGCCGCCCTGACCGGGGATCGGTGTTCCTTCGAGACCTTCGGCCGGTTCTTCAAACCCAAGATCTTCATCGGTAGGCGTTACCGGCTCCTGGGCACAGGCGGCCAGTAGGATGCCGAGAAACAAGGTTAGTATGATCAAGGTCAGTCGGGGAAGGCTGGTATGGGCGGCGATCATTGTCGCCGGCTTGCGCTGATTCATGCAGTTACTCCTTTTGCGATTTTTGCAGTGCCTTGCGTGCGTACCGAGAACATGCTGTATGTTCTCGCTGTCCATTTCTCCCTATTGCACAAGCTGTGCCGTGCCGGTCGGGGTTCGGTAAATAGGGGTGAACACGCCCTAGAACGACGTAGCCGGTGCGGGTTGCGCGCACAAGCCGCTGGGCCAGGCCGGGAATAAGCCGGCCGATCCCAAGCAGCCCGCCACTCAGTCCGGGCGTCTCCAAGAGACGCTGAAGCCGGCGCCCGGTGCGGAGCGGGCCGGCGAAACTGCGCTGCCAGGCGACGGCATAAGCCTGCCGGGCCGTGTCGAGGGTGCAGCGCCCGGCCAGGGCGTTGTCGAGCAGGGGAACGGCTAACTCGGCCGAGCGAATCGCCATTGCCATGCCGTCGCCGCAGAGTGGTGGGATCATGGCAACTGCGTCGCCAAGGCGTAAACATGGATCAAGCAATTCCGGCACAAGTTCGGTATCTACCGGCGCAACCGCGCACATGCTTTCCGGCAGTCGCTCGCCGCCGGCCAGATCGCGCTTCAGGGCTGGATTTGCCGCGATCGGCGCATCGAGCATGGCCGGAATTCGTTGCCCGGCCCGCCGAAATGCATCGGTTGTCGCCAGCAGGCAAAAATTGGCCCGGCCGCCCTCGATCGGCGAAAGCCCGACGTAGCCGCCGTCGAAGAGGTAGAGCCGCACTTCCGGCGCGAGCTGCAAGCCGGTGTAGTGGCATTTCACGCCAACGTAGGTATGGCGAGCGCGACTGCGCTGCCCGCCGGCCCGTAACCCCGGCAAGGCATGGCGGCCACATGCAATTGCCGCCATGCGGGCCTGCATTTCCAGGCTTTTGCCGGCGGAATCGCGCCCACTGAGGGTGTAGCCGCCGGTTGCCTCCGCAGCCACAGCGGTTACGGTGACACCTTCGCGCACATCCGCCCCGGCCGCACTTGCGGCTTGCAGCAGGCGTTGATCCAGGGCGTAGCGGCTGATGCCCCAGGCGGTTCCCGGCAAGTGCAGCGATAACTCCGTGCCGCGCCGCGAGATCAGGCAGGCGCCGGTCATCGGCGCCGGATGTAAGGCGGCTACCTGCTCACGCAGGTTCAATGTCGCAAGACTTGACGCGCTTTCGGGTGAAAGGAATTCGCCGCAGACTTTGTGTTGCGCCCCGGATCGTCGTTCCAACAGCATCACATTCCAACCACGGTCGGCCAGTCCGGCGGCCAGGCAACTGCCGGCTAATCCCGCACCGACAACAGCGACATCAATCTGCATAAGCTGCTCCTGGAACAAGAATCATGTAGCGAAAAAGCGGGCGCCAGGCGAACGATAGCCGGCTTAGCCCCGGCTCGTGCTGCAATCGCCGCAGATCGGCGGCCTGAAAGCCGCGTAACACCGAGAGCGGTGCATCGTGGCGGATCATGCGGTTGCGTGAGAACAGGTGCGTCGCCAACCGAATAGCGGCCCATGCCAGAGCATGGCGCTGCAAGTCGTTCACCACCACGCCGAAGCGCGCTGTCTGCTGCATCGCGCGGTAGACGGCGGGCAAGCAACCGGCGCTGAAATGATGGGTGAAGAGTGCTGCGGTTACGATATCGACCTGCTGCATCCCGGGCTGCAAAAGATCGCCGCACACAATTGTGACGCGCGGTTCATGGCGGTGATACGCCGCCGCCGCCGCACATGTCTCGGGGTGAATGTCGAGCAGCGTGATGTGCAGACTGACGCTGCGCCGATCGGCCCAACGCAATAACGCCCGCGTCATATCACCGGAGCCGGCGCCGACATCGAGGATCGTCAGGTGCGGCGGGCAACCGGCCTGTTGCCAGAGCCGCTCAACCCCTTCGATCGTCGGGCCTGCGGCGCCGAGCAGGCGATTGATCAAGCGTAGTTGGGCCAGGGCTTCGATCAATTCCCTCCCGCCGATCGCGCGATCGTCCATCAGTTCGGGCGCATCAAGGCGGTCACGGGTATCAGGCCACATGGCGCCCGTCCCAACTTACCCCAACCGCCGAACTCCGCGGGATCTCCAGCACAATTTCGGGCATATACGTCAGGTGGGCCATCTCGGTAACGAGGCCCGGACCGAAGGCAACCGCGATCCCGTCGCACGGTTCTTCGCGGGCCAGATTGCGGAGTTGTTTGAAATGCTCGTTGAGCACAAACAAAATTGTCGGCGACGACATATTGCCGTAGTGACGCAGCACATGATAGTTAGCGGCCATCTGCTGATCGTTCAAGTCGAATACGTCACGCAGCCGATCGAGGATTGCGCGACCGCCGGGATGCAAAGCCCAGAACTGCGGCCGTGGCCGACCATCGAGCAATTGGGCGAGCGCCGGTGCGGCCACGGCGCCGACATGGCGCGGCACCTGCGGCGAGAGCCGCATCTCGAAACCGTGATCGCCGATCTGCCAGGCCATGGCGTCGTGGGTGTCGGCTTTGACGCCGGTGAAGAAATTGTTCAGCATCAACACCGAACCGCCGGCCTGCGGCGCGCCGACCACACATGCGGCGCGCCGTCGCCAAATAACGATGCGACCGTCAGATTGACCCGATCGGTGCCGGGTTGCAGATGGAGGGTACATAACTCTACACAGACCACCAGCACCTGGGCGGTGGGCTGGCCGGCGACAATCTGGGCTGCGAGGCGCAGGCCGTTGAAGGCGGCGGCGCAACCCATAAACCCGATCAGCGAGCGCTGCACCGTTGGTTGTAAGCCAAGGTTCCGAGCGATTGCGAGATCGAGGCCGGGTGCAAAAAAGCCGGTACAACTAACAACAATCAGGTGGGTGATCTGCGCAGCCGCAGCGGGCCGGTTGGTTTCGGCCAGGGCACGTTGTGCGGCCTGCGTACCCAACTTCACCGACTCGCGTTCGTAGATCGCCATGCGCTCGGCAGTGGTGGGCGATGCGGCGCGCGAACGTCCGGGAGCGAAGCGCGAATCACGCTCCAGGGCTTGCGCATCGGGCAAGCATGAATAGCGTGACTCGATCCCCGACAACTCATACAGGCGGCGCAGATAACGGCGCAGCCCGGCGTCGGCATCGAGCGAATCGGCAACCCAGGCGCCAACGGCGGCTTGATCGGCGCGATACTGCGGCACAGCAGTGGCGATTGAATGAATCGCGATCGGCGAAGCGAACGAAGACATGGCATAACTCCACAAGGTGCGGCGGAACACCGAACACCTTATTGGTCACGGTCACCGCATAAGGGTGCGTTGCCGTGCGCGACGTATGAACATGCGGGGTTGCCGAGGGAAGGATCTTTATGAGGTGAAACACATGCATACAGCAGTAAGCAACCCGCAGCACGCATACATAGCAAGTCATATTCCAGGTGCATGCAAGAAGGAGCGCCACAAGGGCGTGCGTCGCTCCTTCTGATCTTCGGTCGCCGGGGGTG
>JAAUQO010000102.1 GCA_012032775.1 Oscillochloris sp. | reverse complement strand
AGCCCGCCTGGCCGCCTGGCGCGCCCTGCCCACAGTCACTACCAGGGTACCCATGGAGCAAAGCCGGTTGGTCGTGGTGGACGTGGAGACCAGCGGCCTCAACATCAAGAAGGACCGGCTCATCGCCATCGGCGCCGTTGCCGTGGTGAACGGCCGCGTGGCCCTGGCGGACAGCCTGGAGATCGTCTTGCAGCAGGACGTGGTGAGCGGCAAGGCGAATATCCTCATCCACGGCATCGGCGGCGAGGTGCAGCGGGAAGGCGTGCCCCCCGTGGAGGCCCTGCTGGCCTTCCTGGAATACCTGGGCAAGTCGCCCCTGGTGGCCTTCCACGTGGCCTTCGACAACTTCCACAGCACGCACTCGCCGGAGAACCAGGCGCTCACCGAGGGCATCTTCGCCACCCTCGACCAGCGCGGCCACATCGCTAACATTTCGGGCTGATTGGTCTGAATCCGCGCCTGAATAAGCTTGAGAGCCGCCTCTACTCCTGCCGGGGCAAAGGTGACGCTGATCCCCCGCTGACCCTCACGCTCCCCTTGCACCGCCACACAGGCAAACTCGGGTGCTATCGCAATCACAAACGCTTCTTGGGCCAACCTGTCGCGCTGACTGAGCCGCACCACCCGCTGCGCTACGGCCTCATCGTCGAGACGGCCTTGATCGCCCCGCTACTCTGGGTGGTCGCACTTACAGCCCAGATCGCGCTGCACCGCGATTATGCCGGGGCCGCCGTTCAGCGGGCGCTGGACAGCTTTCTTGTGGTGACAATGATTGAACTGGTCGCTCTCGGCGGGCTGTTGTTGTTCCCGGCCCAGGGTCCATTCTGGTCGGCGCTGGAAAATGTCGGGTTTACGTTACTGCTCTTCGCCGGCTTTGTGGCCCTGCTTGATGTCGATCTGCACCGTTCACGCTCGGCGGAACTGGCGGTAAGCGCGATCCTGCTCGGGGTCGGATTTCTTGCCGGCGGCGCGGCGATCGAAGTGATCCAGCAGGCGCATCCCGAATGGTCGGCGTTCGGCGCAATCCTGGCGGCCGTACCGGTCTATGCCGGCATTGTCGCTCTGGCGCTGTTACTGCCGTTGCTAATCTCGCTACGCGATTCGCGCTTGCGCTGGAGTTGGATGCTGCTCGGCCTGGGGATCGGCTGGCAGATCGTCAGTTACCTGCTGGAACTCCTGCCGGCCTGGCGCAACAGCCCACCGGCAGTGGCGATTCTGGTGCTTTCTTCGGGCCTCTGGTGCGCCGCCTGGTCGTCGCATTATGTCGCGCTGCGCCAGGTGCATACGCGGGCGTTGAACTGGCCGCTGGAGCCGGCCCTGGGCGAGAGCGAGCGCTTACAACGGG
Source organism: Oscillochloris sp. (assembly GCA_012032775.1). Lineage (GTDB taxonomy): Bacteria > Chloroflexota > Chloroflexia > Chloroflexales > Chloroflexaceae > JAAUQO01. The sequence goes on along the minus strand of JAAUQO010000102.1, from coordinate 19,547 downwards.
CGTTCCGCCACAGCTATGCCGGGCTGTATCGCACCCTACGCGAGTATGCCGGCAGCCGGCGCGCCCGTCTGCTCGACGATCGGATGGATGTGTTGGCGGCCACCGCCAACTGGGACATCACCCTGGAGCGCGACGAAGCCCGCATCAGCCCGACCGTACGCGGCCTGGCGCTCGACATGCAGGGCGTCCGCTATGCGGAAGTGCTGCGCTATACCGTGAACGAGATCACCACCCTGGCCGGCGCAACCTTTGCGCGACGGGCGATTCTCGCGGCCTACGATGCGCTCCCATGGCCGGAACGGGAGGCCGCCGATCGTCACACATTCGTGCATACGCCCTGGGCCGCAACATTGTCGCAAACATTCGGCGACGATCATGCCGCGCGCCTGCACTTGCTGCGACAGGTCGAGTTGTTTGCGATCTGCGACGACAACGAATTGGCGGCACTTGCCGCTGCGATGGAAGCGCAACATGTTGCGGCGGGCCAACAGGTACTGGCGGCCGGCGCCAAGGCCGCAGGGGTCTGGATCGTCGAGGCGGGCGAGATTGTGGCGCGCGGAAAACGAGAACCGTTGCGTGAACTGCATCGCGGCGATTATTTCGGCGATCTCGGCGATGGACGCAGCGATCCGGCCGGATTTCGGGCCAGTGTTGAAAGTGAACTGTTGTTCTTGCCGATCGGCGAACTTCAGCGTATGATGCAAAGTACCGCCCCACACACCGCCGAAGGAATCGCGCTGATTGGAATTGTCGCCCAGCTTGAGCGCATCCCGATGTTGCGCAACTTGCCGCGCACAACCTTGCGCTCGCTGGCCCGGAATGCCCGGCGAATGACGCTGAAACCCCGCGAGATCATTATTCGCGAAGGCCGGCCCAGCGGGCAATTCTTTGTGATCGAGCAGGGCCGTGCAGCGGTTGTGCGCCGCAATCCGCAGAACGATCGCAACCAGGTAGTGGCGCAACTCGGGCCGGCCGAGTTCTTCGGCGAATTGGAACTCTTGCGAAATACGCCACCGGTGGCGAGCATTGTCGCAATCAACGAGATGCAACTGATCGTCCTGCCCCATAGTGCGATCGCCGCCGTACTGGCCGGCACCGATACCCTGGCGCGCGGATTGGAACAGGTCGGCAGCGGACGCATGATCGAGTTACGACGGGCTAATTCAGTGTAACAATCAAGTCATGGAACATCAGCTTTTGCAGATTCTCACCAGCGATCCGGATCGCATCCGCCGCGGCCGGATCGTTGCCTTGACGGCGCTCTTGTTTGTCGGATTTTCGATCCTCCTCAGCAGTCTCGCCTTTATCTTTCCACCGCCGATCCGTACAATCGTGATCGCCACCAGCCTGATCGGTCTGGCCTTGTATAGCGGCGCGTATGTCCTGGCGCGCCGCGGGCGGATTGTTGCGGGCGGATTGATCCTGCTTGTCGTGCTAACCCTGCTGCCGATTGTGCAGGCCGTCGCCCTTAATGCGGTTCTGATCACGCCGTTGCTGCTGAGTTTCGCCCTGGTTGCCGCCAGTCTGATGCTGCGATCAAATCAGATCTGGATCGTGCTCATAGCTGCCGTTAGTGCGCTCCTGATCGCCGAACGCCAACTCAGCGACGAAAATGTGTTCAACGGCGCACAACTCGGCACGATTCTGGTCATTATCACCGGCCTGGTGATGTTAACCATTCTGAGTTATCTCGGCGCACGCAATAACGAGCAGAGCCTGCGGATGGCCATCGCCGCACAGCAAGAGTCCCAGGCGTCGGCAGCCGAACTCGCAGTGTTGAACCAGGCCTTGGAACAGCAAGTTGCCGCACGTACCGCCGCGTTAGAGCATGCGTTGGCCGATCTGCAAACCCGCAATAACGAGCAGGAACGCTTGCTGACGGCACTTGAACAGGAGCGCAATACGGTCGCAGCATTGAACGTGCCGATTCTACCGGTTGGATCCGGCGCATTGGTCGCGCCACTGATTGGGGCACTTGACGAACAGCGCATGGCTGATGCGACCCGGCGTATTCTCGCCGCCGTCGAGCAACGTCGTAGCAACCGCTTGATCATCGACATCACGGGGCTACCGGTGGTCGATAGTGCGGTTGCCCAGGGATTGCTGCGCATCGTCCAGGCGACATATCTTTTGGGAACACAAACCGTGTTAGTGGGAATCAGGCCGGAAGTCGCGCAGACCCTGGTGGCGCTGGGGGTTGATCTCGGCGATCTGGTGACCAAAGCCACATTGCAGAGCGCCCTTGATGATGGGCGAGGGTAAAGATCATGCCGACGAAGCTATCGCGATCTTTACCCCGACTTATGGTTGGAATAACAACTGGAAGTTACCATTGCGCGCGCTACGAGCGGTGATCCGATAGCGCACCTCGCCCTGCTCGTTGGTTCGTACGGCGCCGCTACGGGTAACTTGCACGTCGGGCCGGGCCGCTACCGCAAAAACAACACCACCGTCGGGTTGCAAGAGTTCGATCTGCAAATCCCCCGACTCGACGCCCAAAATCGCGATCACTTGCACTTCAGCCGGGCCGGCGGTTACCGGCGCGAGCCGCACTTCCTGGCCCTCGGCGCCAACAAACACCGTGCTGATATTCCCGACGCCGTCTTGCAGATCGATCGTCGTGCGCTCACCGCTCACCAGCATACAGCCGGCCAGCAGCGGCACAACGAACAGCGCCATCAAACAGCGCAAGCCAAAACGCCGCAGCCTGCTTCCTGAACCCTGCATCCTGAACCCTAGATTCTCAACCATACGACTCCGGACGATAATCAACCGAGTACGTATCCGGCTCGGGAACAACCTCAACCCGAGCGGGCCGGCGTGAGGTGACCCGCAAACTCGTCCCGCACTTCACGTTGGCACAAACCACCAGATTGCCGACAACGACATACTCCAGCAGGCCCAACTTCTGCTTGCAGAACGGGCACTTCACGACTTCCACACGCATGTGTGCTCCTCGCCGGTACGGGCGCAAACGCGGCGCCCCTGATTTCCACGCTACTATGCCATACCCGTAAGGGCAAAGTATGTTGCCATGCAACATGCTTCGCCTCTTACCGGAACAACCCATCCACAAACGTCTGTGCGTCGAACATCGCCAGATCGCCGATCTTCTCGCCGGTGCCGAGATAGCGAATCGGTCGCTCGATATCCTGAGCGACGGCGAAGGCGATCCCGCCCTTGGCGGTGCCGTCCATCTTCGTCACCGCCACATCGGTCACGCCGGCCGACTGCAAAAATGCCTTGGCCTGCAACACACCATTCTGGCCGGTAGTCGCATCGATCACCAGCAATGTCTCGTGGGGAGCGTCGGGCAATTTGCGGGCAATAATATTGCGCACCTTCTCCAACTCGCGCATCAAATTATACTTGGCCTGCAACCGTCCGGCGGTGTCGATAATCAGCACTTCGCTATCCTGCTCCATTGCGGCATCGATCGCTTTATACACCACCGCAGCCGAGTCGGCGCCCTGGCCAAGGCTCACACACGGCACGCCCGCACGCTCGGCCCACGCCTCCAACTGCTCGGTGGCAGCGGCACGGAAGGTATCGCCGGCAGCCAGCAACACCCGCTTGCCGAAACGCTCCTTGTAGCGATGGGCCAATTTGGCGATCAGGGTCGTCTTTCCGGCGCCGTTCACACCCACCACCAGCACCACAAAGGGCTTCGGAATCTGGGTTGCGGGCGGGCGCACCTGATCTTGAAACACGCGCACCATCTCGGCCTTGAGCATATCGCGGGCCTCGTTGGCTTTTTTCGTGCCGTAGCGATTCACCCGATCCTTGGTGCGATTCACCAGATACAGGGTTGTCTCCAGGCCCACATCACCCTGAATCAGCGCCTCTTCCAACTCGTCCCACAACTCCTCGGTAACCGGGTCGTCGGTGGCGAACATCTGCGAAATGCGCCCGAAAATCCCCTGGCGCGATTTTTCAAGGCTCTGGTTGACCTGCTGTTCTTCGCGGGCTGCCTCCTCTTCGGTGCGCGGCGCATCCTGACCACGGCCAAACAATCGTTTAAACATCGTCTATTCCTATATGTGTTATCCATCTTTCCGGTAACCTGGAAACATAGACAACGCAATCTTCCGGTTTGTTGCAAGCGAATTATAGCCGATCGGCCTTCTGATAGCGCCGTTCAATCGCGAACATCACGATCGTAACATCGGCCGGGTTGATACCGGCAAGGCGCCCGGCCTGGCCCAGCGTCGCCGGCCGGAAGCGTTCAAGCGTCTGGCGGGCCTCGTTGCGCAAGCCGGACAAGGCCGCATAATCGAAATCAGCCGGGATGTGGCGATCCTCTGTCTTGCGCAGCCGCTCGACTTCACGCAACTGGCGTTCGATGTAGCCGCCGTACTTGCAACTAATCTCCACCTGCTCACGCAGCACCGGATCGGCATCAGGCAGATCGGGCAACGCCTGCTGAAGCGCATCGTACTGTACGCCGGGCCGGGCCAGCACATCGGCGGCGCTGGCCGGCTGGTTCAGCGGCGCGATCCCGACTTCCTGTAACGCGGCATTCGTCAGCGCCGAAGGGTAGACTCGCCGGCCTTGCAACTGCGCGGCAAGTGCGGCAACCGCTTCAGCTTTGCGATCCACCGCATCGGCCCGCCGCCGATCAACCAGACCATACGCGGCAGCCAGCGGCGTCAGTCGCAGATCGGCGTTGTCGCCACGCAACAAAAGCCGGTATTCGGCCCGCGACGTGAACATGCGGTATGGTTCGCGAATATCCTTTGTGACGAGATCATCAATCAGCACACCGATGTACGCCTGATCACGGCGCAAGATCAGCGCCGGCTCGGCGGCAGCCAGCCGCGCGGCATTGATCCCGGCCATCAAACCCTGGGCGGCCGCCTCTTCATAACCGGTGGTGCCGTTGATCTGGCCGGCGAGAAACAGGCCCGGCGCCCGGCGCGCCTGTAAATCGGCACCGATCTCGCCGCTCGCCACGGCATCATATTCGATCGCATAGCCAATCCGCATCAACTCGGCATCACGCAGCGCCGGGATGGAACGCACCATCGCCCATTGCACATCTTCCGGCAGCGACGTGTTGCAACCCTGTAGATACACTTCGTGCGTCTGCCAGCCCTCAGGCTCCAGGAACAGACCATGCTGCTCCTTATCGGCAAAGCGCACGATCTTATCCTCGATACTGGGGCAATACCGCGGCCCAACCCCTTCAATCACGCCGCTGAACAATGGCGCACGGTGGAGATTATCGCGAATAATCGCATGAAACGCGGGGGTCGTATACACCTGATAACACGGCAACTGTGGCCGCCAGCCATCAAGCATCGGCTGGGGGTAGATCGCCGCCGGCGCGCCATGGTAGGCCGGCAGCGGCCGATCCTCGGCATAATAATGACCGAAATAGATCGGCGTCGGGCTGCCGAATTGCACCTGTGTCTGGGTAAAATCAATCGAGCGCCCATGAATGCGCGGCGGTGTCCCGGTCTTCAAACGAACCAACGGAAACCCGAGCGCCGCCAGATCCTCGCCGAGCGCCACCGACGGCGCCTCGCCGGCCCGCCCGGCGCCCCAACTGGATTGGCCGGTGATCGCCCGCCCACGCAAAAACGTCCCGGTGGTCAGAACCAGGGTTTTGCCGCGAAACAATGCACCGGTATGGGTATAGACGGTGAATGCAGTATCGGGATCGCTCTGCTCCGCATTTTGCACCCCGCCTGCTGCATGCGGAGGCACAATCCGCTCTACCATGGCCTGACGCAGATCAAGGTTCGGCGTCGCCTCCAACGCTTCTTTCATCAACTGAGCATAGAGCCGCTTGTCGCACTGTGCGCGCAGCGACTGCACCGCCGGGCCTTTACTTTCATTCAACGTGCGGAGCTGAATCGCGCTACGGTCGGTGATACGACCGATCAAACCGCCCATGGCGTCGATCTCGCGCACCAGATGGCCCTTGGCCGGGCCGCCGATACTGGGATTACACGACATATGCGCCAGTTTATCGAGATCGATCGTCAGCAACAGTGTGCGCCGGCCCATCCGCGCCGCCGCCGCCGCCGCCTCACAACCGGCATGACCCGCACCAACCACAATTACATCGTAAAGTGTCTGCATAGAGCGTGCTATAATACCGCCTCGTATCCGCCCTCACTGGGCTTCAAAACAATTGCTTTCCCGTTCGCCGTCCAGTGGAACACCCGTCATGACAGGAACGCCACGTGGCTTCTATTCTGATTATAGACGATGATCAAACCTTGCTGTCGAATCTCGGCGATCGACTGGTCGAGCGAGGCTATACTGTCCAGACAAGTAGTGAAACTACTCAGGCCCAGCAACTCTTCGCCGAGCAGCGCCCGGATCTGGTGATTCTGGAGGTGCGTATGAACGGCGACACCGGCTGGAATCTGTTGCCGCAACTTGCGGCGGAACGGCCGGTGCTCGTATTGAGCGGCGCCGGACGTGAGGAAGATGTCATCCGTGGATTTGAGTCCGGGGCGATCGATTATGTCGCGAAGCCGTACCGCAGCGAAGAGTTGGTAGCACGAATTCGGGTTCGCCTGGAGACGGTTGCCGTTCCGGCGCTGAGTCCGCCGCCGCAACCTGACACACCTGCGGCGCCACGCGTTACAACGACAACCCGGCTGCAACCGGCGAATCGCCGCAACCGCCGCGACAACGAAAGCGATGAGTCGGTATTTATGAGCGAGGCCGAGGAGATGGCCTTGCTGCGCACTCCAACGCCGGCCCCGGTAAACCGGGCCGCACCAAGCGTCGATGCGGAACCCTCTTCGCTTGGTCGCTACTTGCACACCGAGCGGATGCGCCGCCAACTAACCCTGGTGCAAATCGAGAATGACTTGAAGATCCGCATGTCATACTTGCAAGCGATCGAGGATGAGAAGTTCACCCTGCTGCCCCGCGGCCCGGTGGCGATCCAGATGGTGCGCCAGTATGCCGATTATCTGCATTTGGACGGCAACGAACTGGCCGATCGCTTTCGTCGCGATCATTATGTCGAGCCAACCGAACCACCGCCGGCATTAGGCGGCAGGCGCATGCCACGCAGTTTACCGCGTTGGGTGATCACCCTGCTGGCGGTTATGTTGGCGCTCGCCGTCACCTTCGGCGTGATCATCGCCCTTGACCCGAACTTCTTCCAGCAGGTGCCCGCATACCTTTCCCAGCTGTGGGAACAGATCCTGAACCTCTTCCCATAAATTGCAAGGGCGAAGCATATGTCGTATAGCGACACATGCTTCGCCCTTGCAAAGGTGATGGTTGTCCTTACGGCAGCAGCGCCGCCACGCCGCTGTTCGTCAACCCGGCGATCAGACCCTCAACCGTGCCGCCGAGCGGCGCAAAGATCAGGTTCGGGAAGAAGCCGACCAGCACCACCACCGCTGCCAGCACACCCAGCGCCAGATACTCACGCCGGTTCAGGTCGGGCATATCCAGATTCGCCGCATTCTCGACCTCACCCATAAAGGTGCTGTGGAAGATCCGCAAACCATAGGCGGCGGCCAGGATCACGCCAAACGCCGCACCGGCGGCGAACGGCCAGCCAAGCTCCGATGAGGTAAACACACCCTGCATCATCGTGAACTCACCGACAAAGCCGCTCAGGCCGGGCAGACCGATCATCGCCAGCAGGATCAGCAACGTCACCCCCGCCAGTTTCGGCGTCACCATCCAAAGACCGCCGAACGACGACAGTTCACGCACCTCGCGACGATCGTACAGCACAGCCACAATCAGGAACAGGGCCGCCGTAGTTACACCGTGGGCAACCATCTGGAACAGGGCGCCATCGATACCAAGGCTGTTCAGGGCGAAGATGCCGAGGGCGATCATGTTCATGTGGCTGATCGAGGCATACGCAATCACCCGGCTCAGGTCGTTCTGGCTGAATGCGACTGCCGCCGCATAAATGATTCCGATCACGGCGAGGATGCCGATCGCCGGTGCAGCCCAGGCCGAAAGTTCGGGGAAAAGCGTCAGATTAAAGCGGATCAGACCGTAGGCGCCGAACTTCGACATCACACCGGCGAGCAAGATCGCAACCGGCGTCGGCGCGGCCGCATATGCATCGGGCAACCAGGTGTGGAAAGGCCAGAGCGCCATCTTCACGGCGAAGGCGATAAAGAACGCCCCGAAGATCAGGCGGCCGATGCTCGGATCGAGCACAAAGGCGCCGCTCTGCATATCGGCCACAATCCGGCGCAACTCAAAGGTGCCGCTGAAGCCGGGATCAGTCGCAACAATCGCCGTGCGGTGCAAGACCGACAAGGCAATAATCCCGATCAGCATCAACACCGAACCCGCGAAGGTGTAGAGGAACAATCGGAACGCCGCCCGCGTATGGCCCTCGCTGCCCCACATTCCAACCAGCAACACCGCCGGGATCAACGCCGCCTCGAAGAAAACATAGAACAGCAGCATGTCCTGCGACATAAACGCGCCCAGAAGCGCCGTCTCCATCAGCAGCAGCAGCGCCATCATTGTGCGGGTCGGACGGGTATGGCGGCTCCAGGTTGCGACAACCGCAAATGGTGCCAGAAGGCTGGTGAGTACGATCAACCAGAGATTGATCCCATCAAGGCCGAGGCTGTAGCTAGCGCCGAAAGCCGGAATCCAACTCAATTGCTCCACAAACTGCAAAGGAGGGCCGATCACGGCGCCATTAGGACCAAGCGGGCCGTAGGGGCCGCTGACAAACAGCCAGGTAATCCCAACCGTCACGGCGAAGGTTGCGCCGGTAACTCCAAGGGCAACCTGACGATATAAGGCCTGACGCCCGACGGGCAACAGAAACAACAGTAAAGCACCCAGAGCCGGTAGCCAGAGCGCAATTGAAAGCCACGGCAGTTCGAGCAGGTTCATCGAGCAAATTCCCTTTCAGCTACAATCTCGCACGCGCAACATACACCCAGCACGATCCAACAGTTGTGCAACGCACAACCATTTTCCACCCTGAATATGGGCGGCAGCGCCGAGTGAAACAACACGTACTTCCTGCTGTTACAAGCGGCACGGCAACAACATCATTGTCGCAACGACACCAGGATTTTCGCCGGACAGCCACTACCCCTGCGGCAGACGGGTGGGTCTCGGGGCAGCGTCATCGCTGCACGGCCTCCGAACAATAGGCTGTGTAATTTTTCACAGCCCGCTTGTGAACTATATCTCAATAGTTGCGGCTTGTCAACTCTTTTTTGTTCATACTTTAGCAGGGTACCCTGTTTCGGCTTGGACAGAACGAATAGTTCCATTACAAAGCTGGATTGCAATGTTCACGCCAATGTTTATGCAGGGCATTATGAAGCCATGCTAGGATAGCGTTGTGCGGCACACGCCGGGTGATACGCCGCGCACAAGGATTGTGAAATTTTGTTAACCGCCAATCTAGGCAACGAATTGTTGGGGCGAGCTTGCGGCAAGGCAATTGTATGCAAAGGAGTCTGGACGAATGAATGAGCAGATTCACGGCCCCCATCAGGGCATGAGTGCCGTATCCACCGGTACGCCCCTTGGCGCCGGACAAACCGTGGTCGTGATGATTCATGGTCGAGGTGCAACTGCCGAAAGCATTTTGAGCCTCGCGCCGGAATTGCATGCCGATAATGTGACCTTTATCGCACCACAAGCCGCCGGCAACACCTGGTATCCATTCGGCTTTATGGAGCCAATCCAACGCAACGAACCGTTTCTTTCTTCCGCATTGGCCCAGATCGAGCAACTGCTGGATCAGATCGCGAGCGCCGGGATCCCGCCTGAGCGCACGGTATTGCTGGGATTCTCGCAGGGTGCATGCCTGGCGGGCGAGTTTGTGGCCCGCAATGCGCGGCGTTATGGCGGGTTGATTATGTTTAGCGGCGGATTGATCGGCCCTGATGGGACGCCGCGTGATTACCCCGGTGATCTGGCCGACACAGCGGTCTTTCTTGGCTGCAGCGACCGTGATTTCCACATCCCACAGCAGCGCGTCGAGCATTCGGCCGAGGTTCTGGAGCGCCTCGGCGGATCTGTGACGATGAAGATTTACCCCGGTATGGGCCATACCGTCAATGAGGACGAACTGAACCACGCCCGCGCGATTGTTGCCGCACTGAGGTAACCTGGGTTACGCAGTTGCCCGGGCCACTTTGCGGCCGGGTGGAACAAGCAGTTGTCCGGCTCGTTCCGGCGGCACGATCAGCGGAACGAGCCAGGCTGAGCCGCAGGAACACCCGGCATTATCACCGCAAGATCTGCGTGGATGCGGTAAAATGTAGCTGGATTGATCCCATTCGGTATCCAGCCCGGAGGCTGCATGATGCGCCCGTTTCTTCGCCTGCTTGGTGCGGCGGCCCTTTTTGTTGTGTTGCTCGCAACCTGTAGCACACCATTCATCAGCCAACCTGCGCCGCGCATCTCCGGCTTTGTGGCGGAATCCTCCGCAGGCAGCCCGATCCGGCCGACGGTGCAACCATCGGTGACGCCGATCGGCGGCGGTGAGCAAGCGGCGTCGGCCCAGGCAACCCCAACCATCGCACTGCCTGATGCGCCTGCGCCATTGAGCGCCAACATGGCCCCGGCACCTGCGGCTCCGCTCTCCCTGGCCGGTGTCGCCGCACAGATGGACGCCGAGATGCAGGCGGCAGTTGCCGGGGGGACGTTCAGCGGGGTTGCGCTGGTTGCACGCGGCGATGAAATTATCTTCGCCAAGGGCTATGGGATGGCCGATGCGACAAACGGCGCCGCGATCACGCCCGCGACTCGCTTCAGGCTGGCTTCAGTCAGCAAAGCGATCACGGCGATTGCGATGATGCAACTGGTTGCCGACGGCAAGATCGATCTGAATGCGTCGATCTGCAATTACCTTCGTCAGTGCGGCGCGGCCTGGGGGTCGGTGCTGGTGCGCCACCTGCTTACCCATACCTCCGGTATCCCAAATTACACCGACTTCGCGAATTTTGCCGAGGTTGAGCAACTGCCGGCAACACCCGATCAAGTGATCGATCGCTTCCGGGGCTTGCCGTTGGGCTTCGCCCCCGGCAGCGCTTATCAATACTGTAATTCGAATTATGTGCTGCTGGGCCGGATCATCGAAGAGGTGTCGGTTCAGTATTATCCGGATTTCCTGCGCGACCGGATCTTCGCGCCGCTTCGCATGAACGACAGCGGCTATGATAGCGGAAACGCCACCGCACTTAATGGTACGCGCGGCTATGTTACCCCCGGCGTGCCGTCGATCGCACTCGATAGCAGTAATCTCTTCGCTGCCGGTGGGCTTTATTCCAGCGCCGAAGACCTGCTCAAGCTCGCACGGGCACTCGACAACAACACTATTTTGCCTGCCGAACAAGCCGCACAGATGTATGCGCCGCTGTATTTCAACTACGGTTATGGCTGGAAAATCGAGCAACGCTATGGCCGGCGTGTGATCTACCACCCCGGCTATATGAGCGGCGCCGCCACCTATTTCGGGCGCTACCCCGAAGACCAGGTGACGGTGATTATTCTTGCCAACAGCGAGTCGGCCAACGTGGTCGGCCTCGCCGATCGGCTCGCCGGAATGGTGTTTGCGCCGTAGATGGCGAGCATGGCGCGACCCCTACGGTGCCAAATGCCGTTGCACCTTCTGGATCATCACTTCGTAATCGATCGGCTTGGATAGATAATCGTCGCAGCCGGAATTGAGCGCGCGCTGAATATCGGCCTGCGTAACATGGCCGGTTACGGCGATGATTGGGATGGCTTCCGTTTTCGGATTGGACTTCAATTGCATGCTGGCGCTCCAACCATCAAGGCCGGGCATCGCTAAATCCATCATAATCAGATCGGGATTGAGTTGTAACGCTAACATAATCGCGTCGCTTCCGTTGGCGGCAAGGTGGATGTTATAGCCGCTCAACTTGAGCATCTGGGCGATGATAGTACGATTATCGAAATTGTCGTCCACGATCAGAATGGTCTTCATAAAACATGCACTTTCCGTAGTTTACAGCCTCAATCAGCGTTGACGGTTTCAGAGAGCTGAATGCGGTTCGGATCGGCTTCGGCATCCAACGCTGGAGCCTGTACCGGCATACGCAACGTAAATGTCGAGCCTTGGCCTGGCGTACTCATCACCGTGATATCGCCGCCGAGGGCTTGCGCCAGGCGACGACTCAGGGCCAATCCCAACCCGCTGCCTTCATAGCGGCGGGTGACCGACGGATCAACCTGACTGAACGGCTGGAAGAGCCGCGGCAGGTCTTCGGGGTTGATGCCTATTCCGGAATCTTCAACACTGATATTCAACCACATGCCGGCTGGATCCGTGATACCGGCCGCATCTTCGCGCCGTGCTCGCATCTGAATGGTGCCGTTTTCGGTAAACTTGGCGGCGTTGCCCAGAAGGTTGATCAAGATCTGACGCAATTTGCCGGCGTCGCTATAAATTGTGCCAGGCAGTGCCGGGCTAAGGTTCTCGATAGTGTTGTTGCGTTTGACGGCCAACGGCATCACTACATCGATCGCCTCGCGAATCGCCAGCGCCGGATCGAAGTCACTCAGCGTGGTTTCGCTACGGCCCTGCTCGATCCGCGAAAAGTCGAGCACATTGTTGATCATACCGGTCAAATGTCGTCCGGCGCCCAGAATGCGATCGAGTTGTTCGACCGTAACCCCGGAAAGCGCCTGCTGGGCGGCGCTCATCCGCATCACCTGAGCGTAGCCGAGAATCGCATTCAACGGAGTTCGTAACTCGTGGCTCATTGTCGCGAGGAATTGGCTCTTGGCCTGATTGGCCGCTTCTGCCGCCGCCTGAGCCTGCAACGCCGCCGCCTCAGCTTTCTGGCGTTGCACCAGATCGGCGGTGAGTTGCTCCTGAAGGGTCAGGCTGGCGGCCAGTTCGTGGTTGCGTTGCTCAAGCACCCGGTGCTGCTCGCGCAGACTCACCACCATCTGGTTGAAATTCTCGGCCAACGACTTGAGTTCGTCGTTGCCGGAGATAACCACATGCGGCGAGAGATCACCCTGCGCGACGGAACGGGCGGCGCTGCTGATCCGGCCGATGCGGGCCGCAATCCGGGCCGAGAAGATCACCCCGATCGCCGCCGAGATCAACAACGCCATCAGAGTATCGCCGAGAATAAAGGTGCGCGCCGCCTGGTATGTCGCCCCGACATCGGCTAATGCAACGGTTGCCTGCGATTGACTCTCAGCCGCAAGTTGCGTCATCGCGGCGGCAAACTGATCGTACAGCGGGTTCATCCGCGAGTAGAACGGCTGAACGCTGCCGGTATTGTTCAGGCGCGCATGGGGATAAAACTGCTGCGATTACGTTCCTTAATCGCTGTCCAGGCACCGACCAGATCAACAAAGTAGGCGCGCTCACGATCGCCGTTCACCAGGGGTTCGTACTCGGCGAGAATGCCGTTCATCTCGGCCTCGACCTCGCTCATCCGCATTTCGATGCGATCTTTGTCGGCCGGATTTGTATAGATCAGGTATTCGAGTTGCCAGACCCGGTAACGATTCACGACGCCGTCGATCCGGCCAAGCACGTCAAGTGAAGGGATGGTATGCTGCTCGACAAAGATCGCGCGCTGATTCATCAGGCCCATCTGTGAAGCGGCAAATACGCCCAATGTCACCATCAATGCCAGATCAACCGCAAAGGCCAGGAGCAATTTGACACGGAATGAAAGCCGAATCACGGACCGGCCTCCAATTCCAGCAGTTCTTCAATCGACACACCGATCTGGGAACCGCCGTCGAAAACCGAGCCGGTGACACCGCGCTCAAGTCGCTGCAAATTCAATTCGTAGGCCCGTGGAGGTAAGGGGATTGCGCCGGCCGCAGTGACGAACTGGATGCCGTTTTGCAGGTAATATTCGACAAAGGCATGCAAGGCCGGTGCGGCAAGTGCATCGGAACGCACATAAATAAAGATCGGGCGCGAGAGCGGTTGGTACGAGCCGTCGGCGATCGTTTCCAGGCTCGGCTCAACGCACGCGGAACCGTTATTGATCGCCACTAGCCGGAGTTGATCGACATATTCCTGATAATAGGTGTAGCCGAAAAATCCCAGGCCACTTGGATCGCCGGCGATATCCTGAGCCAGCAGGTAATCATCCTCGCTGCCGACAAAATCGCCCCGGCTCCGGCCTTCCGTTCCGATAATCGCCTGAGTAAAATAGTCGTAGGTACCCGAGTCGGCGCCGGGCCCGTAAAGGGTGAAGATTTCAGCCGGCCAATCCGCATGCACCTGGCTCCAAAGCATCACCTGACCTTCGGCGCTCGTCTCCCACATCTGCTTCAATTCATCGACCGTCATGCACAGCGCCCAGGTATTGCTGGGATGGACGACAACCGAAAGGCCGTCGAAGGCGACCGGCAACTCGATAAACTCAATCCCGGCCGCAACACAGGTCGCAATTTCATTTGCGTTGATCGGCCGCGATGCACCGGAGAGCATTGTCTCACCGGCGCAGAATTTTCGGAAACCACCGCCGGTACCGCTTACGCCGACCCGAAACTGCACATTCGGCGCACGACTGCGAAACGCCAGCACCGCTGCCTCGGTGATCGGGAAGACGGTACTTGAGCCGTCGATGACAATTTCACCGGCGAGGGCGATTACCGACGCTACGGCGGCAGGTGTCGCAGTTGATGGTTCGGGCGTTGCAATCGCGGCAATCGGTGTGGGAGACTGATCCGGCACCGCGATCGAACCGGCCGGAGCACCGCACGATGCGACCAATATGGTCAGCAGAAAGATCAGTGCTATACGAAGGTACATTATTGTGTGCAGGTTGCGGCTCGAACGTACGAGTATGGTGAACGGTTGTACGGAACGACATGCCGAAAGACCTATCGAATGGCAGTGTATCCGACAGTCGTTAAATCAATATTAAGGAGCGATGAGCGAATGGTTACGTCGAAGGATAATGCATTACAATGCGCTATCGTACAGATTGAGGTAGTAGTATGGTTGTGAGTTCAGCGGATGTCGTGATCTGCGGGGCGGGGATTGCCGGATTGGCGGCGGCGGCTGAATTGGCCCGGGCCGATATTGGCAAGATCGTGATTGTTGAGCGCGGCGATCCATTGGCGCTCACCAGCGATAAATCGACGGAATGTTATCGCAACTGGTGGCCCGGCCCCGACGCGGCAATGGTTCAACTGATGAACCGCAGTATCGACCGGCTGGAGCAACTCGATAGCGCGAATCCAGGGCGCATTCGGCTCAATCGGCGCGGTTACCTGTATGCAAGCGCCGATCAGGCCCAGATCCCGTTGTTGCTGGAATCCGGACGCACGGCAACACTGCAGGGCGCCGGGCCACTCCGCGTTCACGGCGATCTGGCGGCAGCAACCCCGGCCGAACGCGCGCCCACCGGTAGTTATCGCCCGGCAGCAGCCCACAATTGGCGCGATCAACCCGCCGGCGCCGATCTGATCGTCGATCCGGCCCTGCTGCGTGAACAATTCCCCTTTCTGAACGAGCAGACCGTGGTGGCCCTGCACGCCCGGCGCTGCGGCTGGTTTAGCGGCCAACAGTTCGGCATGTTGCTGCTCGAAGCGGCCCGCGCCGCCGGGGCGATCCTGCTGCGCGGCGAGCTGACGGCGATTGAGCAACGGGGTGGAAAGGTTTCCAGTGTCGAAGTTGCCGGCGCTGAAGGGAGCATCACGATTGCGACACCGTTGCTGATCAACGCAGCCGGCCCACTAGCCGGAGCATGCGCCGGATTGATGGGAATCGAGTTGCCGCTGATCAACGAGTTGCACCTGAAAGCCGCGATCGCCGACCCGTTGATGGTGGTGCCGCGTGAAGGGCCGATGCTGATCTGGAATGATTCGATCACCCTCGACTGGGATGCCGACGAACGCGCGGCGCTACGCGACGATCCCGATCTGCACTGGCTGGCCGAGCGCATGCCGGCCGGAGCGCATTGTCGGCCGGAAGGCGAGGGCACGAGCACACAGGTACTGATGCTCTGGGACTATCATAGTGAACCGGCGCCGCTGATCATCCCGCCGCCGCTTGACGATACCTTTCCCGAAATTGTGCTGCGCGGCATGGCGCACATGTTGCCGGGCCTGCGGCCGTATCTGGAGCGCGTGCCGCGCGCCTATCTCGATGGCGGCTATTACACCAAAACGCCCGAGAATCGCCCGCTGATCGGCCCGTTGCCGGTTGAAGGAGCTTATATCATCGGCGCGTTTTCGGGTTTCGGCCTGATGGCCGCGCCCGCCGCCGCCGAACTGCTGGCGGCGCACATCCTGGGCCGCGCCTTGCCTTCGTACGCGGCGGCCTTCCATCCCCAGCGCTACGCAGATCCGGCCTACGCCGCACGTATCGCCGCATGGGGCGCAAGCGGCCAACTATAGGTGCGTGGGATGTGACAGTGTGACAAGGCTTCTGCGACACTCTTCACATCCATCACGGCGCAGGCGTCGTTTGAACGATGGCACGGGTTTAAGGCATTGGAATGCATCAAGGCAATTCCGCATCCCGCATTCTGCATTTGCCCTAGAACCTTCCTGTCATCCAGCCGACATCTCGGCCTGTCCCGAGTCTCGCCGATACGGCGCGTTCAGTGTGGTAGCGACTGAGTGCGTTGTTCAACCGGGCGAGAGGAGGCGAGTATGGGGCAGCGAACAGCACTGGTACTTTCAGGTGGCGGAGCGCGTGGCGCCTATCATATTGGGGCAATCGAAGCATTGATTGAGGCGGGCTGGATGCGCGATGGCGTCGGGCCGGATATTCTGGCCGGCACCTCGATTGGCGCGCTGAATGCCGCTGCACTTGCATCGGGATGCAGCATACATACGTTACGCAGCGCCTGGCTGGAGATGCACACCGAAGATGTGCATCGGCTCTCGCCGGATCTGCCCGCCCTGGCCCGGCCTCTGGCGCATTTTCTGCTCCGCAGCGTCCTGACATCGGAGGCACACGGCGGCAGTATCGGGTATGAATTGCCGCTCGACGAGCGTGAGCAGAACGACCAGACCATCCTGGGGCGGCTCGGTGAACTCTTCCGTAGCCGCCCGTTCCGCAGCCTGCTCGACACCCAACCCTGGCGGCAGACATTGGCGCGCTGGATGGATTTCGAGCGGATCAACAGTGCTGCGGCGCCGGCCCTGCTTGTTACCGCCACCGAATTACAAAGCGGCCGGCTGGAAGTGTTCTGCAATCGGGCCTTAAACGGCCGCCCCGCCGACAAATTAACGATCGATCACCTGATGGCATCGGCCAGCATTCCCGCGATTTACCCCTGGACAAGCATCGGCGACGGAAAATACTGGGACGGCGCAGTACTGGCGAATACGCCGCTCGACCCGGTGATCGATCTGGCCGGCGACGACGATCTCGATATCCTGGTGGTGATGATGACACCCTGGAGCAGTGACGGAACCCAGCAACGCCTGACGACGCCGCCGCAGGATCTGATGCAGGCGATGAGCCTGACCCTGGACTGGGCCATGCTGGCATCCTACCGCGTCGCCTTCGAGAATCTGCGGCAGCGCAACCGCATGGCGGCGGCCGGCGAGCAACTCCGTCGGGCGGCAGCCCTGACCGGCGATGTCAGCCTGCTCCTAGCAGAGGCGATCCCGCGCCCGATTCAACTCCCAACCGTGATCGCGCCACGCGAGATCATGCCGCTTGAGTGGATCGTCGATTACGAGACCGCCAACCATGAACGGCTGTTCGAACTGGGACGACAAGACGCATTGCGGGCGTTGGAAGCACGAAAACCGTGATTTCCTTTACAAAATCGCGCTCCTGAGCTACCATAACAGGCGTTCTCCGCACTTGATAACTCCAGTTCACCGCAGCAGGCGCCAGGTAGCCCTGTTGTCGCTGCCGTGCTGTCGGTATCGCCTTACAGCTAAATGCTGATTTGGAGATGGACAATGCAGAAGATCTCACGACGGAAGTTTCTCAAAGGCAGTATGGTTGTCGGCGCAGGAGCGATGCTCGCGATCTACAGCGACGGCAGCTATCGGCTGGCGCTCGCCCAGGAAGCGCCCGCGTTTCGCTTGCGGATCCTGCACACCAATGATCATCACGCGCGGATTGAGCCGGTGCCCGGCAGCGATGGTCCGCTCCATGGCGGTGTTGCACGTCGCAAGACCCTGATCGACCAGGTTCGCTCCGAGGAAACGCTTCCGGTACTGCTGGTAGATGCCGGCGATGTGTTCCAGGGCACCCTGTACTTCAACCTGTTCAATGGTCAGGCTGATCTGGAGTTTTACAACGCCATGGGTTATGAAGCCATGGCGATCGGCAACCATGAGTTCGACAAGCCACAGGCGGTGCTGGCCGATTTCATCCGCAACGCCACATTCCCGGTGATGAGTGCGAACATTCAGGCCGACGCCACTTCGCCCCTGAACGGCCTGTTGCGCCCGAATACGATCATCGAGAAGGGCGGCAAGCGAATCGGTATCTTCAGCCTTACGCCGCAAGATACCCCGGAACTTGCGATCGGCGCCTTCCCCGGCACCGGCGTGACATTCAACGATCCGGTGGCGACCGCCCGTGATCAGGTGGCCGCGTTGCAGGCCGCCGGCGCCGATTACATCATCGCGCTGACCCACGTCGGTATCACGGTGGATCGCGAGATCGCGCGGAATGTCTCCGGGATCAGCATGATCATCGGCGGGCACTCGCACACACCAATGGGGCCGATGAACGGCGGCGAAGGCAACCCGCCCTATCCGGAGTTGATCGCCGCCCCCGACGGCAAGCCGGTGGTGGTGGTGACGGATTGGGAATGGGGCCGCTGGCTTGGCGATATTACTGTTGCCTGGGGCGACGACGGCCGGGTAGTCGATGTTCAGGGCAACCCGACCGAAGTCGCACCGGCGATCACGCCCGACCCCAGCTTCGAGAACCGGATTGCCGTCTTCAAAGCTCAGGTTAGTGCCTTCGAGGAGCGCGTCATCGGTCAGGCCGCCGTGGATCTGGAAGGTTCACGCTCGGCAGTCCGCGCCCGTGAGACGAATCTCGGCAACATGATCGCCGATGCGATGCTCGCCAAGTCGCAGAGCGGCGGCGCGCAAATGGTGATCACCAATGGCGGCGGTATTCGCGCCTCGATCCCGGCCGGCCGGTAACCGTGGGCCAGGTCTTGACGGTGCTGCCCTTCGGCAATACGCTTGCGCTCACGACGATCAGCGGCGCCGATGTGAAGGCGGCGTTGGAGAACGGCGTCAGCCAGGTTGCAGAAGGCGCCGGACGCTTCCCGCAGATCGCCGGCTTCAGCTTCAGCTATGATCCGTCGCAGCCCGCCGGCAGCCGCGTTACCGGCATCAGCTACAATGGCGCCGCGATCGATCCAGCCGCCAGCTATCGTGTGGCGACGAACAACTTTATGCTCGCCGGCGGCGACGGCTATAGCGCCTTTGCCACAGGCAGCGATCAGGTCGATACCGGCCTGATCCTGGCCGACCTGGTCGAGGAGTATATTGCCGCGAACTCGCCGGTGAATCCGGCTGTCGAGGGCCGTATTACCGAGGGCGCAGGTTCGGCCGCACCGGCACCCGCGCCTTCAGAGCCCGCACCGGCACCCGCCGAACCGGCGCCGGTTCCGGCCACG
>JAAUQO010000101.1 GCA_012032775.1 Oscillochloris sp. | reverse complement strand
GGCGGGAGGCGCGCAGGATGAGCCGGGCTGTCTTCGCCGGACGTGGAGGCAGGCCCCGGAGGTCCAATTCTTGCCAGATTTCCGAACTACCTCGAGGCCTCATGCGCGCGAAGCACCTGAACTCAGTGCCGAGACGCGGGGCTTTGCCAGCCATGGCGCTGGCGCTTCTCGCGGGCCTCTCGTTCGGCCAGATGAAAGCGCTTTCCCGCTTCAAGCCGCCGGAAGGGACGAGCGAGAGTTCCATGGGTTTCCGGCTTTCGATCTGGCGGAGCGCGCTCGACGCCCTTGGTCCCGGCGGTCTTTCCCGCGACCGGGCGGGCTTCGAGGTGCGGTTCGACGACGAGCCCGCCGATATCCTGGCCGAGCTTCTCAAGGCCTGCGCCGGGCAGGTCGCCGACATTGGGGGCATCTGGAAGGTTCGTGTCGCCGCCGGGCCTGCCGGTTACGCCGTATTTGAACTGGGCGCGAATCTGCCGCGCCGGCTGGCACAGCCTTCCTTTGAGCAGCCGGTCTTCCTGAGTGCTGTGACGGCCAACGAACAGACGGCAGTGCTGGTCGGCGGCGATACGCTGATCAGCGTTCCATGGAGCACACCCGATCAGCCCGAGCGTTTGCCGGCCCAGACCTACCAGGGCGTTTTGAGCCTTGCCGTCGCGCAGGACGATATACTGATCGGGCTGGCGAACGGCGAAATACTGCGTGCGCCGGCCACACCGCCGATCGATCAATCCTTGGGCAAGATCCCCAGCCGCATCCCCGGCCCGCTGTTCGATCTTGCGATCGGCAGCGAAGCGCTCTACATCGCCGCAGGTGAGGCCGGATTCGCCACACTCAGCACCGGATTCCCTCAGGGGCTCACCACAACCCTGGCGCTGGACGGCAGTGCAAGTGCGCTGGAACTCAGCCCCGACGCCGGGCGCGCCTATGTCGCCGCCGGCGAAGGCGGGCTTCAGATCATCGATTTGAGTGAACCACTTAGTCCAACCCTCGAACGCAGCATCGACACGCCGGGCAGCGCACTCGATCTGGCGATCCAAGCCGATGGCCTGGTGCTGGTTGCCGATCGGGACGGCCTCCAGATCATCGACCCGACCGGCGACGCAAATCCGGTCGGCGCATACATCGCCCCGCCGGGCAGTTTCGTGCAGGCGGTTGCGTCAAGCGGCGCGCGCGCATATCTCGCCGATCGCTTCGGGGTGATCGTGCTCGATCTGCGCGATCCAACCAATCCCCAGCCGATCGCCACGATTACCGGCTTCAGCGCCTATAACACACAGATCATCAACGGCAACCTTTACGTCGCGCCGGCCCCGACGGCGTGTTGGTGTTCGGCCTCGTCAACCCCGATCAACCACACCTGATCGGCGCCTACGACACACCCGGCACCGCATTGGATGTGCTGGTTTCCGGCGCATACCTGTATGTGGCCGATAACGACGGCGGGCTGATTGTGCTGCGGCAAATCGCACTCGCAAATCGCATCTATTTACCGCTGGTTGCCGTGCCGTAGCGATGCAAGATATTGCGTCACTACGGCATCGTTTCACACCTTCTATTCCGGTCCGACTTGTTTTGCCTTTTCCCCGCCGCCGTGCTATCCTGCCGACTATGGAAGCGGCGCGTTATCCCATTCCAATCGGCCCGGCACACAGCGAGATCCTGGTGATCAACTCGCGCTTTATCGCTGCCGCCGAATACACACCAACCGTCGAGGCTGCCCGTGCCTTCATCGCGTCGGTGCGCGCCGCCGAACCCGGCGCCAATCACCATTGTTACGCCTACCTGGTCGGCTATGGCGCCAGTGTCACCGCCGGCATGAGCGACGACGGTGAGCCGGGCGGGACGGCAGGGCGGCCGATGCTGGCCGTATTGCGCGGCGCCGATCTTGGGGATGTGACCGTGGTAGTAACCCGTTATTTCGGCGGCACGTTGCTTGGCACCGGAGGATTGGTGCGCGCATATAGTGACGCAACCAGAGCCGTTTTGGCGTTACTCGAACGAGGCGAACGGATCGCCCGCCACGAAACGATCGTGCAGGTCGATTACGATATCTACGCCGCTGTGCGACGGGTTTTGGAAGACGTCGGCGCGGAGATTGCAGATGAAGCGTTCGCCGCTCAGGTGCAGATCGTCACTCGTATTCCGATCGCCCATTACGCGCAGGCCGCCGCTGCACTCGCTGAACTAAGCGCCGGTCGCATCACACTCGAACTACCGGCATAAATTCCTGCGTATCCGCGCACGGATCACACAATCGTATGAATCGCCTGCAAACAATCGTCATCATCCTGGTAGGAGTAGCCGCCGCATGGTGGTTACTCGATCAAGCCGTCGGAGTGCTGGCCCTGATTGGCGATGTGCTGGCGATCTTCGGTTTTGCCTGGCTGCTCAATCTGCTGCTCGATCCATTGGTCGAGCGTATGAGCCGCTACATCCCGCGCTCACTGGCCTGGGGGATCGGCTATATCGGCCTGCTGCTCGCATTGATCGGGCTGAGTGCGCCCCTCGCCTCGCAGGCCAGTGCCTTGCCGGCAGCCCTGCCCGGTACCGTCGAGCGCTTCACCGTTCGGATCGACGACTTTCTCAACTGGCTGCGTGCCCATGAAATTGCCGTACCGCCAAGTACGGCCCGCATCCTTGAGAGCGGAGTCCTCGCCGAGCAGATCGGCCCGGTGATCCTGAGTTGGTCGCTTGGGTTGCTCTCTGTCGGTGGCCAGGTGTTACTGGTGATCGGCGTCGCCGCTGCAATGTCGGCCGGCGACGACTCGCTGCGCTCAATTGTTCGTGCCGCCCTGCCTCCAGGCTGGGTCGGCCCAACGACGCGCCTCTACGACGATGTCCGCCGTACCTACGCAGCGGCGATCCGCGGTCAGTTGGCGATCTGGGCACTTGGTATGGCACTCAGCCTGGGGGTAATGTTCCTCTTCAATACGCCCGGCACACTGCTCTGGATCGGCCCGCTGGTTCTTATCCGCCTGCTGCCCTACCTGGGCGGAATTCTCGGCGGAGCCCTTACGGTGGCGATTCTGATGCTCAGTTTGCCCTGGCCCGACTCAATCCTGCCGACAGTCCTGGTGATCGTCGGCCAGAATGTGATGGGCTATATTATCGAACCGCGCTTGCTCGGCCGGGTGCTGCGCCTCTCGCCGGGGCTGGTGTTGTTCGTGGTGCTTGTGGGCTGGAAGCTCGGCGGTATCACTGGGATCGCCTTTGGCGTTCCGGCAGTGGCGGTGGTACAAGCCCTGGCCGAACGGATCGTCAGCCGGCGCGAATTCGGAACCGGCCGGCTCTACGAAACCGACATCACCCCACCCAAGCCAACCGTTGGCGAAGAACCGTCCGGACCGCGCCAACCGGCGCCCAGCAGCCAATAAAATGCTATAATTTGCCGCCATGAGCGCCCTACATCCGGTAACCGTCCACTTTCCGATCGCATTGCTGCTTGTCGCCAGTCTGTTCACCCTCATCGCCCTGCGCCGCAACGAGCCGGCCTGGGATACGAGTGCCTACCACTGTCTGCTGGTTGGATGGTTCGCCGGCATTGTCGCGATCCTGAGCGGCACATTCGATGCCTGGCGCCAACTCAGCGGCCCCGGCGGGATCAATGATCTCGGGCTGATCAATTGGGTCAACGGCCACGCGTTCAGCAATATTGCGTCGCTGATTGTCTATGGTCAGGCGCTGTTACGCCGCCGCCGCCGCGCGGATATTCTCGCCGACCCGGAAGCACGCCGGAGTTACCTACGCCTCCACGCGATCGGCGTAGCCTTGTTGCTGTTCGGCGGCTGGCTCGGCGGGCGCCTGGTGTACGAATTTGGGCTTGGGGTTGCCCAATAATGCAACCCCGACACCATCTAGCGGAGAAACCTATGCTTGGCGCGCTGATGTACGGGGTCATCTTCACATTCATTCATGCCATGCGTGCCATCCGCTGGTGGCGCTGGTCGATCCATGGCATCGATAATCTTCCCCCGCGTGATTCGGGCGGTATGGTGATCGCGATGAATCACATCAGTTGGCTGGATATACCGGCGGTCGGCGCCATGTTGCCGTTCCGCTACCGGCTCTCGTGGCTGGCGAAAAGCGAGATCTTTCAAAACCCGATCGCGGTCTGGTGGCTTCGCCAGATGCAGGTCATCCCGATCAAGCGCGGCAAACGCGATCTGGCCGCACTCGATGCCGCCGCCGAGGCCCTGCGTCAAGGCGCAGTACTGCTGATCTTTCCGGAAGGCCATCGCAGCCGCGACGGCGTGTTACGCGTCGGTCGCGGCGGCGCCGTTCGACTGGCCGCACAGGCCGGCGTGCCGATTGTACCGGTTAGCATTCTTGGAACCGAATACGGCTTGAAAGGCGCGCTTGCGCGCAAGCGATTGGACGTGACGGTCGGCAAGCCCTACCGTGTGCTCATGGACGACAACGGCAAAATCTCGCCCGACCGAATGGATCGCCTGACAAACCAGATGATGCAACGGATCGCCGCGCTGCTCCCCGCCGATCGCCGTGGACCCTACCTGCTGAGTGACAACAACTCAGATGCCCCCATCAATGATGAGGTGGCCGGGTAACGAGCGCGGTGCGCATTCGCATTGATCAGCGTATCGGCTCCAGAAACTGTGTTGCGCCGTCGATCGTTCCGGCGGCCGACCAACCTTCGCCCTCCGCCGCCTGCACCCGCCACCAGACAAATCCATCAGCCTCAACCGGCCCCTCAAGCAGGGTCACTTCGCTGCCCTGCGGAATCCGTGCGATCAGGCGGCCATTCTGGCTGGGCGCCTCGCGCAGACGGAGCGGTGAACCACTTAGATCGGCCACTCGGGCCACACCACCCGGCGCCAGTTGCGGCTCGCGGGTTGGGCTAGGCGTCGGGCGAGCCGTTGGGCGAGCGGTCGGCGTGGCCGGCGGCGTGCTCGGAACCAGCGACACAGTTGTCGGCGATGGCTCAACCGAGGCCGCCGAGAATGCCGAGAAGTCGATACCCGCCAACAACTGCGGGCCGAACAAGAGGGCGAGCAAGAGCAAGCCGCCGATAAGGATCGCGGGCACAATCAAGCGCGGGAATTGGCGCGGATCGACCGGCGCCCGTCGCAAACGGCGCCGCGCCTCGTCGTAGCCCTTCCGGTAGTAGTAGTAGTGTTGATAATAAAAGGGATTTAAGTCGTCGTGCTCGGCGTCAAGCACGCCACGCTCGTAGATCTCGCGATTGGTGGGCATACAAACGTATGTCCACCGACGATCCAAGATCGTCAATGGACACATAACACCTGCTGAGAACACCTACTTCGTCAACACCAGATCCTCACGCCCCATCTCGCGCAGCATGTTCGGATACATCTGATAGACCGGACTTACAGCAGGCAGCAGCTTAAGAATTTTCGGGATCGGGCCTTTGGCGATAATTTGCTTACGGGTCAGCGCCGTCATCAGATTAATTTTACCATGCCAGAACTGATGGGCGATGTCGGCTTTCATGCTCATCTCAACATCGACCTTGCCCTGGTATTCGTCATTCCAGAACACATCGCAGTAGGCGTTCGGCTGCGTCGGCGGTGAAGCAGCCTCGATCGTGACCACACCTTGTGGTTCCTGGTAGCGGAACTGGATCACGATCTTGCCTTCGCAGATCTTCGGCCCAACTTGCGCGTCCGTCTTTACCAGATCATAGAGCGCGCCGAGGATCTCACGCAACTCGGCTTCGTCTTTGAAGTACGCCATGACTTGTCTCCCTTACAACAAGGCTTCGAAGAGTGCAGAGAGGTGAAAAGGCGTAAAGCATGCGTCTTTCCGCCTGAGGCAACAGTGTAAATCGGACGTTGTTTTGCGATTATACGGGCAAATGTCGGCCGATGCAAGCCCGTCTAACGCGCTGCGTCAGACGCCGAAGCGCCCCTCGGCATCGTGCCGCCCGCGCAACCAGCCATCGCCGCTCATCACCCGCCCGCCCGCAGGCTGAAGCTCACGCAGTTCCAACACCCCGCCGCCGGTCGCCACCAACGGGCCACCGGACTCACCGGCGCCAAGGAAGGTGCCCGGCAGCGCCGCGTCGGGATCGCGACCGACCACTCGCGCCGCAATGATCCGCACCACATGGCCGTGCCAGGTCGTAAAGGTTGTCGGCCAGGGATCATAGGCCCGGATCATGCGCTCGATCACAATCGCCGGCAACGACCAATCGACATTGCCGTCGCCCTTGGTGAGTAAGCGGGTGTACGTCGCCTGCTGATGATCCTGCTCGTGCGGCACTAATACGCCGGAGGCATACGGCTCCAGCACCTCAACCAGCATCCGCGCACCCATGCGAAAGAGCCCATCCGTCAGCGCACCGGCTCGGGCGTCGGGCGCCAACGGCACCACCGCCTGCGCCAACAATGGCCCACTATCCATCCCCGGATCAAGCCGCATCACCGACACGCCGGTCTCCTGATCGCCGGCCAGAATCGCGCCGGCCACCGGCGTCGGGCCACGATGTAACGGCAAAAGCGAGGGATGTACATTCAAATAGCCCAGCGGCGGAATCGCCAGCACTTTCTTGCGCAGAATCTCGCCGTACGCCGCCACTACGCCAAGATCCGGCCGCAGCGCCGCCAATTGATCGATAACATGCTGATCGCGCAATGTTTCCGGCTGAATCACCGGCAAACCCAGGCGATCGGCGGCCTGTTTCACCGGCGGCGAGCTGAGTGTGCGCCGCCGGCCCGCCGGCCGGTCCGGTTGTGTGACAACCGCCGCAATCTCGTGTCCGGCCGCAACCAGCGCCTCCAACGGATGCACGGCAAATGCCGGACTACCAAGAAAATGATTCGCACAATAAGCGCCCTCCCACCTGCATATCTGTTTGGCATCCCCAAACCCGTACCAGTGTACCAATCGATCGGTTGCGGGTGTGAGATGCTTCATAGTATAATCGAAACTCACTAAGAAATCAGTTGATCGGCTATGAGATGCCGAAAATCAGCCCTGATTTCTTAAACAAAAGTAAAATACTCGGCCATAATCTTGGGCTGCTAGAACGAGGCAGTGATGGATGCCCTAATCTACGACGGAACCCTCCGCCTGACTCATGATCGACCACTCCCACAACGTAGCTCCGGTGAGGCGATCATTCGCACCCATCTCGCCGGTGTCTGCAATACCGATATTGAGATCACCCGCGGCTATATGGGCTTCCAGGGTGTGCTTGGCCATGAATTTGTCGGCACGGTTGTTGAAGCCGAGAACCGTGCCTGGATCGGCAGGCGGGTCGTCGGTGAGATTAACGCCGCCTGCCGTGTATGTGCCGCCTGTCGCGCGCGACGAAGACCATTGCCCACAGCGTACCACGCTTGGCATTGATCGGCGCGATGGGGTGATGGCCGAGTATTTTACGCTGCCCGAGACATGCCTGCACGCTGTCCCCGACAATGTGCCGGACGAAGCAGCGGTGTTTGTCGAACCACTCGCCGCCGCACTCGAAATAGTCGATCAACAGCACCTGCGGCCCAGCGATCGGGTTGCGGTGGTCGGCGACGGCAAACTCGGCGCGATGATTGTTCAGGTCTTACGCTTAACCGGCTGCGATCTGACCCTGATCGGGCGCCATCCCGAACGCTGGACGCTCTATCAACAACAGGGCGTGCGCTGTCTACGTGAAGCCGAACTGGCCGAAACCGGCTTCGATCTAGTGGTTGATTGTACCGGCCAACCGTCCGGTCTGGCTACGGCCCGCCGCCTGGTACGCCCCCGTGGTCGTCTGGTGCTGAAAAGCACTTTTGCAGCGCCGTCGGAGTTGAATTTGAGTATGCTGGTAGTCGATGAAATTCAGTTGCTCGGCTCACGTTGCGGCCCCTTCGCGCCTGCACTGCGCCTGCTCGAACGCGGTCTGATCGAAACCGAAGCCTTGATCGACGGCCGTTATCCGCTCACGGACGGCTTAGAAGCATTTGCCGCCGCAGCAGGCCGGCTTAAAGTGTTACTTGAGGTTAGGCCTCAAAAGTAAATGATGTCTGACTCACGCACGACGATCCTGATCGCCGATGATGATCCGGCCATTCAGCGCCTGCTCACAATCCTCCTGGGCGACGAGGGTTATACGGTGATTGTCGCGGATAACGGCGTCGATCTGATTCAGCTTGCCCAGAGCCATTTGCCGGATCTGATCCTGATCGACGTGATGATGCCGCTGCTCGACGGGTATGAGGCTGTGCGCCAACTGCGCGCCGATACACGTACGGCCCACACGCCGATGCTTATTCTCACCGCCCACGCCGATGCGCATGCCGTGGTCAATGGTTTCGAGAGCGGCGCCGATGATTTTGTCTCCAAGCCGTTTCAATCCGATGAATTGTTGGCCCGGATTCGTCGCTTGCTCCGCCGCGCTACCCAACGCCCCGTTCGTAGCCCGCTCACCGGCCTGGCCGGAAATATCCTTCTGACTGAAGAGATCGGCTATCGCCTCCGGCGCGCCGAACCGTTTGTGGTGCTGTACGTCGATCTGAACCATTTTAAGGTTTTCAACGATACGTATGGCTTCGCCCGCGGCGATCGCATGATTCGCATGCTCGCCAATGTGATCACCGGCGCCGTCGCTACTGCCGCCGGCGAACGCGATTTTATCGGCCATATCGGCGGCGATGATTTCGCCGTTATCACCGATGAAGAACGGCTCCAGCAGATTTGTCGCACGATTATCCGCGATTTTGATCTACGCGCACCCGATCTCTACGATCCCGAAGATCGCACCCGGGGCTATGTCGAAGGCCACGACCGCGAAGGGAATGCCCGCCGATTCGGCATTCTGAGCGTCGCGATCGGCGGTATCCGCGCCGTAAACGGTCAGTTTCCCGGCCCCGATGATGTTGGGCGCGCCGCCGCTGCAATGAAGCAACGCGCCAAGGCTTTCGCCACCAGCCATGCGATCGTCGATAGTATCTCGTTGTTGTAAGCGATTCCCATTCAATCCACACCGTTTTGCCCGCATCCTGTGCGCTTGTAGCTTGATTTCCCTGAAAAATCACTTACAATAACAGCAAGACGGCCACTCCCCGCGACGCCGGGGCGCCCCCCTGCCAAGGAGTCTGCAATGCTGTGGGCATTCTATCTTTTCGGCCTGATTGTCCTGGCGATCTGTCTCTACGGGTTGCTGGTGATGCTCCGCCGGTTTCGCCGGCAACGCGCCGCCACCGGGACAACCATTCTTTCTGTGGAACGCCCTAGTGATCGCCCGCGGCGCGGCGGTCGCTTGCTGGCAGGTGCGCTGATTCTTGTCCTGCTCACCGGCCTGAGCTACGGGGCCTGGCAGGCGCTTCAATCACGCAGTCCCGATCAGTTTCTGGTGCTTGTCGCGCCCTTTCAAGATGGCGGCGACGGCAATACCGGCCGGAATGTAGCTGAGGAACTTGTTCGTTTGCTGCAAACAGCCGGCGGCTCGATGCGTATAGAATTGCTCGAAAGCCCGCCGGCCGACCCCAATGCTGCATTGGCGATCGCCGTCGAACGGGCCGCCGATGTGGTTGTCTACGGTTCGGTTGAGCCCGGCGGAATGCTGAATTCAGCCAGCCTACGGCCACGCCTGATCCTTAATCCTACCGGCGTCTATGGCCCTAACGCCTGGGACGGTTATCGTGGCCGCTTTGCGATGCCGCGTAGTTACACCATCAGTGCTGAGCCGATTAACGGGCAGGCTGTGTTGGCGCCGCTGATTGTGATCTTGCGCGACTATAGCCTCGGCTTCAGCGATCCGGCCTACGAGGCGCTTATCCAGTTGAACGAACGCTATCCGGCGCTCAACCCGCCACTACCGCGCGCGCTACTCGGCAATCTGCTCTGGGCCCGCGGGATCTACGGCCGCGCCGCCGAGCAGTATCGGATCGCATTGAGCGCTCCCGGTGATGAGCCGGCTTTGCTGGCGAATAATCTTGGCGTGATCCTGCGCGATGCCGGCGATGATAGCGCAATCAGCGCCTTTGATGAGGCGGTCGCGCTGCTCGATGGCCGCGATCTCGCCGAACTCCGCTTTAATCTCGGCGAACTGTTCCTGAACAATCGCCAACCAGTCGATGCCGTGGCCCAGCTCGAACAGGCCCGCAATCTGATGCCCGCCAATACGCCGCTGCTGCTGCTGCTGGCCGACGGCTATCTGAACAGCGGGCGGCTCGAAAGCGCAGCAACAACCCTGCGCGCGGTCGAAGATCAGATCGAGCGCGACCTCCGTGCGGTTCCAGCGGATCGCCGCCAGATTGTGCGCCTGCGCAACAGCGCGGTGCTGCTGGAAAAACAGGCTTTGCTCGATCTGGCCGAGGCGCTCGACGCGGTCGGATTGCTCACCTGGGAGGTGTACGCTTCGCAACCGCTCTCCTCAGAGGTGTTGCTGCCGCTGCGCACAAATCTCAACAGCGCCGCCGAACGCAGCGAGCAGTCGGCCAATCTGTGGCGGCGCCGCTCAACCACCGACGCCGCCGCTTATCCCGGTACCGGGCAGACGGCGATCAGTCAGGCCCAACGTACCCAGAGCAATCGCCTGCGCCAGTTGTACTACCGCGCGCTGGTCGAAACCGAATTGGCCCGAACCAGGCCGCGCACGACGGCCAACACGATCGGACGCTTCTTCAACTCGATCTTCGGC
The DNA here is from genome assembly GCA_012032775.1 of Oscillochloris sp. GTDB lineage: Bacteria > Chloroflexota > Chloroflexia > Chloroflexales > Chloroflexaceae > JAAUQO01. The sequence continues at coordinate 10,467 of JAAUQO010000101.1, read as the reverse complement.
ACTACCAACAACTTCGGCGATAATCTCAGCGTCGCCCGCGAACTGCGCGAGGAGTTGCCAGATAATCCGGCGGTGATGGCACTTGAGGGTCGCGCACTACGGATCGACGGCCAGCTCGACGCCGCCGATGCCGCCTTCGATCGGCTGATCAATACCCGCAACACCTGGCCCGAAGGCTATTTCGGCAAGGCTATGGTTGCCCTTGATCGCGGCGATCAGGCCAGCGCAACCAGTTTCTTCAACACCGCCCTGGAAATTGAGGCGCGCTTCTTCCCCGCACCGATCAAGTTGGCCGAATTGGCCGCGCAAAACGGCAATTGGGCGACGGCGGCCGAGCAGTGGCGAACCGTGGCGAGCCTCCACCCCGATACCCGTAGTTTCGTCGCGCTGGCCCAGAGCCTGCGCCGCGCCGGACCGGCCGGCTACGACGAGGCATTGCAAATTCTGGTGCCGCTGGTAGATCAAAGCTCGCTCGCCGCAATTGAGTTGGCGCGGCTGTATAACGACGCCGGTAATCCCGACGAGGCGCTACAGTGGTATCGCTATGCTCTCAGCCTCGATCCGCAATCCTCAACCGCCGCCTTTGAACTCGGCGAGTCGCTCGCACGGCGGGGCGATCACGCAGCGGCCGAAGATTCGCTGCGCGACGCACTTCGCTTCGATGCCCGCAACGTGGATGCGCGCCTCGCACTCGCCGATCTGTACGCCGGCCCGCTCGATCGCCCCCAGGACGCCCGCGATGAGTATCGCCAGTTGTTGCGCCAGGGTGTCAGTGATGCGGCGCAGTTGATCCGCATCGGCGATCACGCCATGCGCGTCGCCGATTATGACCAGGCGGTCACAGCCTACGAACAGGCGGCGGAACTCAGCGGCGATTATCTGGTGCAGCACAAACTCGGTGCCGCTTATCAGGCCGCCGGCCGGCTTGAGTCGGCCGCCCAGAGTGAACAACTTGTGCTCGCACTCACCGAGGGCAGCAACGATCCCTTCGCACTTCAAACCCGCGCCGAAGCATTTATTCGCCTTGGTGATATCGCATTGCAACGCGGCGATGGTGCTAATGCCGAGTTCAACTATACCCAGGCGCTCCAGTTCGGCTCGGGCTTCGTCCCTGGTCAGGTTGGGCTGGGTAAGATCGCCGCCGCCCAGGGCAATTGGGGCGTCGCACGCAGCTATTTTGAGACGGCGGCTCAGGCGTCGGGTGGCAACGACAATGCCGCTGCCCAGTTCTGGCTCGCCGAGGCGCTGCTGCGTACAGTTGATCCGCAAGGTGCCGAACGGGCCTATGCCCGGGCGCTCGAATTACAGCCGGAGTTCCCCGAGGCGCTGCTTGGTCTTGCTCAGGTACGCGAAGTACAGGGCGATCTGCAACAGGCGCTGATTACCACGGAAGCCGCCCTGAGCCAGCGACCGGTCTACGCCGAGGCCCAACTATTTCGCGGCAAGCTGTTGCAGCAACTTGGTCGGCCCGAGGATGCCCTTGCCGCCTACGATTCCGCGATCCGGGCCAATCCACGCATCGCCGAGGCATTTTACCGCCGCGGCGTGTTGCAGATCAGCCGCGAGGAGACCGAAGCCGCCATCCGCGATTTGCAGCGGGCCGTGCAGCTTCAGGAGAACTTCCCCGAGGCCCATTACTGGATCGGCCGAGCGCACTACAGCCAGGATCGCCTGGAAAGCGCCCTCAGCGCCTTCCGCGCTGCGATCGCCCTGCGTGCAGATTATGTCGAATCGCTCTATTACAGCGGTTTAGTTGCCGAGGATCTTGGCCGTCGTGCCGATGCAATCAGCGCCTACCAAACCGTGATTTTGCTCGACGGCAATGGCGAATGGGGTCAATTGGCGCAAAATCATTTGAATGGGTTGAGCTAGCCTTGCTTATTTCGTGGAGGAGATTGTCGTTATGACGGCAACCGCATCCACGAAATCTCTTTTCAATGAGCACACTTCAACAGTATCGGCTCGCTCTACAGATTTTTCAGGCCAATCGCCTGCGTCGCGATTATAATGATCTCGCGTTAATGCCGCAGTACGAATCGGTCGGCGAGTTTTTCTTCACCGAGATGTATGGCCCGCGTGATTTTAGCCGCCGCGACGAGCAGGCCCGCCGGATGCAACAATTCCTGCATATTGTGCCCGGCGTCCGCTGGAATGATATTGAACAGGTGCTCGATCTGCTCGATCTCACCTATCGCCTGGATGAGCACCTGGCGCAATTGATGGTGGCGGCGAAAACCGGCACCGACTTCGATGAAGCAACCTACGAACATTGGTATCGCAGCGCCGACAACTACAAGCAGCGCCGCCATCAACTCGAACTGATCAACAGTAGCCTGTACAATGTGTATCGCCTGTCGCGGTCGCAATTGCTCGGCATCGCCCTGCATCGCTCCGGCCTGATCGCCCGCCTTGCCGGGATCGAAGCCGTGCATTCGTTTCTTAGAAAAGGCTACGATGCGGTACGCTCGGTTGAAAATATCGACTTTTTCGCGGTTACGATCTACAATCGGGAACTGGCTCGGCTTGATCGGATTTTTGAACAATGAGTAGTTCGGCACCAACCCTGCCACAATTTATCGCTATTCCAGCCGGTTCATTCCTGATGGGTACGCCGGAACGCGATCTGAGTGATCTGGCGCGGCGTTTCGGCGGCACCCGCGAGAGTTATCGCGAGGAGTCGCCGCAACATCTTGTGGCCTTGCCGCCATTCGCGATCGCCGCTACGCCGGTGACGAACGCGCTCTACGCCACTTATGTCGCCGCCACGCAGGCAACGCCGCCGCTCAACTGGCGCGGCCCAAACCCGCCGGTCGCTCGCTCCGAACATCCGGTAACCGACGTGAGTTGGGTTGATGCAACGGCTTTTTGTGCATGGCTCAGCACCCAAAATGCGCAGATCGGCACACTGAATACTGAAGGCCCGTTTCGTCTGCCGAGCGAGCCGAATGGGAGCGCGCGGCCCGTGGCGACGACGGACGCAGCTTTCCCTGGGGCAACGAATTTCAGCCCGAACTGGCCAATACCCGCGAAAGCAGCCGGGCAAGTACCAGTCCGGTGGGCGATTACCCGGCCGGCGCCAGTCCCTGGGGAACGCTCGATATGGCCGGCAATGTCTGGGAATGGACGGCATCGCTCGATCGGTTGTATCCCTATCGGAGTGATGATGAACGCGAGGGGCCGGGAGCCGGCCGGCGGATTTTGCGCGGCGGATGCTACGCCAACCCTCACGGATTCGCCCGTTGCGCCTGTCGATTTCGGCTCACGCCACAGGTGCGAAATGAGTTTACCGGCTTTCGGCTGGCGATCAGCCTGAGGAGGAACCCGTCATGACGGTAAAATATACCCGCTGGCTTCGCTCGTATGTCGGCCACCAACGCATTTTGCAGGTACGCGCAAGCGGCTATGCCTGCGATGAGTACGGCCGCATTCTGCTCGCCCGCCGCGCCGATGTGATGCTCTGGGATGTACCCGGCGGCACGATCGGACTCGACGAAGTGCCGGCTCGCGGTATGGCCCGCGAAGTGCGCGAGGAGACCGGCCTGGAGTTGGAGGCCGAGCGGTTGATTGGTGTGTACGGCGGGCCGGAATTCCACTGGAGCTACCCGAACGGCGATCAGGCCCAGATTTTAGCGCTCTTCTTCGCCGCCCGGATCATTGGCGGGGAACTGCGGCCGACCGGTCACGAAAATGTCAATGTCGATTTCTTCCCCCCCGATCAGTTGCCGCCACTGTTGCCGCGTACCCGCCGTATGATCGCTGATGCATTAGCCGGCCGAATTGAAGCGGTATTCGACCGATAACACCGTGTCAAGCCGCCTGATTAAGGCATCATTCAATATTTGTCGTGCTGGAACGCCTTGTGGCAATTTTGCATTGATCCTAGTACGCTCAAGCGTACGTACGTCTCCGGCGCACATCGCACGGTGACGGCCTCAAGGCCGTTAAAACCCTCGACGGACGTAGGCCGACCTGTCCTAACCGCGCCGTACATAATAAAATGGTGTACTCTGACGAATAAAGCCTTTGAGTTCCAATGTCACCAGGGCGGCGGATGTTTCGGCGGCGGAAAGCCCAATCGCCCGGCCGATCTCATCGGAATGCCGTGGTTCGGCATTGATCTGTTCCAGCACCAGAGCCTCGGCCGGCTCGACCGGTAATTCGTTGCGGGCGCTTTGCTGCGCGACGACCTGATCGATGTTGAGTGCAGCCAGGATATCTTGCACTCCCAGCACCGGTTGCGCGCCGTTGCGAATCAGCCGGTTGGTGCCGACATTCTGCGCAGCAAGAATACTGCCCGGCACCGCCAGCACATCGCGCCCTTGCTCCAGGGCGAATTCCACCGTAATCAATGCACCGCTGCGCTCGCCCGCTTCCACCACCACCGTCGCCAATGCCAGCCCACTGATGATCCGGTTGCGCGGCGGAAAATTCGCCGCCACCGGCGCAGTGCCAAGCGGAAAATCACTGATCAAGGCGCCGGCGGTTCGAATCCGATCGGCTAAGCGCCGATTCTGGAGCGGGTAGGGCCGATCTACGCCGGAACCAAGCACGGCCAGCGTGCGCCCACCGGCATCAAGGGCGGCGCGATGCGCCAGCGCATCGATCCCGAGCGCTAAGCCGCTGACAATGGTGATCCCGGCTGCGGCCAGTTCGCCGGCCAGCCGGATTGCCACCTCGCGTCCATAAGTACTTGGGTTGCGCGTGCCGACGATCGCCACCGCACGCTCGTCGGCGGGGATGAGTGCGTCGCGCACATAAATAAGCGGCGGCGCGCCGGGGATCTGCCGCAGAAGTGCCGGGTACGCCGGATCTTCCAGGCCAAGTGCCGTTATCCCGGCCCGCGTAAGTTTCGTCAACTCTGCATCAAGATCAAGCCGCCCACGCGCCGCAATCAACGCCGCGCTGCTGCGTCCATCGATTCCTGCCGCCGCTAGTGCAAAATCATCCGCATGCCACGCAGCCTCCAACGAGCCGCAATACTCGATCAAGCGCCCTAAGCGCGCGGGACCGATGCCCGGCACAAGGTTGAAACCAAGGTAGTAGCGCGTCTGGTTTGATTGAGGTGCCATCGGCAACTTTCAGCTTTCCGTGAGCGTAGCGCTCTCCATAGTTTCCGCAAATGCGGTATCATAGCGCCCGTAACCTGTACCGCCTGAGACCACGAAATGATACGCCGTCGCCACGTAACTGCTCGATCCCTGATCGCGCTGCGGTGTGGTTTTGGCATGTTGCATTGACCGTAGGGAGCGTTCAATGGCCGATCTGCCTCTGGTGGCGATCATCACGTTGAATTGGAACCGCAAGCAGGATACACTTGATTTTCTGGCTTCCTGCCGAGGATTACACTATCCACATACCTGCCTGATAGTGGTCGATAACGGCTCCGAAGATGGTTCGCCAGAGGCGATCGGCGCCGCCTTTCCTGAAGTCGATCAACTGCTGAATGGCGCCAATCTGGGCTTTGCCGCCGGGATGAATGTCGGGCTGCGCCATGGATTGCAGAGCGGCGCGGCATTTATGTTGCTGGCGAATAACGATACAACCATGGAACCCGACATGCTCGATCAGTTGGTGGCGACGGCCCGTGAACAGCAGGCCGGGTTGATCTCACCGATGATCTACTATGCTGATCTGCCGCAGCGTATCTGGTGGCTTGGCGGCCGGTTGCGCCCGCTACTGCTGGAGATTCGGCGTCAGGATACGCCACCCCATGGCAAACCGGTTCCATTTGCGGTCGATTTCATTACCGGATGCGGCATGCTGATCGCCCGTGAAACACTGGATCGGATTGGATTGCTCGACGAACGCTTTTTTATGTACTACGAAGATAGCGATTATTGTCTGCGGGCGCGTCGCGCCGGGGTACGGGTGTTTGTGGAACCACGCGCCGTGATGTACCATAAAGTTGCTCGTTCGTCGGGCGGCAGCGACTCGCCGAACGAACGCTATCAGATGGCCCGCAGTAGCGTTCAATATTTCCGCAAGCATGCCCGGCTCTGGCAGTGGCCACTGATCTGGCCTTACCGCACCGGCAGTGCCATTCGCACCACCTGCCGCCTCTTGTTCCGCCGCCGCCTCGACGCCGCACGCGCCTATTGGCGCGGCCTCTGGGAGGGCGCGCGGGCATGAAGTTGCGCATTCTGATGCTTGTGTTCAATGCCGTTGGTTACGGTACATACTGGCGCGCCTGGCACCTGGCTCGTTGCCTGGCTGAACGCGGCCATCGTCTGACACTCGTGGCGATGAATCGCGTACGCGAGCCGCGCTTCAAGCTGTTTCGCGAACAGGGCGTAACAGTGATTGCTGCGCCGGATCTCTTCTGGGGATCGCTGCGCTCGGGTTGGGATCCCTACGCGATGCTGATGCGCACACTCTGGCTCGCACCCCACCAGTATGATGTCGTTCACAGCTTCGAGTGCCGCCCGACGGCGCTTATCCCGGCAGTTGCCGTGGCCCGTCGCTCCGCAGCACTATTGCTGACCGATTGGTGCGACTGGTTCGGCGCCGGCGGTTCGGTGGAAGAACGACCGAATCGGCTTCAACGGATGATTATGCGCCCGCTGGAAACGTTTTTTGAAGAGCGTTTTCGCGCCGCCGCCGCCGGCACCACCGTCATCTCCTCGACGCTGTACCATAAAACCCTGGCCCTCGGCGTTCCGCCTGAGCGGATCTTGCGGTTACACGCCGGCGCCGATGTCGAGGCGATTCGGCCCGGTGATCGGGCCGCTGCCCGACAATTGTTGCGCCTGCCCGCAACTGCGCCGATTGTCGGCTACCTGGGGCAGATCTTCCCCCGCGATGCCCAATTAATGGCCGCCTCGTTCGACGCCCTCCGCAACTACTATCCAAATGCGCGGCTGCTGTTGATCGGCAATCTCGATCACGACATCGCCGCCTTAAGCGCTCATCCGGCGGCGATCATTCGTACCGGCTCGATCGCATACGAACAACTCAATCCTTACCTGGCGGCCTGCGATATCTGCTGGCTGCCGCTCTGCGATAGCGGCGCAAACCGCGGACGCTGGCCGTTGAAACTGAACGATTATATGGCCGCCGGACGCGCCACCGCCGCCACCGCTGTGGGTGATGTGACCGAGGTAATGGAAACGTTTCCGATCGGCATGCTGGCCCGCGATAATCCCGCCGATCTCGCGCGGGTTGCCGCAGAATTACTCACCGATGTGCCAAATCGGATCAAAATGGAGCAAACAGCCCGAATGATCGCCGAGCAGGTTTTCGATTGGCGTTTTCAGGCCGCCGATCTTGAACACTTTTACCGGCAGTTGCGCTGATCCACATAACCGCCGGGAATGTTTCATAGCAGCGACCACTCAGCGCGCGTCTTCATCGCTGATTGGCAGCGTGAAGATCAAGATAGCCGATGCCACATAGGTTACTGCGGCAACAATAAAAATTGGCCCATAGCCGAATTGTACTTTCGCCCAACCGGCCAGTGCGGCGCTTGCGGCCCAGCCACCCGACCAGAACACAGCCATCAGGCTCATTGCGGCGCCGCGCTGTACCGCCGGCGTGGCCCGCATCACCAGTGCATCATTCATCGGGTAACTGGCGGCGATAAATAACCCGCGCAAGAAGAACCCAAGCGTCGCCGACCAGACAAACGGCGTGAGCATCAACAACATCGCCGGGACTGCGCCGAGCCGCAGCAATGCAGCTCCTCGTTTCAAACCGATCCGCGCCGTAAGTGGCGCCCCAAGCAGCGCACCGACGCCGGATCCAACCGCCGCCAGCGCCAGGGTAAACCCCACCGCCGCATCATCCATACCAAATGTCTGGCGAAAAAAGAGGTTCTGGAACGGCAAGATACAACCGCCGCCGATGCCAAGCAGCAACGCCGGCAGCGCAAAACGCACCAGATGCGCTTTACGCAATCGGCGCGTTACCGGCGCCGCCATACCCGCCGCGCCTTCACGCGCTTCGGCCAGTGCCGGCAACGCGCCAAGCACCGGCAGCAACGCCACAATACTCAAGGCCACCACCGAACCCAGGGCGATCCGGTAAGCTTCCGTGCTCTGCGGCGCAACCTGCGCAAAACTCGCCGCAAGTCCCGGCAATAAGCCGCCGACAACACTGCCCAACAAACCAATCATCAACGTCGCCGACGCATTCATGCCGAACACCGTCGCACGTTGAGCATCGGGAGTAATGGTGGTAAGCAGCGGCGTAACCGCTGTTGCCGCCAATAAGTACGCCGCCCCGACCACAAACTGCCATGTGATCAGCGCCCCTAACGCGCTTGAGAATAGCAGCGCTATCCAGCCCAGAGCATAGACGACCAGCCCAATCAGAATCGCCCGCTGCGGCCCCAACCGATCGATCAACAGACCGATCGGCAAGCCCATGATCATCCCCGCCGCCCGCGCAACTGTTGAGAGCAGGCCCGCAACCGCCGCATCATAGCCAAGGCTAACCAGATAGAAATTAAAAAGCAGATCGGCAACACTGAGCGCCAGACCAAATAACAGGCTGTGCAACAAAATGCGCCAGACGGGTGGATCGAGACGAATCAGAAGCCGGCGCTTGGGGGCAACAGCGGACATGGCTGGTTCCTCGTGGTGTTTTAACACATTCTTGACATCTAGGTGCAGGGTAACATACCAGCATGCGCTGCGGCATCGGCAACAGGGCGGAGATCAAAAAACCGCCCGGCATTGCGCCGGGCGGTCGTCGAATACTGAACTACGCACTCCATCACTTGTCACTGGGATTAGTCGGTTGTGGTGCTTGTGTTGCCGGCGGGCCAATGAAACAGCGGGCTCGACTCACGCGACGTTTCTTCAGTCAGGCCAAGATCGCGGGTGTTCTTTTGCACCGTCACTGCGGCGAACATCGCCAGGACAAAGGCCATCGCATAGAAACCCTTCTCACTCAGCAACAGCGACGCATTCCACAAGCCGACGGTCAACAAAGTAATCGCCAAAGCCACCGAAGCCCAACTCAATCCAAAATAAATCCCCGTAACCGGAATACCCTCAAGCTTGTCGCGAACGCTCTTCTGCAAAGAAACTGCCGAGAACAGGCCGTAGGCCAGGACAGTGAAGTAGTAACCCTTCTCGCTGAGCGGCATACCTGCATTCCATAATCCAATCAAGTATGCGGTAACTCCGGCGAGAAGTGCGGCCCAGGAAGCGAGAACAAAGGCGCTGGAGGGTTTGTTCGGGGTGGCATTCATTGCTGTGCTCCTTTTGGTTCAGGGTTGCTATTACTGAGCACAGGGTAACGTCGGGCCAGGTGTCTTTGTATGGATCGAAAGGTGAACCGTACATCACTGGTATGCGTTGCGCCGATCGATATGTTGGCGCGGCTGCGTCGCCCAAGCGCCATTAAATCGACAAGGAGCCTTTACGAAATTCCGTAGCGCCGATTCGAGCATTGAGCAACACCGGTTTCCCGGCGGCAACAGCGGCTTGCGTCTCTTGAAAAGCATCCTCAAGCAGTTCGGGATCAGCGACGGCAATACCGGTGGCGCCCAGCCCATTGACTGCTTCGTGGTAGGCACTGGGAGCCAGTACCGTTCCCAATGCACTGCCCAAAATCGTCACCTGATCGCGGCTGATCTGTGTCCAGCCGGCATCATTGCCGACAACGGCGGTGATCGGGAGTTTATGGCGCACGAAGGTATCGAACTCGGCCAGACTATAGCCAAGGGCGCCGTCGCCGAAGATCACCCAGATCGGCGTATTCGGCAAGCATACGGCCGCGCCGATTGCAAAACCGGCCCCGACACCGAGCGTACCAAAAGGCCCGGGATCGAGCCAGCGCAACGGTCGGCGGGCGGCGATGGTGTAAGCCGCCGTCGCCACAAAATCACCGCCGTCGCCGATCAACATGGCATCATCGGGCAAGATTGCTTCAATCTGACGGCAGAGATACAAGGGATTCAGATACTCGGTACGCTGTTCGGCTTGTTGGGAGATCTCAGCTTCGCGGGCTTCGTCGCGGCTGCGCAATTGAGCCAACCAGCCATGCCAACGCTGCGGCGCAGGCGCAAGCCCGGCCAGCGAACGCAGGAACAAACCGACATCGGCCTGAACTGCCAGTTGCGGGCGCAGATTACGGCGCAACTCAGCACGGCTGCGATTGGCGGCAATCACCCGCGCTTTGCTGAAACCACGCCCGTAATCGAGCCGGAAATCGGCCGGAACACCGGCAAGAATCACCAGATCGGCTTCCTTGAGTGCGGCGCGGCGCTGATGACGCAGCAGCAACGGGTGCGTGCGGCCAAGCAACCCGCGTGCACCGCCCGACAAGTAAACCGGTAGGCCAAGCCGTTCGACGGCGGTGGCGAGCGCCTGTGCGCATTCCCTGTGCGCCGTGGCTCGGAACGAGACCGGGGCATTGATTGGCTTTGCTCGCGCGGTGACGGATCGGGCCGGTTGACATGGCCCGACTATAAGGCTGTCTATACAGCTTGCAACCGGCCGAAAGACCAGCCGCATGCGGATC
>JAAUQO010000100.1 GCA_012032775.1 Oscillochloris sp. | reverse complement strand
TCATAATCTTCCCAGCATTCAGGAACTCGACATCGGGCGGCCGGTCTTGAAGAAATGTGCCGTAGTGTACCCGCCCCCAATGCCCTGTACCCCTGTATCCTGTGGTCTCACTCCGACCGCGAGATCACTACTTCATCGCCGCTATCAGTCTCTTTCAAGCGCACCTCAACCCGCTCGCTGCTGGATGTAGGCACATTTTTGCCGACAAAATCGGCCCGAATCGGCAGTTCACGATGGCCGCGATCGATCAGTACCGCCAGTTGAATGCGAGCCGGGCGACCGAGATCGGCCAGGGCGTCGAGGGCGGCGCGTACGGTACGCCCGGTGTAAAGCACGTCATCGACCAACACCACAACCTTGCCGGTCAAATCGGCGTCGATCGTCGTCTTGCGAACAAGCGGTGCCGGGCCGCGGGTTGAAAGATCGTCGCGATACAGCGTAATATCCAACTGGCCAACCGGCACCTGCACGCCCTCGAAATCGGCGATCGCAGCCGCGATGCGTTCGGCCAACGGCACCCCGCGCCGCCTGATACCGACCAGGATCACGCCTTGCAGGCCGCCGTTCCGCTCGTCGATCTCGTGGGCGATCCGTACCAATGCCCGACGAATATCGTCGGCACCAAGAATCTGTTTTCCACTCATACCCGCTCCTGGGCACAAAAAAACCCGTGACCCCACTCAAGGGGAAACGGGAGCATCAACCGGCAAAGACATCCGGAGGCGGTGTGATCGTGCATGTTTTGCTCCTTCACAGCCTCACGGGGCTGCATTAAAGGTTAAGAAAGTGTAGCACGGCGCCAATACCATGTCAATAACACGATGTACACGGGGTGTGACGTAAGGCCGACCACGTATCGCCTGCTACTTGACACATAGGGTATACTGACCAAAGTCAGTGACCGTGGTCATTGACTTTGGTCATCGGAAATCAGGGATGGCAAAACGACGCGCACAACAAAAAGCGCTTACCGCCAATCGGCTGTTTGCCGCCGCACTGCGGCTATTCCGCGAACACGGGTTTGAGGCGACCACAGTTGAGCAAATCACGCGGGCGGCCGGGGTGGCCAAGGGGACGTTTTTTACCCATTTCGCCAGTAAAGACGCGATCCTCGACCACATCGGCCAGTTCCAGATGGAACGGATCGGGGCGGCATTAGCCGCCGATCCGACCTTTGCGCAACTGCCGCTGCGCGCACAATTACGGACGATTTTCCGCACCCTGGCCGGCGGACTGACTCAGCAACCGGCCGAGATGCGCGCACTCAATATCGAAATCATCGCCCGTCGCAGCCTCTTCGACATCGATCCGGACGGCATTGGCAAGCTCGATCGCCTGATCGAAGAATTGGTCGCCGCCGGGCAAGCCCACGGCCACATCCGCAGTGATGCGCCGGTCGCCCGGATCGCAGTGCTTATTCGCAGCAGCTACTTTCTGGCCGTCTTTGAGTGGCTCCGCAACGACAGCCTCGACCTGGTTGAACTGGCCTACCAACACCTCGATCTGGTGTTGGAAGGGCTCGCAACGCATATGCACGATCAGGAGTAGTGTGATGATCCAAATGCAATCGTCCGTTTGAGGAGCAACCAATGACTACTGCGGTTTCAACAACTCTGCGCCAGGCGCCCGGCCCACGCGGCACACCGCTGATCGGCGTAATCCCGGCTATCCGCCGTGATACGTTGTCGTTTCTGATGGCAACCTTTCGCACTTATGGCGATGTTGCGCATTACCGGATCGGGCCGCTTAATTCGTACTTGATCAGCCACCCCGATGGCCTGCGCCGGATCTTGCAGGAACATGTTCGCAACTACACCAAAGATCATGTCAGCTACAGCATTTTGCGGCGGGTTGCCGGAAACGGGCTTGTCACCAGTCAGGGCGATTTCTGGCTGCGCCAACGTCGCCTGGCCCAGCCGGCCTTCCACCGCCAACGAATCGCCGCCCTTGGCGAGATGATCGTCGCCCGAAGCGAGAGTGTGGCGGAGCGATGGGCGCAGGCCGCCGCCGCCGCAAGCATCGTGACGATTGGGGAGGAGATGATGGGCCTGACGTTACAGATCGTCGGGAATGCGCTTTTCGGCACCGACATGCACGCCGAACTGGCCGGGGTTCACGACAACTTCAACCTGCTCAGCAAACAACTGGTCGAGCGCTTTCGCACCATGAATCTGTTGCCGCCGCTGCTGCCGACCCGCTACGACCGCGCGTGGCGGCATGCAACTGCAGCCTTGGATCGCGTGGTTTATAGCATTATCGCGCAGCGCCGCAGCCAGGGCGGCGACCACGGTGATCTGCTGTCGATGTTGATGCTGACCGAAGATGCCGACACCGGCGAGCGCATGGACGACACGCAACTCCGCGACGAGATCTTGACTATGCTGGTGGCCGGCCATGAAACAACCGCCACGACGCTCACCTGGGCCTGGGGATTGCTTGCCGCTCACCCCGAGATTGCGGCGAAGTTGCAGGCCGAACTCGACACGGTGCTTGGCGCGCGTGCGCCGACAATGGCCGATCTGCCGAATCTGCGTTACACCCGCATGGTGATCGACGAGGTGTTGCGGCTCTACCCGCCGATTTACATTCTTAGCCGCAAAGTCATCGCCGACGATGCGATCGGCGGCTATCGTATTCCGGCCGGTAGTGCGACCGACTTCAGTCCATATGTCACGCACCGCCACCCGGCCTTCTGGGATGATCCCGAGCGGTTCGACCCGGAGCGTTTCACGCCGGAACGCGTGGCGACGCGCCACAAGTTTGCCTACATTCCGTTCAGCAGCGGCCCGCGTATGTGCATCGGCAATAGCTTCGCACTCACCGAGGCCACCCTGATCCTGGCCCATCTCGCCCGCCGCTTCGCACCTGCCTTGCCCGACGGCAAACTCCCGGCCGCACTACCGCTGATCACGTTGCGTCCCGCCGGCGATATGGCGATGCGAATGGCCCTGCGGTGATGCATGGAGCGCGTAGAGACAGAGATTACCGCGCCCCTACGATTGCGACTGGCCCTCGCTGATAACCGAGTCCGACTGATTGCGCATTGCCACCGCTGAAATAATGCAGTCGGCGGTGGCAACATTCGTCGCCAGAGGCACGTCATGCACATTGCAAAGCCGCATCAGGCTCTGGATATCGGGATCATGCGGGTGCTTGTCCAATGGGTCAACCAGGAAGATCACCGCGCTCACATCGCCATCAACAACCCGGGCGCCAATCTGAGCATCACCGCCATAGGGGCCGCTTGCGAGACAAGTCACATCCAGGCCGACTTTGGCGCTCAAGAGCTTCCCCGTACTTGCAGTCGCGATCAGGTGGTAGTTCCTGAGGTGATCACGGTTGTAGGTGGCGAAAGCCACCATATCGGCCTTTTTCCCATCATGCGCGATCAGCGCAATTGTCTGTTGCATCACGGTTCTCCAAATAAAAAGGGGAGCGCCCGATAACGGACGCTCCCCGATGAGTTCCTCTATCACCTGCCCAGGCGTTGATTGGCTTTCTTTCGCCGCTTCTACGACAAGGCCTATCGCCAGACAGAACTATGCTCTCCGACGAGAACAGTTTACAGCGTAAAGCTGGAAGTTACGTGCGAGTTACAATAGCACCAAACCATGGAAGCCGGAGCACGCGCTGGTACTACGATAATTTGGCAGCATCGACAATGTCACGCAATAACGTCGGATGATCGGTGATAATGCCATCGACGCCGATTTCGATCAAATCCCGCATACGTTGCGGATCATTCACCGTCCAGACATTGACGGCATAGCCGGCCCGCCGCACCAGCGGGATCATGCGATCAAGTTGCGGCAACTCACGCGAGGGATGCCAGGCGGAAGCGCCGACACCCTGAAGCGCGAAAAAGGGCCACAATTCGCGGAAACGCACATCGGGGCGGTAAGTGCGGGTGCCCATCAGATAGGCCCGCTGGATGGTCGGATCAGCGGCGCGCAACTCTTGCAAGGCGGCCGGCACAAACGACGAGACGATCACCTGATCGACCACATTGTAGGCACGGATCAAAGCGGCGCTGCGTTCAGCGACACCGGCCGTCTTCAGTTCGACATTCAACGCCATGCCGTGATCACGGGCGAACGCCAAGGCCTCTTCCAGGGTCGGCACCCGTTCGCCGCCGATATCGAGTGCCTGCAACTCGGCCAGGGTACAGCCGGCTGCAAGTCGATCGCGGCCGTCCCAACGCAACGTCGTATCATCGTGGAACACAGCCAGCTTGCCATCGGCAGTCGGCTGCACATCAAGCTCGATCATATCGGCGCCCTGTTGCAGCGCCAGATGAAATGCCGCAAGCGTATTTTCCGGCGCATCGGCCGATGCACCGCGATGGGCGATCACACGAGTCATCACGATCTCCGAGCATAACAAAGCGGCGGGGCATTCCCCGCCGCCAAGTATGATCGAAGCCGTACGCGCCGTCAAGCGCCGTTTATCAAACCTTGCTACGATACCGTTTCTTCGACCGCTGGGATCGCCAACTCCGCCTGTCGCGCCTCGTCGGTCAGCATCGGATTCATAATGCGCTGCATCGCCATCACATGTGCGCAGGTACGCCAGCTATGGAAAAACGAGCATGTGCAGCTCCAATGACCATCGGCGAGCGTAATTTCGTGCTCACTGTTCCCACCATTAAAACGAGCCTTAATCTCGCTTAGCTTGATTCGCTCAGGCTCTTCGGCGTAACGGCGGGCTTTTTCGATCTTGCCGATCAAATCTGAATGCATTGGAGACCTCCTCAGTCTACATGAACCGCAACGTCCAGTAGGATTTTGCCGGTAAAACACGAAGGGCGGCAGCAGGCTGATACCTGCGCCGCCCTTAGGGGCTACCAATCAACTGATTTGTGTTCTTTGCCCCCATACGGTTTCTCCTGCGTGGAGTGTTAAGAGACTCTTAACGTGCGTTTATTATACTCCCTCGCACAAGGCCGAGTCAAGGATCGATTCCGCCGCCACTCAGCAAGGATTTACCGCATTACCATCAGCTAAATCATACAAGCCCCAACAATTGACAACGGTTAACATTTCGCATCGCGAAATCATGGCAACGTCGCCAGGGCCAACTCGGCGCGCGCACGCCAGATCGATGCCGGCGCCAGATCTGCGGCTCGGATCAACTGATGCCGCGCTTCGGTCGTAGCCCCGAGCGCCGCCAGGGATGCCCCGCGGTAATACGCTGCTTCCGGCCCGGCGCCCAATATCTGCGCCTGTGCCGCAGCCTCGGCAGCACCGGCAAACTGACCACAGCGATAGCGCAGCGCCGCCAGCAGCGTCAGCGCCTCGCCGCTGTTCGTCATCCCTTCGGCGGCCTGTTCGACCAACGGCAACCCGGCGGTGCATAAATCAAAAGTTGTGTTCAGATGAAAGCGCGCCGCCAGCAGCGCATAGCGCGTCGCTCAGCTGCGGCGCTGGGCGATCGCCCGTCCATACGCCAGCGCCGCCTCGGCATAATTGTGTTCGGCGGCATACCAACTGGCCCAGGCCAGTTGTACATCGGGATTATTGGGCGTCAACTCGGCAACCGTATCGAGTTGTGCGGCGGCAGCATCGGCATCCTCGGCCGCCAGGTAGCTCAGCGCCAACAATGTCCGCGCCCGCGGCTCGTCGGGGTTCGCCTGCACCAAGGCTTCTAAACGGGCCAGGCCGCCGCTCACATCACCGGCCCGATAGCGTGTATAGGCCGCATACGCCGCTGCACCCAGGGCATCGGCGCCATTCGGATCAACCTGCGCGAATTGGGCTTCGGCCAGGCCGTACCAACCCAGGCTTAAGTAGATCTGCCCCAGTTGCTGCGCCTGGTGGGGGCCACGATCATCCAGCACCGCCGCCAGTTGCGCCGCGCCGTCGCCATAGTTCGCCAACAACGGGGCGATCCACACCTGCGGCGCCGCATCCTCCGGCATCGTCTCCAACCAGTGACGGGCCGCAAGTGGATCGCGCGGAATCTGCAAGAGCGCCAGCCGGTAATGCACCAGGCCGGCCCAATCCATCGGCAGGCCGGCATCAAGCGCCGCCCGCAGCGCCGCTTCCGCCGCCGGATAATCGCCGCGCTGCAACGCCGCCTCGGCCAGCAGTACCCGCGCCGGCCCGCGGTAGGCGCATTCAAGCGAACTACGACAATCCTCGATCAGACTCCAGGTGGCCGCAGCGCGCTCGGCCCGGCCGTCGTCGGCCTGCGCCCGGCCCAGGAACAGCAATGCTTGCTGGTAAAGCCCCGGCCGCAACCCGCGCTGCAGTGCGCTGTGGAGCGCCCGCTCGGCCGCTGCAGGTTCACCCCGCAACACCCGCAACATACCCAGGCGAAGTTGCGCTTCGGCGAACTGCGCACTGACGGCGTTGTATGCAACCAACGCATCATGATACTGGCCGGCCAGAAACAACCGGTCGGCGACACGCAGATCTTCACGCGAATCGGGCTGGATGATGAGGAGCGCCGCAGTTGCAAGCAAGCAAACGATCGCGATCGCGCGCCTGACCATGCGCGGCGGCGGAAACCAATCCCAGAGGCGGGGTATCACTTGTGCGAAGAAATCAGAAATGCGCTTCATGCCGTAAGGGCGAAGCGCTTCGCGCAGCGAAATGCTTCGCCCTATAGATCCAAAATGCTTCGCCCTATAGCGGCCCGCTAGAACGTCGGTAGCGTAATCGGATTTGTGGGCGTTTCGGGCCGCCGGCCCGTAAGGATTCTGTCAAATACCCTACCGACATTCTAGCGATCGCCCCGTGGCCAGAACGCCCAGACCACCGCTGCCAACGCCGCCCAACCGGCCCGATCGGCGTCGCGCGTCATGCCCCTGGTTCGCAACTGCACACTGCCGAGGAACAACCCTGTTGCAAGTACACCACCGGCCAACCGATCGGTCGAGCGCTCAACCCGCTTGATATTCCGCTCCAGGCGGCTCAGATCCGAGCGTGTCTGCAGTTCACCGCTATTGGCGGCGCGATAGTAGGAATCCATCTGGCGCGGCAGGTTCAACAGAATCTGCCCCAGATCGCGGGCTTCACGCTGAAACTGATCGATCCAATTTTGCTCGGTTCGTTCGGCGGCAAGCATCTGCTGCGCGAAAGGCTGCAACTCCAGAAAGAGATTGACATCGGGGCTGATCTCGGTTGCCAGACCGCCCACCATACTCAACGCTCGCCCGAAATACAACAGATCCTGCGGAATCTGGAAGGGCAACTCATAAATGATATCGCGCGTTTCATCAAAGATCGCCTCGACATCCATATTCGACATCTCGCGCATCGTCCGATTATAGGAGTAGCGCAACATCACCTGCATCGCCTGCACAATCGGCCGCCGATCAGCGCCCGGCAAAATCATATTCAACTGGTCGAGACAGGCCACAATCCGCTCGGCGTCATTCAACGCCAGGCCGATCACGCCGCTCCGGATCACCTCCATGGTCTGCGGCGGCAAACGCCCAATCATGCCGAAATCGACAAAAATCAGCGTGAACGGCGTTCCCGGCGCCACCGCATGGGCCTCGGCGTCGCCGGTGAGCCGGTGAGCCGGGCCATACTCGTTGTGGTAGCCGTTCGCCGAATAGGTTACCGGCAACTGCGGCTCAACCCGCACAAACAGATTGCCGGGATGCGGATCGGCATGAAAAAAGCCATCAAGGAAGAACTGCTTCAGGTAACAATTGTTCAATCGTGCCGACAGCTCAACCCGGCTCACCCCGAGCCCGTCGAGCGTCACCAGATCGTTGATCTTCACACCGCTGATCCGCTCCATCACCAGCACCCGCCGGCTGGTATGCTCGACGATCGGCTCGGGGACGTACACCCCGTCGATCTCGGCGAAATTCTCGCGGAAGAGCAGGGCATTCTGTGCCTCTTGCACATAATCAAGTTCCTGCACCAGAACGCGAGAGAACTCCGAGAGCAGATCTTCAAGATTAGCCCGCCGCCTGATCGGCGGATAGTTCTTGATCAAGCGAATCACCCAGGCCAATGCACTCAGATCAACCTCGATGATCTGCTCGATATGCGGGCGCTGCACCTTTACCGCCACCTCGCGGCCGTCTTTCAAAGTGGCGTAATGCACCTGGCCGAGCGAGCCGCCGCAACGGCTTGCGAATCGAACGTCTGGAAGATCTCCGTCGGCGGCGCACCTAATTCGCCGATAATCACGTCCAGCACATGTTCCGCCGGCGCCGCCGGCACTTCATCCTGTAAGCCGGCCAATTCACGGCGCACCGCCTCAGGCACGATATCGGCCCGCGACGAAAGAAACTGCCCGAGTTTAATCTGCATCCCGCCCAGTTCAAGCGCCATCTTGCGGAACTGCCGGGCGATCTGCATCCAGCGCCGCATCGTCGAACGCCGTACATACCAACGTGCCACAGCAAAACGCGGCAGGAAAATATCAAAGAAGTAGACGTGGATCACCACACCAAGAAAAAAGCGCGATACGCGCAAAAATCGTTCGCGGCCGTGAAACTCAGCTGATGGTTGTCGCCGTGCGCTACGCAGCGCGTCCATTCGTTCAGAAAGATATTGTGTCATAATTAAAGGTAGTACAGAGCTTATTGCTACGATTATACCAGAAACCAATCACGCAATTCGGCTACATCCCGCTGCTGAATGAGGGGAAAGTAAACCTCAAGACCGATACTCGCCGCACCGGTACGCGCTACCATGCACATAGGCTCCCGTGCCGAGTGGCGCAGGATTGTTGATATATCGTGATCTAAGGACAGACATTTTCCATGGCAATCGACAGCGTACGTCTGCTGACCGACAGCGCCGCCCAGATTTGGCGCCGCCTGGCCGACTATAGTCCGATCGAGGCGTTGAGCCACAGTTCCAGTTTTGAGGAGTGGCTCGATAGTTCTGTACGTACCCGCCTCGGCCCGGCTGAAGAGCAGTCGCTCCGCCGCGACTATCGCCGCCTGATTAATTTAATCGAAGAGATCGACACGTTGGTACGTTCCCGTGATCGCGCACTTGAGTTAGTGCAAACCCGCATTGCCGAAGTGCCGATCCCACGTAGCCCCGCCGCCTGAACGACAGCAATCTTTCCGAGAACTGTTGTTTCGGTGCCCTAAGCAAACATCACAAGCGAATAGGATCGCTCCATAGCAGATATCCTCATCAAGACGCCCACACGGGCGTCTTGATCTATCCAGCACCTGGGTTGTGCTCAAACAACGATTCGCGTTCCTTTGAGAATCATACGTGGTGGCTGCCCGATAAAAGGGCGAACCACCACGTGCTCATTTTGTGAAGCAGGCCACCTGAAAATCGCTAGAATCCTAAGGCGGGTATAAGGATCGGCGCCGCTGCGCCGCCTGTTGCGGTTGCCGTCGCCCCCGCCCCGGCTAATCCGGCAGTGCCTGTGCCTGCGCCGATAAGTCCTAACCCGAGCAATGCCTGAAGCAGCATTTCGAGCGGTGTCATCTCGGGCAGGTTATTCGGCTGATTCTCGCGATCTGCGGCGGTTTCGCTGGTGCCCGTTTCAGGGCATTCGCCGATCCCGGGGATGTAGAAGTCGGGTACGGTATTGTCCTGCCAATCGGGCAATCCGGGCAGATTCGGGTAGGGATCATAATCTACGTCGGTGTCGATGTCTTCGTCAAAGCCCTCCGGGATCACATCTCCCAGGCCACCGGGGCCGCCGGCGCTCATGGTGGTATTGGGCGTCGTCGTCAGTGGAATCGGCAGCGGCGTACGTCCGTCAGGATCGATGAAGTTCACCGGATCGCCGAGCGCGTACTGGTAAAGATTCAAGCCGCCCGTCAACCCGCGCGGATCTTTGCTTGTCCAGCGCCCGGTACGCGGCTCGTAGTCGCGGGCGCCGAAACGCAGCAACCCGGTGTCGCGGTCGTATAACCCGCCGGCGAATCCAAAGGGCTGGAAACCAGGATTTGTGTCTTGCACAATGGCGCCGAAGCTGTCGTAGTCGATCCGCTGCACAATCGAGCCGTCGGCGCTGTTCACAACCAGGCGCGGGCTGCCGCGTTCATCGCTGATGATTCGGTAGGTCACGCCGCCTCGGATCAGATAGTCGGGGACATGGCTGCGGCTGCCATAGACGAAGCGACTGACAATATTCCCGGCTGCATCGAGTTCGGCAATCGGGTTGCGCGCATCCTGATACAGCCAGCCCTGTACCAGTGCGCCGTTCACCTGTTTGCCGACCCGCCGCCCGGCGCCGTCTACAATGTAGTTGATCACGCTGCCGCCGGCCAGATTCACATTCAGAAGATTGCCGAGTATGTCGTAGCTGTAGCTCGTAGTTTGCCCTGCCGTCGTCGCACTTGCCAGGGTTCCGACGGCACTGTAGCTGTAACTGGTTGCGCCGTAGGCGGTAAGCTGATCCTGGTTGTTGGCACTGGCACTGCTGCTCACGCCGGCCACGCTTGCCGCAGTGCGGTTGCCGTTGGCGGCGTAGCTGTACTGCTCAACCACCGCACCATTGCGGGTAACTTCGCTCAGCCGGCCGATCTGGTCGTAGCGATATACGTAGGTGGCCGTCGCTCCGCCGATCGTCTCGACCCGCTGCGTGATGCGGCCCAGATTGTCGCGGGTGTAGGTCACATTGTACAAACTGGTGCCGCCGCTGCGCGCCGTGTATGTGTTCGGCTCGCCGAATGGGTTGTAGCTGAAGCTATCGCTCACCTGGGCCAGGGTTGTGCCGCTGATCCGCCCACTGCTTGCCAGTCGATCCAGTGCCAGCGCACCCACCTGTGTCGGCAAGCGATCATTATCATAGCTGTAGGTGATCGGGTTGGCGCCGTTGACGCGCAGACTGCTCAGATCGAAGTTGTCGGTATAGGCGTAATCCACCCGCCCGGCCACCGTCCCCGCAAGCGCCACACTGCTGCGCAGCCCGCCGTCGTAACGTATGTCGAGTTGCGCGTTGGGC
The DNA here is from genome assembly GCA_012032775.1 of Oscillochloris sp. GTDB lineage: Bacteria > Chloroflexota > Chloroflexia > Chloroflexales > Chloroflexaceae > JAAUQO01. Next base: position 10,482 of record JAAUQO010000100.1, on the reverse strand, counting down.
GCGTCCAGCCCGGCCAGATTGCCGGCCGCATCGTAGCTGAGCGCCGTATTCCATCCGGGCGTGCTAAGATTGCTCACCCGACCGGCCGAGTCGTAGTTGTACTCGATCAACACAGCAGTGTTTTGATCGAGCTGTGTGGGCCGTCCGGCGGCATCATAGCGGTAATTCAGGCCGGCGCTGTTCGCCCCAAGGGCCGGCGCGGTATAGGCAACAACCTGGTTATCAACGCCGTAGCCGAAGCTGTGAAGCGGGCCGCCGGGCGCTGTGACGGTAGCGAGATTGCCGGCCGCGTCGTGGTTATAGGTCATGGTCGTGCCGTCGGGGCGTGTCACTTGATTGATGCGACCGGCGGGATCGTAGCTGAGTTGCCAGGTGCGCCCGAGCGGATCGGTGAGTTGATCGAGCAGGCCGGCGGTGTTGTAACGATACCCGGTTGTGCGGGCGGAAGCGCCGCTGCCGGCGCTCACGGCGGTTACGCGGCCCTGTGCGTCGTAGGTGTAGCTGAGTGGCGCCAAACCGCCGAAGCTGCGTGTTACGACGCGCCCCTGGGCATCAAGGGTTACCCTGGCCTCGCGCCCGCCGGCCGAGAGCAAGGTGCGCGTACGAGTGGCAGCATTGTATACGGCGGTGCTACTACGCCCGTTCAACGTGAGGGTATCGGTGATAAGGCTCATACTCAGCGGGTCGAGCCGGTCGGTCTGGCTGACTTCGCGCTGCCGCTGGAGCGAATAATTCAGCCCGCCGCTGGTAGTAATGGTGAGCGAGCCGATCAACGGCGCCTGATCGCCCCAACGCGGATCGGGCAGGGTTTGCGTACTGACGGTTTGGCCGCCGGGGAAGCTAATCCGCCGCCGTCCGCCGGGATCGCGCAGCGCAACCACGTGCGCACCGCCGGGCAAGGTGGTGATGTTGCGCTGCACACCGTCAGGATCGGCCTCCATACGATAAACGGTCTGCTCGCCGGCGGCATTGCGCAGGGTTACGTCATAGCCGGCGGCGTCGGTGTTGCGGCTCAGATCCCAGGCCGCGCTGCCGGGTTGATCGTCGCGTACAAGGAAACTGAGGTCGTCGTAGCTGAAACTCGACTGGTTGCCGCGCGGATCGGTCAGGCCGGTAAGTAGCCCGCCGGCGTCGTGTGTCAGACGGTAGGTACTGCCGCCGGGGCCGTTGATCGTGCCGAGCCAGCCGTTCGGATCAAGGCTGAGGGTTGTGCGCCGGCCGAACGGCGCAACAATTGCGGTCGGATCGCCGGAACCGTTACGCTCGATGGTCGTGGTGTTGCCGGCGTTGTCACTAATGCCGCTCAGCCGCCCGGCGTCATCGTAGCTGAAGCTGTAGCGCACGGCGCCGGTCAGGGCGTCGCGGGTACGCAGATGCAGCCCGCTCGGGTTGAACTCGAAGATCGCGCTGCCGTCGGCGGAGGGGAATGCGATTGTGTCGGCGGCTGCGCCCAGGCGGCTACGGCCGATTCGGCGCAGGCTATAGCCGAATGTGTCGGCGAAATAAAGTCCGCCGTCGCCGCCGAACACCATAGTCTCAGGCTGCATGCGGGCCAGCAGCGGCAGCCCGCCATTCCCATGATCAAGCACAAGATGGGTCGATTGACCGCTCCCGGCGACGGTCACAATCGTGCCGTCGGCCAGTATACGTCGAATACGAAAGAGATCGCCGATATACAGATCACCTTCCGGGCCGATCGCCACGGTGCTCGCGAATTGCAACTGCGCTTCGATGGCCTGGCCGCCGTCGCCGCACGTCGCTTCCGGGCAGATCGTGCTAACCGGCGGCTTGCCGGCGATCGTTGTGAAAATGCCGTCGCTGCCGATCCGACGCACATAGTTACGGTCGGCCACGAACAACTCGCCCGCCGGCGAAACAGCGATGCCGCGCGGGCCGCTGAAATGCGCCTCGGTCGCCGGCCCGCCATCGCCGCACTCAATATGGCCACGGCACGAATACGAATTATTAGTACCGGCCACCCGGTCGATCATGCCGTCGGGCGTGATCCGCCGCACCACCCAGTAGGTGCCGTCGAGGATGAACAGGCTGCCGTCGGGGCCGGCGGCCAGATCGATGATACTATAAAATCGCGCCTGATCCGCCGGCCCGCCATCGCCGGCTGCTTCGTACCCCTCCAACAAAAGCGACCGCCGCGGCGGTACCAGCACGCGAATGATCCCATCACGGTCGATCGTGAAGATCCCGCGCTTATTATCCGACAGCAACATTGCTACGTAGATTATGCCGTCAGGTGCGACAGCGATCGCCTCCGGCGTTCCCAGCCGCACCTCGGTTGCCGGGCCACCGATTCCACATAAGTCAGCCGGGACAGATTCAGTACAATCGGGCCTCAGATATCCGCCGCCGGCCACAAGCCCCAGGCTGCCGTCGCGCTCCAGCCGCCAGATCCGGCTATTCCCGACTTGCAACCCAAGATCGGCAAAATAGATCCGTCCATCAGGGCCACGCGTTATATTGGTCGGTCGCACCTCCTGCTGCACCGGCTCCAAACCCCGGCCTTGCGCTTCGTAGCCGGCGATCAACTGAATCGTCTCCTCGCCGATCCGGCGTTGCACGCCGTCGCCGCGCATCAGCAAGCCGTTCAGCGGGTCGTAGCGATGGTGGATATCGACCGTCCAGCCGCCCAGGCCGATCGGGCGTGGATCGGGCGGCCCGCCGATCTGATCGAGCCAGCGCTGCCAGAAGGTGAACTCGGTACGCCCAAAGTTGCGCTCGAAGGGCTGATTACCATAGCCCGCGAAGGTTGAGGCAGATGAATAGGTCATTGGATAGACATAGCCGATCCGCACCGAGATCTGCTGCGGACCGTCCAGTACGCGCCCGAAGGCGTCGCGGCCATCCCAGGTGTAGCTAAACAACTGGTTCGGCGTGGCCGGGAAGGTCTGGCTGAAGCGCTGGCCGGCAACCGTGACTTCGAGCTTGATCGCCTGCAAACTGGCCGGCAACTCCGCGCCGCTGAGCGGGATGTCGATCGTGCGATTGGCGACGTTGCCGGGTACGCGATGGCTACGGTAGTCGAGGCGGAACGGCGTGCCGGCGATGGCGATCTGTTCGCCGAGCGACTGGGTGCGGCATTCAATGATCGAGCCATTTTGCTCGCAGCGATCGGGCTGATTGGGATCGGGGCCGTTCGGATCGGGGCCGGGGCTACCAGACGGTGGGGTAGCGTCGGGCGGCGGCGCCATCGGCCAGTTAAAGTCGCCGGGGCTGAAATGGTGGATCGGCACGCGCCAGAAGGTCTGGCCCGGCTCATAGAGCACGGCAAGCTGCGCCAGTTCGGGATCGCCGATCCCAACCGCCGCCAGGGCCGCTGCATCGGCCGCCTGCCCATCGCCGTTCAGGTCGAGTACGGCCCGCCCGCCGGCCTCACGCAGGATCTGCACCACCAGGCCACTCGGCTCGGGCACCCAGCGCCCCGTCGTGCGATCATAAAAACCCGACGGCACGGTGGCGCCGACCGGAAAATCAAGAAAATTCTCCAGGTAGTTGATCAGCGGCGGCTCGAAGCGCACCTCCGTCGCCCCCGCAGCCAACGCCTCGTCAACCGTAAACTCAGCGGCGTAGGTGTAGGCGCTGGTGGGCGGCAGATCGCCCGGCATCGCCGCCGGGCCTTGTTCGCCCACCGTGTACTCGCTCACGCGCACATTGATCGTCGTCAACGCCTGAGTCGAGCCATCGGGCAGCACCATCGTCGCCCGCACACCCTGCGGGAAAAGAGCGTCGGCCGGCGCGTGCCGTCCGCATCACTCACCGGACTGGCCTGGGCGGCCTGAATCGGCGCACTGCTGCGCAGATCGACCGCCGTCACCCGGTTGTCCAACTGCATCAACACAATCGGTTCTTCAAACCAGGTGTAGTCGTTGTTCAAAGCGTCGATCTGGCGTTGCACCGGCACATAGCCGTCACGCACAAAACACAGCTTCAGTAACCCGCCGCCATTCACCGCCAGATCGAACATGCCATCGGCGCGAGTGCTGGTCTGGCCATACTCGGGCTGATGAACCACCGCCACCGTCACGTTGGGCAGCGGCGCACCGGCGCGATCCGTAACCCGACCACGCACCACAGCCGTGCGTTCGGCTTCGAGCATTCCCTGGCGCAAGCCGGTTTGCGGCGCCTGCGATCCCTGGTACAGAAAAGCGGTTGCCGCAGCAAAATCGCGCAGCGCCGCCGGATCGGTTGCCTGGGCCAGCACCTGAATATCAGCGACGCCACGCCCAACGGATCGAGCCTGGGTCGATTGAGCGCCCTCGGCCAGAAACGGCAAAAACAGGGCTGAACCCCCAACCTGGGCCGCCTGGCCGCCACAGGCCGCCGGAAAGATCGCCTGGGCCGGGGCGACGGCCTGTAGCGCGGGTAATGGCGAGAGATCACCGTAGGGACGCCGCGCATCTACCGCGCCGGGCGGCAAACTACCGGCTAACAATATCCACAAGAGCAACCCATGGACAGCTCGTCGTGACATTGGCACACCTCATATTCAGCTAAAACAGATGTTGGTGTACCCTAGTGTTGCTGCGTAAACTGAGCGTAAATTTCTATTTTTGTTGGGTGTTGCCCGCAGCGGGGGCCACACCCAACAAAAGGGGCCGGGGATTCTGGGTACAATGAAACCGACACCATAGGATTATTTGCGAAGAACGCCTATGCCGACACCCGACGATATGCCCGCCGGCACAATCCGCTTGCTGTTTCTCGGCCGCAGCCGGATCGAGCGCGACGGCCACGAAATCCACCTTAATGCGCGCAAACTTCAGGCGCTCCTGGCCTACCTGGCGATCACACGCCGGCCCCATGCCCGGCCGGCTCTGGCCGGCATGTTCTGGGGTGAGATGCCCGAAACCGCCGCTCTGACGAATCTTCGCGTTAGTTTGAGCAAATTACGCAAGCTGTTCGGCCTGCGGATCACGGCCAATCGCCTGGAGATCGCATATGCCGCCGCACCCGGAGATTGGCTTGATGTGGCGGAACTGGAACGTGCCGCCGCCCAACCCGCTCCAGGTACCGTTGCCGACCTGTATCACGGCGATCTGCTCGACGATTGTTACCTCACCGACGCGCCCGCATTCGAGGAGTGGCTGACGATCGAGCGCGAACGGCTGCGTCATCTGGCCCTGAACCTGGCCTTGCGCCAGGGCGATGCGGCGCTTCACAGCGGCAACTACCCCGCCGGGATCGCCGCCGCCCGCCGCGCGCTTCAGTTGGAACCCTGGCACGAGGCGGCCCATCGCCTGCTGATGGCGCTGTTTGCCGCCGACGGCCAGACCCATGCCGCCCTGGCCCAGTTTGATCTCTGTCGCAACCTGCTGGCTGCCGAGCTTGCTGCGCCGCCCGATCCGGCAACAGTGGAGTTGTTGCAGGCCATTCGCAGCGGGATTTGGCAACCACCGGCGAGATCGGGCAGCGGCTTTGAGATTGCGGCCGAAACCGGTTCGACAGCGCATAATCTTCCCGCCGAAGTAACATCGTTCGTCGGACGGCAGGCCGAACGCCGACAGATCGGCGCACTGCTCGCCGAACCGGGTTGCCGATTACTTACGATCGTCGCTCCCGGCGGATCGGGCAAGACTCGCCTTGCACGGGCTGCCGCCCTCGATCTGGCCGCCGAAACCTTGCGCTACAGCGACGGGATCTATCTCGTGCCACTGGCCGAGGCGCGCGCGACAGCGCGTCGATGCGACCCGCCGGCGGCTGGCAACGGCGATCAGTCTTGTCCTCGATCTTCCGATCATTCCCGGCACATCGCCGTTTGAACGGCTCTGCAACGCACTCCGCACCCAGGTCGTCCTGCTGATCCTCGACAACTTCGAGCAACTGGCAGCCAATGCCGAAGTGCTGATCGAACTGCTCGAAGCCGCACCCGGCGTACAATTTCTGGTCACTTCGCAGGTTGGCCTGAATTTGCACGAAGAATGGCGGCTCGATCTCGCCGGTCTACCCTTTCCCGACACCGAGGCGTTACACCAACTTACAGCACCCGACGAAGCGTCGCCTGATCTGGTGCACCAGGTTGCAACATTCGATAGCGTACAACTCTTCGCCCAACGCGCCCGCCAGACGAATCTCAGCTTCAAGTTGGATCACGAGTTAAATGCCGTTGCCACAATCTGTCATCTGCTTGAAGGCATGCCGTTGGCGCTCGAACTGGCGGCGGCCCGCGTACGTACGCAACGCTGCGCCGAGATCGTCGGCGCAATTCAGGCCGGGTTTGAGAATCTTCAGGCGACGGCACGCAACCTACCGGCGCGCCAACGCAGCCTGCGCGCCACCTTTGAAAACACCTGGCATCTGCTCAGTCCTGAGGATCAAGTCGCATTCGCCGACCTGGGTGTGTTTCACGATAGTTTCAGCATCGCCGCCGCCGCCGCAGTCGCCGGGGTAACGGCGCAACGCCTGAGCGAGATCAGCGCCCAGGCGCTGATCCATCAGGTCGCCGATGATCGCTACCGCATGCATGCCATGTTGCGCCACTTCGCTCAGCAGTATCAGGAAAACGCGCCGCAAACCGCCACCCGCCATAGTCATTACTTCGCTGCTCTGGCCGACAGCTATGCCAGCGCGCTGCAAAAAGGCGAACCGGCACGGATCCGGGGCATCGCCGGAGATGACGCCAATCTTGCAGCGGCCTGGGCATGGGCCTGTGCCCAGGCAGATACGGCGACAATCGCGACATTACTCGAACCGCTCTGCGCATTGTGGGAGCTTGGCGGCCAACTCGATGAAGGCCGCAATGCACTGCTGCAAGGGCTGGAAAGCGTACCAATCAATTCGGGCCGATCACAACGCTGCTTGCGGGGAAAACTATCGCTGCAACTGGCCCGTTTTCACGATCTCTTAGGCGATTATGTAGCAGCCTGTAGCTGGGCCCAGCGCAGTTACGAACTGTTCGAACCATTGGCCGAACCGCAACTAACGGCCAGGGCGCAGCTTGTGTGGGGCTTCGCCCAGGCCGCCTTCGACGATAATGCAACTGCCGCCGCGCGATTGCACGCCGCCCGCAACACCTTTGTCGCCGCCGGCGATGTACACGGAGTAGCCGATACCCTGGTGGCTCTGTCGTATGTCGAAACCGTATCCGGTGATCGCGCGGTCGGGCGGGCCAATGTCGAACAGGCGCTCAATGCCTACGAAGCACTCGGCCAGCGGCGCGGCGCCGCCGATTGTCTGTTTTTGCTCGGAAATTACGCCATTGGCGACGGCGATTACAAGCGGGCCGGTGAATATTATGCCGCCAGTCGCCAACTCCACACCGAGATCGGCAACCGGCTCGGACATGCCGATTGCCTGCGCAATGAAGCCCTCGCCGCCCTTTACAGCGGCCGGCTTGAGCATGCCGAAATCAGTAGCCGGGCGGCGTTGCGCTACTTCCAACGCAGTGGTCAACGCGAACAGATCGTAAAATCACTCCGCACACTCGGCGAAATCGCCTATGAGCGCGGTCATTTCACACAGGCACAACAACTCTTTGAACAGGGGCTGAGCGAGGCGCGCAGTATCGGCTCGCCGACCGGGATCGGCCAACTGCATGCGCTCTTGAGCGCTACATACACCGCCGCAGGTAACCCGGCCGTAGGTCGCCGCCATGCCGTACAAGCGCTCGAACGGCTGTCAGCCGATGCCACGCCCAATATGTTGCTGTTTAATCTACCGGCAATTGTGGAAACCTTGATTGGGAACGGCGCATCCGACCTGGCGGCACAAACCCTCGGTCACATCCTGGCGCATCCCCTGAGCGAGGCCCGGGTGCGCGATCTCGTCCGTCGCATCACTGATCAGCTTGCGCCGCACTATTCAACCCAGACCCTGGCGGAACATCGGGCAACCGGTCGCAGCGCCGGCCTCCACGAGATCGTCACCGCTATCCGCAGCGCCCTCGATAAACCGGTTTAAGCACAATGGTTGTGTTGCTGGGTGTTGCTGGATTCGCCGGCAACAAGAACCAAAAAATGTGGACAAAGGCCCAACTCCAGCCACAATCCACAAACCTCGACCATTCCCCCGGCGTTGACGTAGCCCGCCCGAAGGGCTACAATGACAGAGATTGTGATCTGCGCCATCAGTGAAACGAGCGCTTCATGTTTGAAAGTCTTTCCGACCGTCTCCAGTCAGTTTTTCAAAAACTCGGCAGCAAGGGCCGCCTCGATGAGGATGATGTCCGCGAGGCGATGAAGCAGGTGCGCCTGGCCTTGCTTGAAGCCGACGTCAACTATAAGGTTGTTAAGGATTTTGTCGCCCGCGTCACCGAGCAAGCCATCGGCGAAGAGGTAACCAAAAGCCTCACGCCGCATCAGCAGGTGGTGAAAATTGTCCACCAGGAGTTGATCAATCTCCTTGGTACCGACAATGCGCCATTACAAGAATCACGCCCCGGCCCAACGGTTATTATGCTCGTCGGCCTTCAGGGTACGGGTAAAACGACGCTTTCGGCAAAGCTCGCCCTGCACCTGCGTAAGAACGGCCGTCGCGTGATGCTGGCCGCCTGCGACGTGTATCGCCCCGCCGCTATCACGCAGCTTGAAACCCTCGGCAAGCAACTGAATGTGCCTGTCCATAGCGAAGGCACGCACCTCTCGCCGCCGGAAATCGCCGCAAATGCCCTTGAGCGCGCCAAGCGCGAGATGATCAATGTGCTGATTATCGATACCGCCGGCCGGCTCCAGATCGATGAACCATTGATGCAAGAGCTCGACGAGATCGAGGCGCGCGTCAATCCGATCGAGCGCTTGCTGGTGGTTGACGCGATGACCGGCCAGGAAGCGGTGCGCGTTGCCGATACCTTTAAAGAGCGCGTCGATATCACCGGCCTGGTGATGACAAAGATGGACGGCGATGCCCGCGGCGGCGCGGCCCTTTCGGTACGTGCGGTCACCGGTGTGCCGATCAAGTTCATCTCCAGCGGCGAGAAGATCGACACCAATACGCTTGAGCCGTTCCACCCCGATCGGCTTGCCTCGCGTATCCTCGGCATGGGTGATGTGCTGTCGTTGATCGAGAAGGCCGAAGAACTCTACGACGCCGATCAGGCCAAAACCATGGAGAAGAAGCTGCGCAAAGGCAAATTCGACTTTGAGGATTTCCTCAATGCGATGCAGCAGATGCGTAAGCTCGGTCCGCTCCAGCAGATCCTGGGGATGATCCCCGGCATGAGCCAGCTTGCCCGCAATGAAGAATTGGTCGATGAAAGCCAATTAAAGCGCGTCGAAGCCATTATCTTCTCGATGACGCCAAAGGAACGCCGCAACCCGGATTTGATCAAAGGTAGCCGCCGCTCGCGGATCGCCCGTGGTAGTGGCGTTAACGAGCAGGAAGTCAGCCAGTTGGTCAAGCAGTTCCGCGAAATGCAGAAGATGATGAAGCAGTTCACCGGCGGCGAGCCGATCATGAAGGACCTGGGCGTCGAGCTCGACAAGATCGAGATCGCTCAGCTTGGCCAGGCCAAGAAGATCGTCATCGACAGCGAGAACACGACCATCGTCGAAGGTGCGGGCAGCAGCAAGGACATCCAGGCCGCATCGAGCAGATCCGCCGCGAAATCGACACGACCACCAGCGACTACGACCGTGAGAAGCTTCAGGAGCGGCTGGCGAAGCTCGCCGGGGGCGTGGCCCAGATCAACGTCGGTGCCGCCAGCGAGGCGGAGCTGAAAGAGAAGAAGGCCCGCGTCGAAGATGCGTTGCACGCCACGCGTGCGGCGATCGAAGAGGGCATCGTGCCCGGCGGCGGGGTCAGCTTCATCCGCGCCATCGCCTCGCTCAAGAATGTCAAGACCGCCAATGAAGATGAGGCCGCGGGCGTCGAGATCGTCCGTCGCAGCCTCGTCGTGCCGCTTCGCACCATCGCCGACAACGCCGGCGAGCGTGGCAGTGTCATCGTCCGCAAGGTCGCCGAGGGCAAGGGCAACTTCGGGTTCGACGCCCTCAAGCTCGAGTACGGCGACCTCGTTGAGAAGGGCATCATCACCCCCGCCAAGGTGGACCGCGTCGCCCTTCAGAACGCCGCCAGCGTCGCCTCGCTGCTGCTGACCACCGACTGCATCGTCACCGAAGCCCCCAAGGACAAGGACGACGCCGGCCCCGGCGGCCCCCCCGGCATGGGCGGCGGCATGGGCGGTATGGGTGGCATGGGCGGAATGGGCGGCATGGGTGGCATGGGCGGCATGATGTAATCCCCACCGCGTAGCGGCCGCGGCGAAGCCGCCCGTTACCTCTGTCAGTACACACACACCAACACACTCGGAGAACACACCAATGGCAACCGCAACCGCAAGCAAGACCACCGTCCGACCCCATCGATGACCGCGTGCTCATCAAGCCCCACCGAGGCCGAGGAGCAAGACCGCCCAGCGGCATCTACCTGCCCGAAGGGGGCCAAGGAAAAAGCCCCATGACCCGGCACCCGTCCTGGCCCACCGGCCCCGGGGCAAAGCTCACCGACGAGGGGCAAGCGAACCCCCCGTCTCGG
>JAAUQO010000099.1 GCA_012032775.1 Oscillochloris sp. | reverse complement strand
GGTTGGTGCTGCGCGCGGCCAGGTGCCTGCCGATCCAGCCTGAGGCCGGCCCGCTGCCGTCGGCCACGCCGCGCTCCATCAATTCCATCGCCTGGAAATGCGAGCGGCTTTCATCGGGCGATCCACAGGCATGCACAATCGCCAGATGCTGGGCCTGCCAGGCGGCCAGCAACGGCGCCAGCGACGGGTGCAAGCCAAAGAAGCCGTCGAGATCGCGGGTGCGTAGATCGGCACTCGTACGTATGTCGTCGGGCCGCGCAATTGCCAGCGTCGGTCGCTGGCGGTAATAGTCCGCCTCGCCGTGCGGCACAACCATATTCAGCACATCGGCGGCGCCACGCAAAAACACACACACCAGGGCATCACCGGCCGAGGATTGATCGCGGGCGCTCAGAGCGATTCGCGGCATCCAGCCGGGAAGCGCCACAACGGCGGCGGCGGCGCGGGCCAGAAATGTACGTCGCTGCATGAATCACCTCCACTGATAGTGCGGCGCGGATAGCAGTCCGGCCAGCGCCAGACCGGCCGGTTCCGGATCAAGACTGCGGCCGCAGGCGGCGATAAGTTGGGCGGCGGCCGGTACGGGTAGCGGCCCACCCAACAAGAGCTTGCCCAACTGCCCGATCCAACGCTCCATCTCAGTCGCATCAGCCGCCGCGACCAATGCCTCCAGATCGATCTGCACGCCCTTGATACCATTGCGGGCCAGTTCCAGCGCAAACCGCCAGCGCGGCAAAAGGTTGTTGCTCCAGGCCGCATCATGCTCGGGGAAGCCGTCGGGAGTCGACCAGCCGAACAGCGGTTGGCCCATTGCCGCCAGGGTTGCCTGGATCGCCGGGCCGCCGTCGCATTCGGCGCCAAGTTGCCTGAGTGCGCCCGCCACCAGGTGTAAGGGTCGTTTGAACCGGCGCGGCGCCGCCGCAAACTCGGGCGACTCAAGCAATACGCGCAATAACGGCTTGATCTCAAGCCCACCGGCGCTAAACGCGGCGGCAGCCCGAGCAACAAGTTGCGGCGCGGGATCCTGGCCGAGCAGCCGGCGCGCCAGTTTACGGGCCAGAAATTCCGGCAGCGCCGGGTGTTCCAGCAGCAGGGCGTGGAGCTGTTCAACATCGCGTGCGCCGCCGCCGCCAGGAATGATCCGGCCGAATATATGCTTGGGGCCATCGTCGTGATCCGCCGGTTCGAAGCGTTGCGTGCCACGAAACAAACCATCCTGATCAACCGTCCAGCCGGTTAAACAGCGCGCCACCGCTTGCACATCATCCTGGCTATAACCGGCGTCCACGCCCAGCGTATGCAACTCCAACAGCTCGCGGGCGTAGTTTTCATTCGGCTTGCCGGCCCGATTCTGCTGATTATCGAGCGACACCAGCATGGCCGGGCTGCACATACTTGCCCAGAGCAGATCGGCGAAATTGCCCAGGGCATAGGGCCGAATCACCTCGCGATCGTCGATCACTTTTAGTTCGCCGACCCGCTCCTTTTCAAGAAAGATGCTGAAATGATCGCTCCAGAAATCGACCATGATTTCGTAGAACTGCCGGCGGCTGTAGATCGCGCGAATGAGCGTCGCAGCGCGCAGATCGGCGTGCAAATTCTCGGGACGGATCTCATTCACCAGGCTGATATCAAGGTACGGCGTATCGAACTGTTGCAGCCGCAACTCGCAACCGCGATCATCGATCAACTCCGGCGCCAATTGCTCCTCGATCCAGGCGTCGATGCCGATTGCGGCGGCATGGGCCAGTTCATCGCTCTGTGGGCCGAAGCTCAGCCGGTTCAGCACATGCCGGATCGGGCCGGCGACAACCGGCCAATCGGCGGGCATCTGCGTTCCGCCAAGCAATCCAGCCAGCGCTTCAGGCCCACAACCGGCCAGCATACTCCCGCCGACCAGTGCACCGGCGCCGGCCAGAAACCTACGACGGCTGAGGGCCATGGGCAACCTCCGTAGCAACCGGCGCCACTCGCCGACGCAGCGGCCGGATCAAGGCCAAGCCGGCGGCGCCCAGGCCGAGCAGAAACAGGATCGGCAACAACACAAACCAGCCGACGAGCGGAGTCATCATCGCCAGTTCCAGTGCAATGGCGCTGCGCAACAAACCGCCGGGCGTGAGCGTCGGCAATGCGGTGCGGCTCAAACGATAGCCCATCAGGGCGGTCACCCCGGCGCCGCCAAGGGTTGCCAGGGCCAATACGCCACCCAGGCCAACCCAACCGAGCAATTGGAATGGCCCCGGCCCGCTGAGCAACACGGCCAGAACCGGTGTCGCAAGCACGGCAAGCACCGCACCGCTGATCAGACAGCGCCAGGGCGAACCTTCGATCGCGCCGCGCGCACGCTCGACAAGGGTGGGCAGCAGCAGCGCCCAGGTCAGAATCAATCCCGGCAATACAATCGCCAGGGCCAACAACATCCCGAAGATCGCAAACACAACTCCCAGGTTCATCGCAAACTCCTTTTATGGTGTCGGCGTCGGTTCGGCGCCGGCAAGGGCGGCGCAACGGGCGAACGTAAAACCGCCCTCCGACTCGGCCTCTTGAACGAGCCGGCCATCGACATACAGCTTGCAACCGACCGTGCCGGCAGTGCTTTTGTTAAAGACCGTCAGCACCACTCGCTCCCAGGTTTCAACCGTGAACCGCGTATCCCAGCCGGTGGTCACATCGCGCTGTTCCTGTCCGCCGCTCGCATTCACATATGTGACACCGATGCGCGTGGCGGTGCCGGTAACGACATAGCGCACCTCGTGGCTGCGCCGCTCACAACTGCTCAGCAACACAAGCAGCAGCACCAGGATAGTCAGGCCGGAAAGCCGTTGCGCCAGACCGATGATAGACATTGGTTTCCTCCCCGCTACACGATCATTGTTTCGCCAACTCATTCGGTCGGATCACGTGCCAGTTCGCCGAGCCGTTCGGTTGTTGGGCTGCGCCGGCGTTGAAACAGGGCGATAATCACCGCGCCGTAGCCACTAAGACCGGCCAGGGCGCTCAGGCCGATCCAGCCCACCAGCGGGATCAATGCGCTCGTAACCAGCAGCAGCATGCCGAGCATCGGCTGGAATGGCGGGGGCAGCACAGGAGCAATGCGTACACCAATCAGGGCCGCTACCACCGACAGGCCGAGGGCGATGAATGAAAGCAAGCCGGTGAATACCAGCAGGCTCAGCAGACCGGCGAGCGGGCCGCCTGAACTCAGGGCCGCGCCGAGCAATCCGAAAAAGAGCGCATTGACCAGACCGACGGCGAAGGATCGGCGCGGCATCTGCTCAAGATTACGCCGGGCCTGAGCAAGAAGCCGTGGAAAGATCGCGCTGCACAGCGCAGCACAGGCAATCAGCCCGGCGCCGGTTGTAGCAATCAGCAGCAATAACACAAGCAACTCGGAAACCTGCATGGCTCACCTGCTTTCAGACAGCGGCGGTTTGCGCAAGCCGCCCAACACATATGCATGCACCAGTAACCAGCCAACCCCTGCTGCGCCCAGCAAAAATCCCCATTCAACCACACTAAAGCCAAACACCGGTCGCCAGGGCCAGGTATGCAGAACCGTGATCACGTCTTCCCAGCTCAGGTTCGTCCAGGCGGGCTGAATGTGGGCCACCATACGCGGCAGATCGGCCAGGAATACCGAACGATCGACGCCGAAGCCATCTAGCGACGGAGCAAGATTGAAGAAGATCAGCAAACAAAGCAGCGCCTGCACCAGCAGCACGCCCCAGGCGCGCGCATCCCAGGCCGGCGGCGCCAGGCGGGCCAGCACCAGGGGTTGCAGATCGATCGGCGGCGGATCGTCGGGCAGGGCCGCAAGATCGGCGAAAAGTACCTTTAGGGCGGCAAGTTCGCTGCGACAGGCGGCACAGCCGCTCAGATGTGCGGCGATCATCTCGTGCTCCTGAGGCGGCAGATCCGCATCGAGATAGCGTTCCAATCTCTCCGATGAAAGATGCGTCATTGCTCATCCTCCAGGTATTGGCGCAGCAAGCGGCGGGCGCGAAACAGATGGCTTTTCACATCGCTCAAGGGCATGTGCAGCGTTTCTGCAATCGTTTCGTAGCTACAATCCTGGATGTGGCGTAACTCGATCACCGCTCGGTAATGGGCCGGCAGGGCGGCGATCGCCGCCTGAATCGCCGCGCGCCGTTCGTCGTCCAGCACGATCCGCTCGGGATTAGCCGCATGATCCGGCGGCGAGCGCACCGCCCCCACGCGGGCCGGATCATCGTCGATCGCGACGTTGGTAGGCGCCGGCGTTGCAGCCAGTTCAGCGCCAGATTCACCGCGACCCGCGTGATCCAGGGCGCAAAGGGCCGCTCGCATTCAAAACCGTCCAACGCGGCATGGGCGCGGACAAAGGCTTCCTGCGTCAGATCGAGCGCATCCTGCTCGTTGCCGACAACCCGGCGAACCGCACTATAGACCCGCGCCTGATTGCGCTGCACCAACTCGCCATAGGCTGCAACCTGGCCGGATTTGGCACGTGCGATCAGTTGTGCTTCATCGAGCGCCGCCCACACCTGCATAGCTCACCGACACTTCACGAGATCGCCGCCACCGAACCGCGTATAATCCCTACACTCATACATACCGAATGATCGGCGAAAAGTTGCAGCTCGGCTCAATGTTGGGGCAGTCTGGGCACATGTGGGCTGGTATGAGCGAGTCGCATGCCGAAATCAGCAGCGAACCCTTAGGGAAAGGATGGATCGAATGCGCTGGATGCAGGTGATCGTAGGTTTTGTCTGTCTCAGCCTGTTTGTAGTGGGGAGCGTCGCATCCGTGCCGCCAAAGGTACAGGCAATCTCCTTTGGAAGCGTTGTTCAACAAACCGACACAACCATCTTCCTACCGCTGGTTGCCGATGAAGTGCCGAACGGGATTGAGATGATCGTGGTTGCGTACACCAACCCCGCGTTCCCCGAGGAAGAGTACGTCCAGATTGTGAACGACAGTGGCCGAGCCGTCACGATTGCGGGGTGGAGCCTGCGCAATGCGACGCGGCCCGAGCAAGCGGCCTATGTCTTCCCGCATTATGAATTCGGCGAAAAAATTGTGATCGTCGTCTGGTCCGGTATCGGCACTGATGATCCGACGATCGGCGAATTTTACTGGGATCGTGCGCAAGGTGTCTGGCGCCCCGGCGATATCGCCGAACTACGCAGCCAGGGCGGCCAACTGATCGATACATTCACGGTGATGGAATAAGACCAGTGCCTTTTAATCGTTTGCACCGGCCTGCGTGATCACCAGGCCCTGGCGACGAAAGGCCCAATTAATGGCTGCCTTCAGATTGGCAAGCGTGATAATGCGGCTCAGATCAACCCCAAGCTGCACCAATGTCTGGGCGATTTCGCCGGTGATGCCAACCAGCACCACCTGACTGCCGAGCAACGACACTGCCTGGGCGGCCTGTAACAAGGCACTGGCGACAGCCGTATCGACCATCGGCACACCGGTAATATCAAGGATGACAATGTCGGCTTGATGCTCGACAATCGCCTCAAGCAATCGCTCGGTAATCGCCATTGCACGCCGCCCATCGATCAACCCGATCAGCGGAACCGTCAGAATTCCCTCCCACACTTCAACAACCGGGCTAGCCAGGGTATCGATGGCGGCGCGCTGATTGGCGATCTCGGTACGCGCCGCTTCCATCGCACCATTCTGCTCGATCTGTGCCGTGACATCCTCGTGCATCAGCACCACATGGGTCGCTGCGCCCGCCGCATCCGAGAGCGGAAACACTGTGGCGCGGATCCAGAGTTGCCGATCGCTGCGGCGATCCACATTTACCTGCGAGGTGTCGTACAACTGGGGATCGGTTACGAACCGCGCCCCTTCAAGCGCCTGCTGAAAGAGCTTCCGACTACCCTGGGCGACACTCTGAGGATCTTCCAATAGGTTAAACCGACCGACAATCGCCGCCCGATCAACCGCCCAAAACTCCTCAGCGCGGCGATTCATCGTCTGCAACAGGCCGTCACGACCATAAACCATCAGTGAGATTGGAAAGTCGTCGAGCAAGCGGCGCGTATCGTCGCCTGCCAGAAAGTGATTCGGTATATTCATAGGATGTCGCCTTGTTTGAACTGGGGCAAGGATTTAGCGCCTGGGAATGCACAAAAGCAATGCTGCATGCTGTATTCACCCGAGAATGTATTATGCAACCGAACGATCGCATAATCAAATCGAACACCATTCCCTTTTCGGGCGCGATCGGTCAAAAGTCGGACTTGCAAAACTAATACTATTAGTCTATAATCTAATTATAGTAGTTTTATAACAAGAAGCGAGGACACAATGCGAATCACACAGCACGGCTCATACCTGACTCAGCTTACCAAATTCCCGCGTTTCTTCCCGGTGAATTGCTATCTGGTGCGTGAGGACGACGGACTGAGCTTGATTGACGCGGCGATCCCCGGCTGCGCGCCGCAGATTCTGGCCGCAGCCCGCCGACTTGGCGCGCCAATCAGGCGGATCATGCTCACCCATGCCCACGCCGATCACATGGGTTCACTCGATGCCCTTCAGACACTCTTGCCGGAAGCCGAGGTGATCGCTTCGAGCCGCGATGCCCGTTTTATGGCCGGCGACATGCGCCTCGACGCCGACGAGCCGCAAGCGAAGCTGCGGGGCTGGTATCAGACGGCGACAACAAAGCCGAGCCGTACCGTAAACGATGGCGACACAATCGGCTCGTTGCTGGTGGTGGCGGCGCCCGGCCATACACCCGGCCAGATCGCACTGTTTGATCGGCGCGACAATAGTCTGATCGCAGGCGACGCCTTTCAAACCCGGGCCGGGTTGGCGGTAGCGGGGAACATACGCTGGCTTTTCCCCTTCCCGGCCCTGGCAACCTGGCATATGCCGACGGCATTGGAAAGCGCGCGCCGCTTGCGTGGGTTGGAGCCGAGCCGGCTGGCGGTGGGCCATGGCGAAGTGCTGGAGCAGCCGCTGGCGGCCCTGGATGCGGCGATCGGCGCGGCGGCAAGCGACCGGAAAGTGGGCACCCAGCATGGCGCGTAGTGTCGGGATCGACAAGGCCCAGGTTATTGCGGCGGCGGCGGAACTGGCCGACAGCAACGGACTGGAAGCGCTCACGCTGGCTCAGGTTGCGGCAAAACTCGGCATCAAGCTGCCGTCGCTCTATAATCACGTTGATGGGCTGGCCGGACTACGGCGCGCGCTTGCGCTGCTGGGTCTGCGCGAACTGGCCGATCTGATGAGCCGGGCGGCGATCGGTAAAGCGGAAGCCGACGCGCTTATGGCAATTGCCGTCGCCTACCGTGATTACGTAAAGCAACATCCAGGGTGTTATGCGGCCGGTGTGCGGGCGCCGGCCGCCGATGATCCCGAACTGGTGGCGGCCGGCACACGGGTGGTTGAGATCGTGGCCGCAGTGCTGGCGCCGTATGAACTGAGCGACGACGACGTGATCCACGCTATTCGGGCGTTGCGGGCGATCGTGCATGGCTTCGCAACCCTGGAAACAGCCGGCGGATTCGGTATACCACTCGATCAGGATGTGAGTTTTCGCCGGCTGATGCAGATCTATATTCAGGGCGTGCGGCGTACGGTGTGAGGCGTGCGTTACAGGCAAAGGATTTTTAACATGGGCAATCTGTTGCCGGCGCCCGTATGCAGGCCCGTAGCTTGCTTGGATTGGTTTGGAAAGGGCTGTATGCCTATGCCGCAGCGCCCGACTGGTACTTGCCGCGCCGGCCGTATTTCAGCGTTGCCCTGGCACCACTTTTGGCGATCAGCCTGCTTGGCATCGGCATGCTGTTGATCGTTCCAGCCACATGGATACCGGTGGTGTTGCTCGCGATCGTGCTGAATGCGGCGGGCGCAATCGGCGATCTGCCGGTTGCCGCCTGGCTGCTTTCCAGCCGGCAGCAACGCTGGCCCAGAATATTGAATCGCTGAACCAATAACCCGGAACCACAAACGAAGTGCGGCGGGGCAGGTGAAAGGGCGCAACCTATTGCGTCGCTCTACCCGCCCCGCGATTTGCGTTGGCGCGAAGGTTGCAATAACCGATCGCGTCCTGGTTTCCCTACCAAGACTAACCATTGAAAGGACAGTTTATGAACCGCGAACAAATTCGTACGCGCCTGGAGCAGGAGCGGCACGAACTTATGAGTCAGCAAGATGCTTTATCAATACAAAATGAAAATCAAGCCAGCGATTATGGCGCCGGGCAGCATGGCGCCGACGATGCGACTGAGTTGTTCATGCGCGAACGCAACATCGCATTGCGCAACAACGCCGACGACATAATCGCCCAGATCGATGTGGCATTGGAACGCCTCGACGAGGGAAGCTACGGCACCTGCGAGCGTTGCGGCCAGCCGATCGGCGAGGAACGCCTGGAAGCGTTGCCATATGCGACCCGCTGTATTACCTGCCAATCGATTGTCGAAGGCTAACCTTCCTCAAAGCCATGTTATGCGTGCCGACACCGGTACGTTGCGATCGTATGACTGAGCGCGATCCGATCAAAGATGCGCAGGCCGCCGGGCTGTGCTACATAACCGACAGCGAGCCGGGCATTCGCCGCCGCCGGGCCGGACGCGGTTTTAGCTACCGCTGGCCCGACGGCGACACCGTGCGCGACAAGCAGGTTCTTGAGCGGATCGCCGGAATCGGAATTCCGCCGGCCTGGAATGATGTCTGGATCAGCCCCGCCGCCGATGGTCACCTTCAGGCCACCGGACGCGATGTGCGCGGGCGCAAACAGTATCGCTACCATCAGCGCTGGCGTTCGCTGCGCGATGCCGCAAAATACGATCACATGTTGGAATTCGCCGCAGCCCTGCCGGAGATCCGCCGGCATGTCGAGGAGGATCTGAATGCACGGGGGCTATCGCGCAGGCGCGTGGCGGCGACGGTGATCCGGTTGCTGGAAACAACCCTGATTCGGGTCGGGAATACCGAGTACGCCCGCGAGAATCGTTCGTTCGGTTTGACGACACTACGCGACCGGCATGTGTCGATCAAGGGTTCGCGCCTGCATTTCCGCTTTCGCGGCAAAAGCGGCAAATCCCACGAGATCGAACTACGCGACCGGCGCCTGGCGCGGATTGTGCAGCGCTGCCAGGATATTCCCGGCCAGGAACTGTTTCAATACCACGACGACGACGGCAACCGCCAGACGATCAGTTCCACCGATGTGAACGAGTATTTGCGTGAATCGGGCGGCGCGGGTTTTACGGCCAAGGATTTTCGTACCTGGGCCGGGACGATCATCACGGCCCTGGCCCTGGAACGCGCCGGCCCGGCCCAGGGCAAACGCCAGACTCAACGCCGGATCAGCGGCGCCATACGCGAAGCGGCCGAGGCGCTGGGCAATACGCCGACGATCTGCCGCAACTGCTACATCCACCCGGCAGTGCTTGAACTCTATGCCGCAGGCAAACTCTTGCCGGCCCTCCAAAGGGCGCGTAGCGCCAACATTCCCGGCCTCGATCCCGACGAGTCCCGTGTGGTGACGGTGTTGCGCGAGGCGGCATAGAGGCAGCGCATACGCTAGATCGCCGCAGACGATTAGCCCGCACCACGCCCTTAACCTGCCCTGAACCCTGAACCCTGAACCCGCGACTCAAGCTGAAACTGCCGGCGCCCAAACCATGCCTAAATGCTTCCACATTGATGTTGCGGTATCGGGAGGGCCAGGGAGGGCAAGCCTTCCCTGAAAAATGTACCTTATCACCGGCTGAATGATGCAAGCGCAGCTTGCAAGCATTTAGAGATCCTGCGGCAACAGTGTTTTGAGCAGCGGGTCACGGTTGCCGCGATCTCAAAGCAAAGACGGTGCCTGCGACACTGGCGCAGACACCGTCAACCGTAGAAGCGTTTCGTTTGTTTCGGGCGTTATCGATTGAGCAACGGCAAGTAGAGCTTATTCGGCAAATCTTCGGGGTCGATCGGGTCGCCGCCGTTCCCCTTGATCGGATCGAACGGCACCGTCGGATCGAGCGGGCCGCTCCAATGGGCAAAGCCGAGGGCGGGGGTCTCGCCGGCCTGGTCGAATTTGCCGCCGACATAAACACCATCGGCGCTTACGGCAACCGCCTTGGCCAGGGTGTACTTGTCGTTGTACCAGCGCAAGCCGCTGCCCAGGCTGCGCCACTGGCCCTGCACGGTATTGTAGCGAGCCACGAAGCGCGCCGGCACCGCGTCGATGGTGGTGAATGTGCCGACCACAAACAGATCCGGGCCGTAGATGGCGAAGTCGCGCACGGTAAGTTCCTCGCCGCCGGGCGATCCAATCGCCGCCCAGTTGTTGGCGCGAATGTCGTAGCGGGCCAGGTTGAGCGCGCCGATACCGCCGGCAACAGTGAAGTTCCCGCCCACATACAGGTGTCCACCGACATAATCCAGCGCGAACACATCGGTGCCGAAGCCGCTGTAGCCATTGGTCGTTACGCCGGGATGGATCTCGGGGCCAACCTTGTACCACTGCTGCTGGGCCAGATCGTAGGCCACCAGATTATGCACGGCGGTGAACGAACCACTGGAGCCGCGCGGCGTGTTCTTGGCGTGGATCACCTGGAAATGGCCGCCGATATAGAGTTCGCCGTGAACATACTCCAGCGCGCTCACAAATGTTCCCGCCTCGGAGCCGGTATCGAAAACCTCGAAGATCTCGAACTCACCGCCCAGGGCGCTCCAGTTCGTGCCGTCCCAGATCGCCACATCGAGCGCCTCGGAGCCGCCGGCCATGGTGAAGCCGCCGCCCGCGAAGAGCTTGCCGCCGCCATAGGCAAGTGCATAGACCGTATCGTTGATCCCGGCGCCAAGCGGCGACCATTGGGCGGTCGGGATATGCCAGCGGGCGATATTGAGCGCCGAGATCCCGCCGGCCTGGGTGAAATGCCCACCAATATACAAATACTCGCCAACCACCAGCATGTCGTAGATCGCCGGCAGATCGCCGCTGATACCGCCGATGTTATGCCAGGTGCCGTTCTGCCACATCGCCAGATGCTGCACCGGCATCCCGGCGACATAGTTCACGTAGCCCGCCGCAAATACCCGGCCTTTGTCGTCGGTCACGATCGCTTCGACATCGGCGGGCGAATCGCCGTACTGGGCCACACCATTGCCGAGGCTCAGCCATTTTTCGCCGTCCCAGCGCGTGATCCCGAACACGGTCTCGTATGCGCCGGCGCGGTCGATGGTGCCGGCCGCCACATAGCCGCCGTCGGGGCTGGGGGCGAGCGCATGCACCTCCAGGTACTGCGAGCCGATCTCCTGCCCGGCCGCGCCGATCGGCGACCAGGTTGTGCCGTTCCAACGCGCGATGCCGCCGATCATCTGCCCGCCGGCACTATCAAAGCGACCGGCGGCAATAATGCCGTTGCCGTCGGCGAGCAGCGCAACCACCGGCGCAGCGGTCAGGAACTCCTGGTACATGCCATCGCCGAGCGCCGACCAGCCGGCGCCGTCCCAGGCTGCGATATGCGCCGCGAGCACCTCGCCGGCCTGGCCGAACATCCCACCGACATAGAGCTTGCCGGCATGGAAGAGCAGCGACTTCACCTCGCCGGTGTTGTCGTTCTCGTCGCGAATGCCCGCAGCCATGGCCGACCAGGCGGTACCGTTCCAACGCGCAATCGCCGCCGCCGGCCCGTTTCCGGTATGGTTGAATGTACCACCGGCGTAGAGCGTGCCGTCCGGCCCGAAGCTGATCGCATAGACATTGGCGTCGCGGGGTTCCGCACCCTCAAAGCCGTCGAGCTCGTACAACCCGCCGCCGACCGCATGCCAGGCATTGCCGTCCCAGCGGGCGATGCCGCGCGCCGGCACATTGTCGATATAGTTGAAATAGCCGCCGACATACAGATCGCCGTTGGGCGCAACCGCAAGGGCGTGAATCCGGCCCTCTTCCCAACCGTAGTATTCCCGGCGCGGGCCGACGCCGCTACCGACTCGATTCCATTTCGTGCCGTCCCAACGGGCAATACCTTTGGCGCCGACGCCACCGGCGCTGCTGAAATCACCGGCGGCGTACAGATCGCTGCCATGTGTGGCAAGGGCATACACCCAGGCATTCTGATTGACGCCGCTGCCGAGGGCATGCCAGCGCTCGCCGTCCCAACGCACCACACCCTGGGAAGCAGTCATGCCGGGAACCCGCGCGATCCCGCCGCCGACATACAAACTGCCGTCGGCCGCAGTTGCCATGGCCCGCACCGTACCCTCATAGATCCCCGGCGTCCCAAAGCGCGGATCCCAGTGTTCATCACCGGCCGCCGCCAGCGCATGCCCCAACCCCGCCGCCGCGCCGCTTTGCGCACGAGCGGGAACAACAGCCAGCGTGCCTACAAACACCCAGAGCAACGTAAGTGCAACCAGCAGACGGTGCATTGTCAGTTCCTTATGTGAAGTTAGTCAGCGATACTGAATCCTCTCGATAACGACTATCAAACCACAGCGGGCGTGGCGACAGAAGATCCGCCTGCGTACAGTCGGGTGTACACAATGTGAGACAGCAGGCCGCCAACTCCCACCCGGCCATCACATACGCCATTATGGATGGCACACTCAGGCGCTAGATCAGCTACTGACCCATCGGCAGCGGCGTCACTTGCAGCGCAACCAGCGTATTCTGATCGCGTTCGTCGCGGAGAAGAAAGCCGACGATCAAGCCCGCCAGCACCGGCTCCTGGCTCAACGACACATACCCGACAATCAGCGGGTAATACGCCCCCAGGGCAAATGCCCATCTCCGCCGTCACGATCGATGCCTTGTGGTAGTCGAACCCGATAAAGCTCGAATTCGGGAATGCCTGGGCCACCAAGATGGTTATGGCGCCGTGTCCACAGCCGATATCCGCCCGCCCGCCCGCTTTCAGGCGCGACCCCATGCCCTGCAGCGCCGGAATCCGGCTTGAAACGAGATTGGCCAGGTAGCCCGAGCGGTAGAAGCGCTCGGTGCCGTGGAAAAGCTGGTGATCATGTTCGTGCCAGCCAACACCTTCGCCGCTGCGAAACGCCGCTGCGAGCTTCGGCAAAATGCCGGCCGCGCCGAGGGCCGATTGGAAGGCGCCGGCAAAGAACACCGGGCTGTCTTCGGCGGCCAGCAGCATGGCCTGCTCCGGCGTCAGGCTGTAACGGCCGCTTGTGGGATGCTCGTACCGGTCGGCCTACGTCCGTCGCGGGTTTGTAACGGCCTTGAGGCCGTCACCGTGCGATGTGCGCCGTAGACGTACGTACGCTTGAGCGTACTAGCGCGGCGGGCATACCGATTGATCCATCGCGTGATGCTTGATGCCTGAGGCGCACCGGAGGAAGATCAGGCATCAGGAATCAGGCATCAACTGCGGTTCATGGGAATTGTGCGCTTGCTTGCATAACGGCTCTGATTGCGGGGTAACAATGACGCAATCTGCTATTATACCTGGGTGAGATGCAACAACGCGCAGAACCGATCATTTTGTGCTGTTTGGGCGGCGAACCTGCCAAAACTGCACAAAAAAAGAGTGATGTCGCGAACTGAACATGCACAGTCACCGGCCGGCTTCGAGCACTTCAGCGATCTTCCCAATGGCGGTTCTGCTGCGCAATGCCCGCAGCCGCCACAGCGCCACAACCTGGCTGGATCAAATCCTGGCAGCCTTCGGAAACTATTGATGAACCATCATCTTATCGGCCGGCAACGCTTGCTCAACCAACAAATAAACCGCTCCGGCAACCACGATCCCGCTGCCGTCGTACAAACCCTCGGCGCAATGCAGGCCCAGGATTATCTGGCCGCACTCTGGGCGGTCGGCATCCGCACACCAAATGCCGCCGAACCAACTATCAGCGCCGCACTGGCCGAGCGCCGGATCGTGCGAACCTGGCTGATGCGCGGCACCATCCACCTGGCGCCGCCCGCCGATGTACGCTGGATGCTCGACCTGTTCGCGCCAAAGATCGTGCGCCAGAGCCGGCCGAGATTACGTCAACTTGAACTCGATGGGCCGACCCTTGTTGCCGCCGAAAAAGTGATCGTTACGGCATTGGCTGGCGGCCGCCAGGCGACCCGCAGCGACCTGTTTGCGGCCCTGGCAGCGGCCGGGATCGCGCCAACCGGCCAGCGCGGTTATCACATCCTGGTTCAGTTGGCCTACGCCAAACGGATCTGCTTCGGCCCCCACAACGAGAAACAGCCCACCTTCGCACTGCTGGACGAGTGGATCCCCAATGCGCCCGCACCAGGGCGTGACGAAGCGATCGCGACCCTCGCATTGCGCTATTTTCGCAGCCATGGCCCGGCCGGCATCGCGGATTTTGTCTGGTGGTCGGGCTTGACGGTGAGCGACACAAAGGCCGCGCTGGCCGCCATCGCCGATCAGCTTGAGTCAACCACGATCGACAAGCAGACCTACTACTTCGCGCCACAACCGCCGATCAGTTTCGCAGAACCGCAGGTGTTCTTGCTGCCGGCCTTCGACGAATTCCTGATCGCCTACCGTGATCGCAGCGCCGTGCTCGATCCGGCATATGCCGCCTTGATCGTGCCCGGCGGGAACGGGGTTTTCAAACCCATGGTTGTGCTCGACGGCCGGATCAGCGGCACATGGCAGCGCGAACGGAAAGCCAGGCAGGTCGAGATACGGTTGCATCCCTTTACATCCTGGAGCGATGCGGAACAGCGGGCGATCGCCGTTTCCGCCGAACAGTACGGCCGATTTCTTGGCCTGGCGGTTGGATTGAGTTTGTAACTTTTCGTGTCCATCAGGCGTCTCTCCTGATAACAGATCCCGGAAAGGAGTGACGGCGCAATCTCGATGCTGAGTATGCAACCATCGACCGGCACCGTATCAAGGACACCTTATGCACGGAACCGCCCTTATCAATATCACCGCCCCAGCGGCGGGAGCGCTCACGCTTTTCAACTGGCCCGCGTACGCGGATCGCTCTCGAAAGAGCGTTCCACCGGGCTAAGCGTCGGAATCGTGATTGGGATGCTGGCCGCCCTCGGCATTGTCACCAGCGGCAACGGCGTTACTTTTCCAATTGCGGTATTGTTGGGTATCGCCGCCGCCGGCATGGTAGCGCACACCGCAGTGAATGTGGACATCGCTTGAGCGGCGAAATATCCTGTTTTTCCAGTTGGATGTAGCGGCTTCGCCGCCACATCCAACCGAAAGAATCATCACTTCGCGGTTGCCGCAGGCGCGCTGACTGGGCAAGCTCGGGCAACTACAGCAATGCACCAACCGTCTGCTGGCGGCGCGTATTCTCGCGGCGATAGAAGAGTGTTACCACCGACGACGAGATCACAATAAAGAGCGAGTAGAGCACCGGGATCAGCACAATTTCGTTGGCCAGATCGCCGCTGAAGCTGAGCAGCACAATCGACAGTGCGAGCGGTCCGTTCTGGATGCCGGTTTCCAGCGAGACGGTTGCGGCGCGGCGGAAGCCCATGCCGAACGACGAACTGGTGAAGAAGCCGAACAGAAAGCCGCCCAGGCCGATGCAGATCGCGGCTGCATAGACCTGCCAGGGTGTGGTGGCGAGCAAATAGCTATTGCGCGGCACCCAGAGCGCGATCAGCAGGATGATGATCACCACGCCGAGAATACCGCCCAACAACTCCAGCACGGCGCCGACATTGGCGTTATAGCGCCGGATGACCATGCCGATCAGCACTGGAACCAACATCACCGCCAGACCACTAATCACCCCGCCGATGCCGACACTGATCTCGCTGGTCATGAAGCGGCTGCCATAGAGCAGCAGCGACAGCGGCGTCATCACAAATGCGCCAAGCGTCGAGAAGGTGGTCATCGTCACACTGAGTGCAAGGTCGCCACGCGAGAAATAGGTGAAAATGTTCGAGGTCGAGCCGCCGGGCATACTCGCGATCAGGATCAAGCCGATCGCCAGGGGCGGCGGCAATTGCAGAGCAACGGCGAGCAGAAAGCCGATCAACGGCATAAGGACATACTGTGACGTAAAGCCGATCAGCATGGCCTGCGGGCGTTTAAAGGCGCGCCGAAAATCGCGGAAAGTGAGCGACGCACCCATGCCCAGCATGATCACGGCGATCATCACGGCCAGAAGCGCCTGTTCGGTCGGACTAACCATTGCCCACCTCCTCAACTGCCGGTTTGGCCACAGGCATCTCCAACGGCACTGCGCCGCTCGCGCGGGCCAGAATTTCGTCGCGCAGCACCCGGCGCAACACCTTGCCAACCGGACTCTTGGGCAATTCGGCGCGCATCTCAATCTGTCGCGGCACTTTATAGGCGGCCAGATGCTTACGGCAATGCTCGCGAACCTGCTCGCCGCTCAACTCATGGCCCGGATTCAGCACGATATACGCCTGCACGGCCTCGCCGCTGCGCTGGTCGGGCACCCCGATCACCGCCACCTCAAGCACCTGCTCCAACTTCGCAATGCAATCCTCGACCTCGTTCGGATAAACATTGAAGCCGCTGACCAGGATCAGATCCTTTTTGCGGTCAACAATCCGGAAGTAACCGCCGGCTTCCATCAACGCAATATCGCCGGTGAGCAACCAGCCGTCGCGCAGCACTCTGGCCGTCTCGTCGGGGCGCTGCCAATAGCCGCTCATCACCTGCGGGCCGCGCACCGCCAGCTCGCCGGCCTCGCCGGGCGCCACCGGATTGCCTTCCATATCGAGCAGTTTCACATCGGTGTCGGGCACCGGAATACCGATTGTGCCGATCCGGTTCTCGCCGTCGATCGGATTAAAACTCACCACCGGCGCCGACTCGGTCAGGCCATAACCCTCGATGATCGGCACGCCGGTTAGTTTCTCCCAGCGCCGGGCGACCGCCTCGTGCAATGCAGTACCGCCGGCCACTGCGCCGCGCAACCGGGGCGGCGGATAGTCGGCGAACCATTCCTCGTTCATCAGGCCGTTGAAAAGGGTATTTACACCGGGAACCCAGGTGATCGGATAGTTCTCGAAGGCCCGCTGAAGATTGCTGAGTGGGCGCGGACTGGCAACCAGGATGTTGCGGGAGCCGACCGCGAAGAAAAACAACAAATTCACGGTAAAGGCAAAAATATGGTACAACGGCAGCACCGCCAGCGTGCATTCCTTGCCGTAATCGATCTGCGGGCGCACCATCTGCTCAAGCTGAGCCACATTGGCCAGCAGGTTGCCGTGGGTGAGCATCGCGCCCTTGCTGACACCGGTGGTGCCGCCGGTATACTGCAAGGCCGCGATCGTATCAGGGCCGATCGCGGCGGCATACTCGTTCGACGCGCCGCTTACCCGCCGAGCCGCACCTTTTGCCAGCGCCTCGCGGAACATGGTTGCTTCAACCGTGCATTGCGGGATGATCCGGTTCCAATATTTCATCACATTATGCGCAATGAAGCCCGGCAGGGCCGGGAACAGATCGGGAATGCGGGCGAGCACCACATGCCCCACATCAGTTTGCGGTAGCGCCTCGGGGAGCTTGTCGGCGAAAAGATCGACGATCACCAGCACCTTTGCACCGCTGTCGCGCAACTGGTGAGCCATCTCGCTGGCGGTATAGAGCGGATTGACATTCACCAACACACAACCGGCCTTGAACACAGCAAAGGCGCAGATCGGATAGGCCAGGCTGTTCGGCAACTGCACCGCCACCCGATCGCC
The DNA here is from genome assembly GCA_012032775.1 of Oscillochloris sp. GTDB lineage: Bacteria > Chloroflexota > Chloroflexia > Chloroflexales > Chloroflexaceae > JAAUQO01. The sequence continues at coordinate 3,800 of JAAUQO010000099.1, read as the reverse complement.
GGCCTGGAGCCCCAATTCCTCACGCAAATAGGCGGCGAACTGTTCCGCCAACTCGTGCAACCGGCTGAAACTGAGATTGCCGAACATGCCGTTGGGCAGCACGGCGGTAAAGGCCGGCGCGGCCGCGTAGCGTGCGCAAACCTGATCAAACAGCGCAGCCAGATGCGGATAGGCCGGTTCAGCCAGTTTGGGGCTTGTTTGCGGCCCATAGCTGGCGATCCATGGTCGTTCATCGACCGGCGCAGGTGTCGTCATCGTCCCTCCTCAAAACAGCGTAAGGGCACACCATACGGAGTACCCTGTTGGTACCTGGGTTTGGCGGCCTGGTCGCCAGACCAAGGCACCAGGATGCTTACTACATACGTCGAATAACCGATACCTAAAAGATTTATGAATCATAACCCGGATTTAACCCTTGCAGTAGCGAAGAATTCCCCGGTGTTCGGATCTTTCCGCCCTGTAGCGGCCTCTTTTCCGCCGAGGAGACGGCGTATGCGTATACTCGCGCCGAGATTCCCAACTTCTGTTACTGGTGGGGCGGTTCACGCGCCGTTTTGCCTCCGGCAGGGTGGAACAATCTGTGTTGTTGTCTCAATTTGGCGGCGAAGCTACCAAACTGAGACAACAGATGGTCTTTTTCCGCGCTGCCGCAGGTGATCGAAGCCGTACACAAAGGCGCGGTGCATGTCACCACGTAACACATAACAAAAAGAGAGGCGAATAGCCAGTTATGCAACAGCACATTATCGTGATCGGGGCGGGATTTGGCGGCCTGAGCGCAGCGATCCGGCTCGCAGCGAAGGGGCATCGGGTCGAACTGTTCGAGCAGTCGGATCAACCGGGCGGCAAAGCCTATGTGATCGAGCGCAACGGCTATCGCTTCGACGCCGGCCCAACCGTGATCACGGCGCCGTTTATGTTCGATGAACTCTGGCGGATCGCCGGGCGACGGCGCGAGGATTATTTCGAACTACGCCCATGCTACCCGTACTATCGCCTGTTCAATCACCAGGGCAAGCACTTCGATTATTCGGGCAACGAAGCAGCGTTGCTGGGCGAGATCGCGCGCTTCAACCCCGCAGATGTCGAGGGCTACAAGCGCTTTATCGCCAGCACCAAGCCGATCTTCGAGAAGGGCTTTGTGGAATTGGCCGCCAAACCCTTTTTGCATTTCGGCGATATGGTGCGGGTCGCGCCGGATCTGGTGAAACTGAAATCGTATATCAGCACCTACCAGTATGTGTCGCAGTTCATCAAAGATGATTTCCTGCGCCGCGCATTCTCCTTCCACCCGCTCTTTATCGGCGGCAATCCCTTCGATGCCTCGTCGATTTATGCGATGGTGCACTACCTGGAGCGCGAGTGGGGCATCCACTATGCCGTCGGCGGCACCGGCGCAATTGTGCGCGCGATGGCGAAACTGTTCAGCGATATCGGCGGCAAGCTGCATCTGAATACGCCGGTGCAGGAGATCATCATCGAGGGGCGCAAAGCCGTCGGCGTACGCTTGAAGGACGGCAAGATCCAGCGCGCCGACGCGATCGTCTCCAATGCCGATGTGGCCTACACCTACAGCAAACTGGTGGCGCCGGAGCATCGCAAGATCTTCACCGACCGCAAGCTGCGCAGCAAGAAGTACAGCATGTCGCTGGTGGTGTTGTATATCGGCACGCGCCGCCGCTATAACGACGGCTCATTGCTGCGCCACAATATCATCTTCAGCGAACGCTACAAAGGCCTGCTGCACGACATCTTCCATCGCAAACACTTGGCCAAGGATTTCTCGCTCTACCTGCACATCCCCTCGATCGACGACTCGTCGTTTGCGCCGGCGGGCGGCGAGGCCTTCTACGTACTTTCGCCGGTGCCGAACATGGACGGCGGGATCGACTGGGACAGGACGGCAAAACCGTATCGCGACGCGATTGTGCAGTTCCTCGAAGATAACTATATGCCCGACCTGAGCCGCAATATTGCGGTTGAGTCGATGGTCGATCCGCGCCACTTCGCCAACCAGCAGAACTCATTCCTTGGCGCGGCCTTTGCCCTGGAGCCGACGCTCACGCAGTCGGCATGGTTCCGGCCCCATAACCGCTCCGAAGAGTTCGCGAATCTGTATTTCGTCGGCGCAGGTACGCACCCCGGCGCCGGATTGCCCGGTGTACTTTCGTCGGCGATCATCGCCGAGGAGTTGATCGGCGCGGCATAAGAGGAAGGCAGAACCAGGAACTGAGAACGGAAAACAACATAGGCAACCGGCATCCACCTCCCGGTTCCCAGTGGGCGCTTCCCGGCTTACCGATGGCGAAGTGATGAATCGTGGGCTACAATCCCTTACAGCAACCATCCCTACGCCTATGCCCTCAGTAATCCGGTGGTGTATTCCGATCCAAGTGGAAAGTATTTTGAGGATGGAAGTGGGCAGCGTTGTCCACCGTGGACTCGGTGGGATCCGTACCTGCGCCAGTGCCTTCCGAATAACGGCGCGCGCCGCCGAGTAACGCGGCCTCACAAAATGAACCGAAACCAGGTAGCCAAGACTACCGAGAACCACTGGTCGATTATTTCTTGCCCTCAACAACGACCTTCCCTCCACAATCAATTCCAACACAGCAAGGAGGGCAACGTGATGGCGGACAGGTTGGTGCCAAAATCCTTGCGGGTTTGCTGCTTTGCTTGCTGCTTGGCGAGGGGATACAGGATCTTGCTGATACTCAAGCCAGACGAAATTCTCAGCCAATAGTGGTAGAATTGGGATGGGGTGGACGACCCGACAATCTCATTGCTCTAGCAACTCGCTTTCCCAATGCCAAGATATACGGAATCGACAACGCTATTGGAGTACCATCACCTTCTGGACGCAATGCATTAGGCCTTGGCCCAAATATCGAGATCATTAAAGACAGCTATTTAACCTATACCGGGCCACTCCTGAAAAATGCTGATGTTGTAGTCAGTATTGCCCCAAAGCCTGGCACGCAGATCGAGGTAGGTGTAGAGCGCTTTATTAAGCCAGGAGGAACAGTAGAGCTTCTCATCGGACGGGACACTCTTTCCGATCGTTTATTGGGAGATGATCTGGCGCAGCGATATAAATCTAAACCCTTATTTGTAGATACAGTGCAGAGGCCTTTACAGGTTGCAAGTCCTGTGTTTCCTGGATCTACTGTTGGATCACAGTTGGGAATACCTTTCACTTCGATGCACTTTGGTAGTGGTGCGCGCGAGATCTACATTGGCTCTTGGAATTAGCTTCTCCCTTGGAGGTATTAATGGAAGAAGAACAAATGGATGTGCTGCGTGCCACAGTGAACTCACAACCTATCGGCCTTGCTTTAACAACATTGCTTTACGAACTCAGGAGATATTTGACTGTTATACACGGTAATGTGAATATTTTGCGTAATGCAAGAGCAGAAACAGATGAAACGTTAGAAGCGACTGCTCAGTATATGTACGACCTAGAGAGAACCGTGGATGAGTTACTTGTTAAAATCATAATACCTCGTGTTGAGTCAATGGAAAAACCTCCAAGCTGATGAATACGATGAACTAAGCTTTCTCAAAAGGGAACCCCGATGTGCCTCAAGCCGCAGCCGCCGAAGCCGACTTCCGCGGCTCCGACCATGTGGAGTTGATCGCAGCCGGCGGTCGGATCCTCGGCCGGCTGAGTCTCAAAGGCTCGGCGCGGGCCATCGATTACGTCCGCACCTGCGGCCTGATCGCTGGCGGTCGTGTGGGCGATGGCGACGCGAGGAACGATGACGACATGGCTGGCGCCTACGAATAGGCTAAGTTGG
>JAAUQO010000098.1 GCA_012032775.1 Oscillochloris sp. | reverse complement strand
AACATCCCGGCGAAGTGGCGCAACGATCGATCGATGTAAAAAAACGCGCCAAGCAGGCTCCGGGAAGTGTCTATTTGATCGATGCTTGAGGTGAAATAAAGAGGGGCGCGGCTTGCCGCGCCCGAGCTACGATGTGAGATTGCAGATCAGGTTGACTGGGCGCGATCGTGGCACAGTGTCTGGCGCGGCGTGGTGCGGTGGATACGAAGCATGGTATGTCCCCCTTTGTGTGTGTTCGGCCCTCCTCGACCTCCCACATTCCACTCCTTCGGGCATTACTATCGCCGGGATTGATTAATTTTTGATGAAACGACAGATAGGCGTAGATGACGATGCGCTTTTTTGGCTTGTCTTGACCCAGGTGGCGTCAAAGCCAACCAAAACGATGGTTGCCGGCATTTATTGAAGATCAAATGCCAGCAACCCGGCACCGTTGCTGCTGAGGTACAGGCGGTTGCCGTCCTGGCCTGCGCCGCGCACCTCGTTGCCGGCAGCGCCGACAATCAACTCCCAGAGCGGTTGATCGGACTGTGGAGCAAAGACGCCACAGCTCGGCAGGCGATTGCGGGGCCGGCCACAGACCAGCAGCGAGCCGTCGGCATAGGTTGCCAGAACCCGTGCGCTGCGCCAGGGATAGAGGATTTCACCCACCTGCGTGCCTTCGGCATCGATCCAGATCAGCCGCGTATCGGCGAAATCGGTGCTGTAGAGCATCCAGGCCACACCGCCGGCGGTAATACCGACATCGGCGGGCATGAAGAAGGCGTTCGAGGCGCCCCAACTGAGGGCCGGTTGAAGCGACGCACCGGCATCGACACGCCGCCAGGGGATGATACGATGTTCGCTGCGGTAGTAATTACGGCCGTCGGCGCCGACAATAAAGGCGCCCTCGGCGAAGACCGGCTCGTCGGGCACAATCGAGATCAGCAGTTGGGCGCCGTCGCTGGTGCGAAAGACCGTATTCTTCAAATAGACCAGCGTGCCGTCGGGGCTAAGACGCGGCAGCAGATCTTGAAACGGCAGATCGGGGTTACGACCCAACCAGCGCCCGCTGCCGTCGGGATTGACGGCCTGGATCGCATCGATGACGGCGTAGTAAATGATGCCGTCGGGCGCAACAATCGGGCCCGATGTAGCCTGAGCGCGGTAAGATGTTTGAAAGCGCCAGCGTTCGCTGCCAGCCGGATCGACGGCGATCAGGGCGCCGCGACTCTCGGTAACGTAGATCGTCCCGTCGGGGCCGAGGCCGGGCGCGCCGATCGGCAGGCTGTCGAGTTGCAACTGCCAGCGCAGCGAACCGTCACGTTCCAGGGCATACAATATGCCGGCGGCCGAGATTGTGTAGATCGTGCCGGCGGGATCGACCACAGGCGTGCTCAGATCGACGGCCTCGGCAAAACTCCAGGCCGGTGTCGGTGCGGTGGTAGGCAAGCTGTCACCGCCCAGGCTGCCATAGGGATCGCCGCGTTGGGCAAGCCAGCCGGGCGTCTCGACGGCGACACCGGCCAATCCAGTTGGCGCGGGGGTTACAGTGCGATTCTGCCACCAGATCCAGCCGGCGCCGCTCAGGAATACGAGCGCAAACAGCAGATAGATACTGCCGGTAACACGGGGATTCCAGGCGCCGGCACGCGTGACCAGAGCCTCTTCCAGGCGGGTGAACGGGTTTGCGAGCAGGCGAACAACCAGACCGGCGTTCAGCGGGCGTTCCTGAACCCGGCGGCGCAGGCCTTCACCGAGGAGCGAAAAACCAAGAATGGCGCAGACAATAATCGTGCCGGGGAAGAGGATCTCCCAGGGCGGCCGGCTGCTGAGACGAATATCGGCGGTGCCGACCATCTGGCCCAACTCGGGCAGACCGGCGACGCGCTCGGCCACCGGGATCAGTTCGCCGCTGGTGATCACCCAGACGCCGCCGCCGATAAAATAGCCGAGAAAGGCCAGACCGGCGGTGAGCAGCAGCACGGCGCTGATCTCGAAGGCAAACAGCGGGCCGATCAGCGGTGCGAGGTGGCGGCTGAGGTGTCGCAGCAGGATCTGGGGTGTGTTGGCGCCGAGCGCATGGGCGGCGCTAATATATGGTTGCACCGCGATCTGGCGGGTTTGCGCGCGCACGGATTGGGCGGTTTCGGCCCAACCGGTGAGGGTAAGGCCGAGCAAAAAAGCCGGCAAACCGCGCTCGATCCCAACCAGCGTGATCGCGGCAAGGGCGGTGAGCAAAACCGGCGTGGCGAGGGCGGCATCGATCAGGCCGTTCAGGAAGCGTGCGCTGCGCTGCGGCCAACCGGCGATCGCGCCGAGCAGCAGGCCGATTGCGAGCCGGGTAAGGGCGGCAAGGGCGGCGAGCAACAGGGTTGGGCGCACGGCATAGAGCAAACGACTGAAGAGATCACGCCCGAAGCGATCGGAGCCGAGCGGAAACTCCCAGGATTGAAACGGCGGAAACGGCGCGCCGAGGGTACGCCCGCCGATCTCGGCGATCAGGGTGCGTTCGAGCGGATCGCGAGGGGCGAGGTTCGGTCCGAAGGCGGCCAGCATCACAAATACCAGGACAATCAAACTGCCGATCAGCAGCGGTTGATTGGAGCGGCGGGGCGGAGAAGATGCGCTCATAGGTTTATGCTTCAACCGGCTGCGAACGCAAGCGCGGATCAACGAACTGTACAATCAGATCGGCGCAGAGATTGATCAGCAAAAACAGCGCCGCAGCGAGCAACAGAACGCCGCCGAGGAGCGGCGGATTAAGGAACAGAGCCGTTTCAGGAACCACCGAATTATTGGCCGGAATGAGAGTCTGAGCCGCGAGCAGCCCAATACCGGGCCAGTAGAACAGGCTCTCGATGACGATCAATTCACCGGCGCTGAAGCGCAGCGCAGTGGCGATCGTGGCGACAATCGCCGGGACTGCGTTGCGCAGCGTGTGGCGCCAGACAATCCGCCGCTCGGCCACACCGATGCTGCGGGCCGTTACCACATACTGCCGGCTCAGTTCATTAACCATGGCATTGGCGGTTACCTGGGCGATCTGCGCGGTTGGGCGCAGCATCAGGGCGATCACCGGCAACACCAGGTGACGATCCCAGCCGTAGCCCTCCAGCGGCAGGAGCAAGACGCGGCCGGGCGCCCAGATCAGAAACATGATCACAAAGGCAATGCCAAGGACAGCGAAGAAAAAGGTCGGCGTGGCAAGGCCGAGCGCGGCAACACTCGGCAACCAGCCGGCCACACGGGGCGGGCGATCACGCACCGCCAGCAGGCCGAGTGTGATGCCGGCCAGAATGCTGAGCACGCCGGCGATGACGAAAAGACCAAGGCTGGCGCCGATCGCATTCAGCAGCACCGTGATGATCGGCGTTGCACCGGCCTGCGCCGGCAGGGTGCCGAAATCAAGCCGGGCGAAGCCGGAGACATAGGCGGCGTAGCGTTCCAGAAGCGGCTCGCGGCTCACCTGGGTAACGTAGAGCGGATTGGCGGCAGCCTGGATTGGCGCAACCAGGTGGCCGAAGGCAAAGCCGAAGAAATGGGCCAGCGCCAGGAACAGCGGCAGCAATGCGAGTGAGCGGAGGGTTGATCGGAGCATAGGGTTTTACGGCGGGCGAAGGCGATCCATCAGGCCGGGGGCGAGTCAGCGTCGGAGGTGAGGCGGCGGGTAGGATCGCGGGTGAGGGATTTGATAAAGGCGACGCGCCGGAAACGCAATGCCGACCAATCGGCATCAATCGCTACCTGCCGCACTGGTTCGAAGCCGAGCGTACCGAGGGCGGCCCAACCGGTATCGCGGTTGAACTCGCAGCGGTAGGTTTTCGAGCGAGCTTTAGGATAGGCAAACCAGATCAGCGGATCACCGGGAGCCTGTGCGGCGATGATCGACACAAGCGCTTCGATCTCGGGCAGCGTCGTGACAAAGGCGAGCAGAAACGGAATCGTTGCGGCAGCAGCCGGATCGTGTAGGATATCGTCGCGTTCAAGGGCCGCCAACTCAGGCCCGAATGACGGCGGGGCTGCGACGATCAGCAGAGGCGATTCAGCCTTCAGGTTCAGTTTTTTGAAGAGTGGTGTCATGGTAGGTCTTGGAGGGGATTGGGCGGCTTTGTGGCCCAATCCCGCAAATATCACGCGGCGGGGTCCTGCGGTTCCAGGATGGAATCGATCAAGCCGTACTCGATCGCCTGTGCAGCGGTGAGATAGGCATCGCGGTTGAAATCCTGCTCGATCCGTTCAAACGTCTGGCCGGTATGATCGGCCATGATCTGGCGGATCATGCGCTGGAGGCGCAACATCTCGTTGACGTGGATCTCGACATCGGGGGCGTAACCCTCGGCGCCGCCGCCGGCCGGATGCGAATGGATCGTCGCATTCGGTAGGGCGAATCTTTTGCCTTTGGCGCCACCACAGAGCAACACTGTGGCCATACTTGCGCAACGACCGACACAAACCGTGGCGACCTGAGGTGAAATGATCTGCATGGTATCGTAGATCGCCAGCCCGGCGCGGATCACCCCACCGGGACTATTGATATAGAGCCAGATATCGCGCTCGGGGTCTTGATGTTGCAATACCAACAACTGAGCGACCACTACCGAGGCCAGATCATCATCGATCGGCGTACTGATCATAATCACGCGTTCTTGCAACAGACGTGAGAAGATATCCCAACTGCGTTCGCCGCGGGCCGTACGCTCGATAATGGTTGGAACAGGGATCGAAGCCATATGCGCTACCTTACTAGACGTTCAGAATTCAGAGGAAGTATAGCACGCCTGGAAGAGAAAAAACATTATTTGACGCCCGCCGATAGGAAGCCTATACTGGCGGGTACGCGTGTGCCAGCGGGGAATTATGAGTAACCACAGCGATCTTGTGCAACATCTCCGCGCTCGCGGTCATCGACTGACGCCGCAGCGTCGGATGGTGCTGGAAGTCCTTCAGGGCAGCGATCATCATTTAAATGCCGAGACGATCGCCCGGAGCATCGCCCGGCGTTATCCCAACATCGCCGTTGATCCGGCTACGATTTACCGTACCCTGAAATGGCTTCGTGACGCCGATCTGGTGAGTGAAACCAGCCTCGGCCAGAATCACATGGTGTATGCGCTGATCAGCCATCACCGCCATCATCACCTGGTGTGCGACCAGTGCCAGATGGTGGTGGAAGTGGATCCGCAAATTCTGGAGCCGGTACGCAATGAGATCGAGCGGCGCTACGATTTTACGCCCCGGCTCGATCATGTGGCGATCTTCGGCCTGTGTAACCGCTGTCGTGCCGAACGCGCGGAGTGAGTAGGCGACTGGATACAGGGGCCTTTCGCAAGATGCCTGATGCATGATACCGCTCTTCGCGTCGGCGCAAGGCGCCATGGCGCTACCACGCGGCTCGCCAGTAAGCTATGGGCGATTGGATCAGGCTCAAATGTTTTGCTCAGCGCTATAGAAAGCCGGGGATCGCGTAGTGAGTATGGCGCAGCCGACACCGTTTGAGCCTCCGATCAACGAGTTGCTTCAGCAGCCGGAAGGGCCGCGGCTGGCGTTTCTGCGTGAGCGGGCCAGGCTCGATGAGGTGGCTGAGACATTGGCGGCTATGGCGAATGGCCAGGGTGGATCCATCGTACTTGGGGTTGCTGGGCGCAGCAAAGCTCGGGTTGAGGGCGTCAGCAATGTGGACGCCGGACGCGATCTGTTGATCGAGGCGGCCCTTGCCTGCACGCCGCCGCTGATTCTGCCGCTGCCGATTGTGGTGCGCCACGAGGATGCGCCGCTGGTGCTGGCAATCGTGCCGGCCGGTTTGCCGCAGGTGTATGCGGTTCATGGCAAGTATCTGCGACGCGAAGGCGGCACAAATCAGCCGATCGCGCCTGATGCGCTGCGCCGGCTCTTGCTGGAGCGCGGCGATGTGAGTTGGGAGCGCAGCATTCCCGACGACGCCGCGCCAACAGATCTTGATGATGCGCGAATCATGCGCTATGCCGAGCGGGTTGGGCCTGATGCCGTCGAACGTCCGCTGGAATTGCTATACCGGCGCGGCTGTGTGGTGCGCAGCACCGATGGATCGAACAACGGCTATCGCCCAACGAATGCCGGTTTGCTGTTGTTCAGTCGCGATGTGGCAAGCCGGATGCCGCAGGCCGAGATCACGCTGGTGCAGTATCGCGGACTGGAGATGAGCGACGAGTTCGAGCGCGAAGATATTCACGACACCTTGCCGGAAGCAGCGCGCCGCGCCGAACGCTGGTTGTTCGATCATATGCGCAAGGGCAGCCGGATGATCGGCCTGGAACGCGAGGATTGGACGCAATTTCCACCCGGTTGTGTACGTGAGGCGCTGGTTAATGCGATCGCGCATCGTGATTATGGTATTCGCGGCGAGGGTGTGCGGGTGGCGCTTTTCGCCGACCGGCTGGAGGTATATTCGCCGGGGCGCCTGCCGGGCCATGTCACGGTGGCGAATATCGCCGAGGAGCGCTATTCGCGCAATGAGAGCCTGGTGCAGGTGCTGGCCGATCTGGGTTTGATCGAGCGGCTGGGGTACGGCATCAACCGCATGCTGCGGCAGATGGCCGAGGCCGGCTTGCCGGCGCCGAGTTTCCGTGAGACGGCGGCGGGATTTTTGGTAACCCTGCAAGGCCGGCCGATCGCGCCGCTGGAAGATGGCCTCGATACCCGCGAGTGGGTGCGCATGGGCCTGAATGAACGACAGATCGCGGCGCTGATTCATCTGAGCGAGCAGCGCCGGATCACGAACCGTGATTTGCAGGAATTGAACCCCGATGTCAGTGCTGAGACGATCCGGCGCGATCTGGCCGATCTGGTTGAGCGCGGTATGCTGCTGAAGGTCGGCGAGAAACGTGCGACTTATTATATTTTGAAATGATGCTGAATCAACTGGTGGTGGTGCTGCTGCGGCCGCGTGATGTGCGCAATATCGGCGCAGTGGTGCGGGCCATGAAGAACACCGGCGTTGGGCAATTACGCCTGGTGCAACCAGAGCACTTCGATCCGGCCGATATCGGTGGAATCGCTCACCGCAGCGACGATATTCTGGCCGGCATGACGATCCACGCATCGCTCGACGAAGCACTGGCCGATTGCCGGTTTGTGCTCGGCACAAGCGCCAGAAGCCACCGCGATCGGCCGCTACACACCGATCCGCGTATCCTGGCGCCCGATCTACTCGCCCGCGCCCAGGCCGGCCCGCTCGCACTGCTCTTCGGCCCCGAAGATAACGGCCTCGATAACGACGCCCTCGACCGCTGCCAGGCCCTGTTGCGGCTGCCGACCGATCCGCACTATCCCTCGCTCAATCTGGCCCAGGCAGTGTTGCTGGTGTTGTATGAATTACGGCAGGCTGCTGTTACCCCGGCACCGGCGCCGATCGGGCCGGCGCCGGCAAGCGGCGCAGAGTTGGAAACATGTTTTGCCGCATTGGAAGACGCACTAGGCGCCCTACGCTTTGTAAAATCGGGGACAGCAACGACGACCATGCGCATTGTGCGGCGGCTGATTTTACGGGCCGCCCCCAGCAGTCGCGAAGTTGCCGTGATCACCGCAATCGCACGTGAGGTGGCCAAGGGACGACGTGAGGGGTGAGTGATGCTGCAACCGGCAGAATGCAGCATGCGCCCGATCGCCCGCAGAACTCCCGTAGAGACTCCGCAGCTTTTCCGTAAGATCCCGCACAGCACCCCTTTGCGATCCCGCTGCGAAATTGCCGTCATTCCCGGAGAGACACAGGGCGCTCCGTAGCATATTGTGGAGGTGTCCGAACAAGACGACAACCTCAGGATACGACAATGGCGTCGTATCCTGAGTTGTCAGGTATGGCACAGCCGCAACCACGCATGAAACCGATACCGATCATCTTTCTTGATGCAAACACTGCATTCCGGCGCCTTGCCGTACGCGTGCTTGAGCGACATTTCCAGGCAGACATCAGATTACTCGCCAATGCCGACAGTTGGCCGTTACGGTTTAACGGCTCCGAGCAACCGCAGGCCGTGCTGTTTGGCCTCGGTTCCGATGGATTGATCGATCCGCAGCTTATGCTGGCGATTCACGCGGCACTGCCCGGTGTACCCGTCGTAGTGCTGGGCCATCTCGACGATCCGGCATATCGGAGCGCTGCTTTTGCTGCCGGCGCCGCCGCATTTGTGTCGAAAGATACGATCGGCGATATGCTTATCCCACTCCTACGTCAACTAACAACCTGTAAGCCCGATCGCGAGGAATCCGTATGATCGCACAATTTCCGCATCGGCGCAGTCTGGACGAAACACGTCCACCGGCCCGATCCGGCCGAATTGCATCTGCTCGAAGTTGCAGATGCTATACTGTGGGCATTGATCCTTTCGGCGCCCACTGCAAAGCGGCAGGCGCCATGCAGGAGGCGCCGCATGAAGCATGCCGCTGCCTTGCCCCGCGACATTATCCATCAGGATGATGGAGGCACGCTCGCGCTGCTTCCCTTGCTTACCCAGGCATTCGGCCTGATGCTCATACTCCTCGCTGGGATCGCGGCGGTGAGTAGCTTGCCCCAACAAGCACTGGCAAGTCTGGCAATCTACGCCTCCTGGCATACTATTCTGGAAATCGGCTCGGTTGTCAGCGCAACCCTGATCTTTGTCAGTGGCTGGGTGCGGACGGGGCATCCACAATTGCGCAGCAATGTCATCCTGGCGTGCGCCTTTCTTGCCGTCGGGCTGATCGATCTGCTGCATCTGCTCGCATATGCCGGCATGCCGCCACTGGTTACGCCATCCGGTTCGGAGAAAGCGATCAATTTCTGGCTGGCGGCACGTCTGATCAGCGCCGTCGCACTGCTGCATTTTATCCTCTTCCCGGCAATCAAACCCGCCACTGAGCGCTTCCGCTATCTCGCACTCGGTTGCGGCCTGACAACGGTGGGCCTTGTGGCCTGGCTCGGCCTCTGGCAGTCGGAATGGCTGCCGCGCACCTTTATTCCCGGCAGCGGGTTGACACCACTAAAGATCACGGTCGAATATCTGATCGCCGGCCTGTACCTGAGTGGCGCCGTTGTGCTGGTGATTCGCCGCCGTCTGCCGAGTTCGGTCGGCGTGCGAAATTTAGTTGCCGCGCTGCTGATTATGGCGGCCAGCGAACTCTGCTTCACGCTCTATCAACACGTTACCGACGGCTTTAACCTCCTGGGACATGGCTACAAGATCGCGGCGGATCTGTTCCTGTACCAGGCCATCTTCATAAGCACGGTGCGCGAACCATACCGCCGGCTCGCGCAGGCCTACGCGCAACTTACCAAAAAACAGGCTGCGTTGCAGGCCAGCGAAGCGCGTTTTCACGCCCTGCATACCGCGATCGAGGAACTTATTTTCACCCTGGATCGTGAGGGCCGCCACACCGATGTTTATGGTCGCTGGCTGGAGAAAACCGGACTCACTCCGGCGCAATTCCTCGGTCGCAGCGCCCGCGAGATCCTCGGCCCCGAGGCGGCTGCGGTTCACGACGAAGCCAATGCCCGCGCCCTGGCCGGCGAGCCGGTGCTGTACAATTGGACTGTCGATGCACCCGACGGCAAACACTATTATCAGACATCGCTTGCGCCGTTGCGCGATCAGAACGGGCAGATCAGCGGTGTGATCGGCCTTGGTCGCGATCTGACGGCGCAGTATACGGCTGAGAATAGTCTGCGTGAACGCGATGAGCAATTACGCCTGGCCCACGATGCAACGCAGCTCGGCACCTGGAAGCACGAGATCGCAACCAATATTCTGAGTTTTGATGAACAGGCGCAAACCCATCTTGGCATCCAGATCCCGACCATGACGCTGTCTGAATTTACGACGCTGGTGCATGCCGACGATCGGGATCGGGTTGTGCAGACAATCTCGGAAACGCTCGGCCCGGATAGTCAGGGCCGCCGCGAGATCGAATATCGGGTGATCCATCAGGACAAAAGCGTCCACTGGCTTGCCGTGCATGTTCGGATCTACTTCAGTGGCGAGGGCGCAACGCGCCGACCTGTTTTGACGGCAGGCACGACGCAGGATGTAACCGAGCGCCGGCAGGCCGAAGCCGACCTGCGCGACGCGGCCGATGCGCTCCAGCATCTTTCGCGGCGCCTGGTCGAGGCCCACGAACGTGAGCGGCGGCATATCGCCCGCGAACTCCATGACGAAGTCGGGCAGGTGCTTACCGGTTTGAAGCTGACCCTGAATGTGGCCGCCGATCGGGCGCCGGCCGATCTGGCTACAACCCTGGCCGATGCGCAAACCGCGATCAACGAATTGATGGGCCGGGTACGGGGACTTTCGCTCGATCTGCGACCGGCGCTGCTCGATGACATGGGCCTGATCCCGGCCCTTGGTTGGTACCTCGATCGGTTCACGCCGCGCACCGGTGTGCGGGTCGAATTACGGCATCAGGGCGCTACTCGGCGCTTCGCAGCCGAAATCGAAACCGCCGCGTACCGGATCATTCAAGAAGCGCTCACCAATGTTGCCCGCCATTCGGGAGTACAATCGGCCAGGGTGCGTATTCTCGCCGATAATGAACGGCTGATGGTACGGATCGACGACGACGGACGTGGTTTTGAGGCCGACATCGCCCTGAACAACGGCAGCACCGGCGGATTGAGCGGGATGCACGAGCGTGTACAATTGATCGGCGGCATCCTGACGATCGAATCGGCTCCCGCCAGCGGCACCCATGTGATCGCCGAGCTACCGTTACCGCTGAAGGAGGGTTGATGACCACCCTGGTATTGGTCGATGATCATCCGATGGTGCGCGGTGGGCTGCGGGCTGCCCTTGGTTCGGAACCGGGCTGGCAGATCATCGGCGAAGCCGCCGACGGCGCAAGCGGCCTGACAGTGGTGGCGCGGCTCCAACCCGACATTCTGGTGCTCGATCTGCAAATGCCCGAACTGAGCGGCCTGGATGTGTTGCGCCGAATGCAGCACGAGGCGCCTAAGACCCATGTGATTCTCTTCTCGATGCACGCCGAAGATGCCTATGTTCGTCAGGCTCTGAGCGCCGGCGCAGCGGCCTATGTGCTCAAAGACGCCGACGCGGCCGAGTTGATCCAGGCGATTCGCATTGTGTTGCAAGGCGGGCGCTACCTAAGCCCGGCGCTCACCGAACGCACGATCAACGCCTATCTGCATCAACCGCTGGTTGAGCAACATGTGGATTGGGCCGAGATGCTGACCGCCCGCGAGCGGCAGGTGCTTGCCCTGGCGGCACAGGGGCTTGGGAATGCCGAGATCGGCGATCGGCTTACGATCAGCGCCCGCACCGCCGAAACCCACCGTACCAATCTGATGCGTAAACTCGGCCTTAAAGGCGCCGCCGATCTGGCCCGCTTCGCACGCGAACGAGGGCTGATCGAGCCATGAGCGGTGAGTGGTGAATGGTGATGGGTGAGACATATGTGGCGAAGGTGTGAGTAGCGATTTGTGTGAGGAGACAGAGTATGGATGAGCCGGCTTTTCAGGATCTTTACCCGGCCGACCTGAGCCATTGTTACGGCTGCGGCCGGTTGAACGACCATGGATTGCAGATCAAGAGCCGCTGGGACGGCGACGAGAGTGTGGCGTTGTATACGCCGCGCCCCGAGCATACCGCCATTCCGGGTTATGTCTACGGCGGATTGATCGCCTCGCTGATCGATTGCCATGGCACCGGCACCGCTGCGGCCGCCGCCTATCGTGAGGCCGGGCGGCCAATGGGCAGCGAACCGGCCCTTCGCTATGTGACGGCCTCGCTGCATGTCGATTACCTGCGACCGACGCCACTCGGCGATCCGTTGGAAGTGCGCGGGCGGGTGAAGGAGATTCGCGGCCGCAAAGTGATTGTTGAAGCCTGGATCATCGCCGGCGGGGTAGTCTGTGTGCGCGGCGAAGTGGTGGCGGTGCAATTGCCGGAGCACATGCGCCCCGGCACCTGATCCCGAACTTCCTGAAACCTGCTGATGCGGCGTACCTGCGACGCCCTTACCTCATAGGGCGGTTATCGTCACCCCGGCCGCCTGAAGTTCGCGCCGCAGGTATGTCGCCCGCTGCGCAGCGCCGGGTGCATCGCTATGCAGGCAAATGGTATCGGCCTGAAGATTTATGTCAACTCCATCGTGTGATCTGACACTGCCGTCGCGTACAATGCGCAGTACCTGAGCCAGGTTCTGGGCGGGGTCGAGGATCAGCGCATTTGCGAAGCGGCGTGGCCGCAGCGTACCATCGGACTCATAGGCCCGATCGGCGAATGCCTCGCGGGCCACGGGCAAACCGGCCGCGCGACCGGCCTGCTCAAGGGCCGAGTTTGCCAAAGCCACCAGGATCAGGTCACGATCGAAGGATGCAAGGGCCGCCGCGATCGCCTGGGCCACGGGCGGGGTTACGGCCGCATGATTGTAGAGCGCGCCATGGGGCTTGACATGGCGCAGCACCACAGCTTCGGCCCGCGCGATCGCATACAAGGCGCCGACCTGCGCCAGCACACTGTTTGCGATCTCTGCGGGGCTAAGCGGCAGCACCCGGCGTCCAAAACCGTGCAAATCCGGGAAACCGGGATGTGCGCCGACACTCACCCCAAGCTCGCGGGCCAGACGGACTGTGCGGCGCATGGTGTCGGGATCGCCGGCATGGCCGCCACAGGCAATATTGGCTGAACTCACATGCGGCAAAATCCCGTCGTCGTCACCCATCGGCCAGGGGCCGAATCCCTCGCCGCAGTCACAATTCAGATCGATCTGCACGCGTGGCTCCTTCTTGATCGTCTTTTCCAGCCGCAAGTTGGCGATCGCCCCGTAACTGGCTGATCCCATAGAGCAACAATGCTGTGGCCGCCGCTTCGTCGAGGTTGCCGACCAGCGGGAAGACATCAGGGATCAACTCGATCAGCCCACTGGTTGGGTTGAGCAAGTAGATACCGCCGATCGCAATCGCAACAATCGCCCGAACCACCTGAATCTGCCGGTTCCGACTGGCCTGATTGGTCATGGTTGTACTTGTCCTATAGCAAAATGCCTGATGCGTGATGCCTGAACGCGCTGCCGTGCGGCCGCCGGTTCGGTATGCGCTCCTTGATCAAGCTCACGGGTTGTGCTCACCGTTCTAAGCACAAAAAATGCGTGGTTGCCGGATCAGAGTGTATCTGATCCAACAGCCACGCACAACATGCGGTTCGATTGGTATCTTTTCGCCTACGCGCCATGGGCGATCGCCGCTTCCACCAGATCGAACGTCACCTCGGCCGAGCCGCGGGCGCGGGCGGCCTGCTCGGCGGCGAGCCGCAGCGAACGACTGGCGCTGATGCGGGCCAGAAACGGCACCTGTTCCAGCGCCTCGCTCAGACGCGTAGTCGCCTCTTCGGTCCAGGGAATTGTCTCGGCGGAACCGGTTTTTGGCGCCGGGGCAGGCCCACCGTCGGCCGAGCGGATAGTCTCGACCGGCAGGAAATTGAAGACCATATCGTAGAAGCGGTTCACCAACTCTTGCATAATATTCGCCGCTCCGGCATAGCCCATAAAGGGCGTGCCGGTTGTCCGGCGCACCACCGGGCCGGGGAACGTAATCGGCACAAAGTGGGTCGCGCGGGAATTCGCCTCGGCCAGATAGATCTTCTCGTTGATGCTGCCGAACACAAAGGCCGGCGATTTGGCGTGCAACCGCCGCCGGATCTCGATGTTATCGGGTTCGGCGGCCAGGCGTGGCCGCCCCGAACTCCAGGCGATCGTCATGCCCAACTCCTCGCCGAGGAAACTGCGTAACCCTTCCACATAACTGCGTCCGCCGACGATCGCACAATCCACTGTGGCGAACCAATCGCTCTGCGGGCCGCGCCACAAATCCCAGACCGGCTGCAAGGTCGTGCGTTTCTCCTGGGCGATAAAGGCCTCGACCCGTTCGGGCGGCGCGCCGATCAAGTTGCCCAACTCGCGCAGGAACCGCGTGGTGCCGAAGACACCGAACGGCGCATAAAGAAAGGGCCGGCCGAGATCGTTCGCCAACGCGCTGCCGAACTCGCGGTAGAGCACCACATTCACGGCGGCAGCGGCCAGTTGCGGCGTGCTCGCGACACTGCCCTCGTACGGATAGACCAGATTGAGTTCGCCGCCGATCCCCGTGATCAACCGCTTGAGTTCGTGCAGATCGGCCGGCGCGTTAAAGCATCCCAGCGACGGCCCGATAATATTGACCAGATTCGCGGCGCGGGGCGGAGCGGCGGGTTCGACAAACGGCCGGCCATAATGGTTCCAGGCGAATTGCAAGGCCCGATCGCGACCCTGCCACTCATCCTGCTCCAGCGACTGGCTCCAGAAGAAGCGGGCCTCGGGATCGAGTTGCGCTAAAAACTTCTGATGATCGGCGCTGATCATCTCGCTCTCGGCGGTTGAGACCACCACCAGGCGCTTGCCGTCGAGCATGCCGAGCCTGCGCAGATCGTTGATCGTCCGCTCCAGGGCGCCGGCGGTGCCATTGATCACATCCTCCTCACGGATCGAGGTCGGCGTGAGATTGGCCATATGCGGCAGCGCATCGGTGTAGTCGGTAACGGCCATACCAAGCAGGTTATAACAACCGATCGGCGCGTCACAGACAATATGGATATCGGGAAAACAGCCAAAAACCCAGCTTGCCCCCCAGTACGACGATGAATCGGAAATATCTCGGATCAGCGTAATCGCCATGATGGTACTCCTTGATCGGGTGTGTCACCCGATCATCCTTGAAAAATCAACCATGCGCTCGTACACTGGGCGGCGATCGAGCAGATCGCGGACAAAACTCAAACTCGCGATCATACCGCCGGTCAGGAAGAGCGGCCGGACACTGAGGATATTGGTGTAATAGACCGAGGGAATGCCGAGTTCCTTGGCATGAGCGGCCAGGGTCGTGGTGCCGATCACCAGATCGAACGTCCAGTGATCCATGGCGGCCTTGTCGTCCTCGATCGCCTTGCGATAAATCACCGCCTCGGTGCCATGGGCCTTGAGCCAGGCCTCATCGGCGGCGGTGAGCATACTCGGCCCGATGCTGGTGCTGATATAGGGCACATGGGCGCCGCCTTCGATCAGCAGCCGCGCATACAACATCTCGTTGCCCTCGTAGCCGGACACCAGGATCGTTGCGCCCTTGAGCGGTTGCGTAGCCAGGAAGCCTTCGGCGGCTGTTTGCTCTTGTTGGGCAACCTGCTCAACCGTATCTTCGTCCAGGTCGAGGGCTGCGCCAACGGCCCGGATCCAGGCGGCGCTACCGGCAACCCCGATCGGCGCCCCGGAGACGACGCCGACGCCCTGTTCGCGCAAAACTCCGATCGTCTCGCGATAAAACGGGTGCAGCGAAGCCACAGCCGAGGCATGACCGGCCAGTTTCAACTCATCGACATGCCGGCCGGGCAGCGTCGTAAGAACCCGCCCGCCCATGCGGCGCAACACGCCGTCGATCAGCAATGGATCGGCCGGAAACACCTCGCCGAGCAGTGCGAGCGTACCGGGTTCCGGCTGCTCGGGGCGCTCGACAAAGCGCCGCATCACCGCCGCAAGGGCAATATCTTTGGCTTCGGGATGCGAGTGGATAGCATAGGCCGGCACCCGCACCAGCACCACCGGCTTGCCGTCGATCTCGGTCGGCAACAACTCCTCGGAAAGACCGGCAGTCTCGGCGACACAGAGCGATATTACCGGAATAACACTGACATTTTGTTCTTCGGAAGCAGCCATGATCGCCGCATTCGCCGCCTCTTGCACCTGGCCCGATGAAAGCTCGGCCGTGCCCAACTGCGGGGCGATGATGCTCTTGCGCGAGGCATAAAAATGGCTCACAAAGGTGAGCCCATACAGGCATCCGGTATCGGTGATCATCGCCGGTTGAGCGCCCTCGATCCGTGTCAACACGCGCAGCGCACCAAAAGCGGGGCACATCGTCTGCGGGTGCAACTTGCAGGAGCCGGCCACGAACGGTTCGTTACGCACCGTTTCATCGCGCGGATGCAGCGGGATCATTTCAGCCATGAGCGGGATCTCCAGTCTAATTCACAAGCGTCGCTGCACAGTACAACTGCAACAGCCGGACAGGAAAGAGCGGCCTGCGGTTCATCGATATGAGGGTACTGAGATGTGTGTATGCGATATTATACGACATTTTTTCATTTTTGCGAAACTTTCGTATGATAAAACTTTCGAAATGAGCAGGGGCTGTTGCGGCAATACCACAACAGCCCCTGCTCGCTTGAAAAAACGCTGTCAGGCCCAACCGAGATCATCGGCTTTTTCGGCGCCGTTTTACCGGGCGCGATCTGGTCATCTTCGCGTTCCTCGCCGTCCATCTCCTCTTCAAGCATCTGCTCGACCATCTCGTCCCAGTCTTCGCCGGCGTCCTCGCCGAGTTCCTTCCCCATGCGCTTGGCCCAGCGGGCGATCGAGCGTGGGTCGCTCTCATCAAGGCCGGCGAAGCTGGCCGGATCGGCCAGATCCTCAAGCCGTGCTTCTTCCGATTTCAGGGTTGCGAAGCGCGAAACCGCCCGCCGCACCTGCTGATTACCACAGCGCGGACATGCCAGGCCCGGCGGGTCGCTGAAGCCGCGCACCAACGTCTGGAACTGGCCGTTACACGCGGGGCAAAGATATTCGTAGATCGGCATTAGCTCACAATCTCCTCGATCAACGCTACTGGCGCCGCCGGCGCATCGCCGATTGTATACGCGGCCAGCAACGATGCGGCAACCCGCTCGGCAGCGGCAGCCTCGGCGGCATGAATGGTCAGCAATGGTTGTCCCAGGTATACCTGATCGGCGACTTTTGCTTTTAAGACAAGACCTACGGCCGGATCGATCGGCTCGCCGGTGCGTTGGCGCCCGCCACCCAGTTCATTCACCGCGATCCCGAGCGCCTGGCCGGTGATCGCCTGCACATAGCCGGCGCGCGGCGCGGGCAGATCGACCTGCACCGGCGCACTGGGCAGATATTCAGGTGTCGCGATCGCCGTCGGATCGCTGCCCTGATTCTGCACCATCGCACAGAATTTCGCCCAACCGGCGCCGTTGTCGAGTGTATCACGGATCAAGGCGCGGGCTTCTTCCTCGCCTGCGGCGCGGCCGGCAAGCAGGGCCAATTGTGCGCCGAGGGCCAGACAGAGTTCAACCAGATCGGCCGGCCCGTTGCCACGCAATGTCGCAACCGCTTCGCGCACCTCCAACGCATTGCCGATTGCGAAGCCGAGCGGTTGCTGCATCGAACTCAGCACTGCGGCAACCCGGCGCCCGGCGTGAGTGCCGATCGCCACCATTGCCTGGGCCAACTTGCGCGCATCGGCCAGCGTAGCCATGAATGCGCCGCTGCCATACTTAACATCGAGCACAATACAGTCGGCGCCGGCGGCGAGTTTCTTGCTCATGACACTGGCCGCGATCAACGGGATCGACTCAACCGTGGCCGTGACATCGCGCAAGGCATACAATTTCTTGTCGGCCGGCGCAAGATCACCGCTCTGGGCGGCAACCACAAGGCCGATCTCCGCGACCGCCCGGCGAAATTCGGCGGTGCTCAGCTCGGTGCGAAAATGCGGAATACTCTCCAACTTATCGATCGTGCCGCCGGAGAAACCCAGGCCGCGCCCACTCATCTTGGCCACCGGCATCCCGGCCGCTGCGGCAAGCGGCGCAAGCACCAGGGTCGTTTTATCGCCGACGCCGCCGGTGGAATGTTTATCGACGGTAAGCGGCGCAATATCGTGCAGATCGAGCATATCGCCGCTGCGCGCGATCGCCAGGGTCAGGTCGGCCGTCTCGCGATCGTCCATCCCGCGCCAGAGCACCGCCATGGCCCAGGCGCTCATTTGATAATCGGGGATATCGCCGGCGACATAGCCCTGAACCAGCCACTCAATTTCGGCGGTGCTCAGCGTTGCACCATCACGCTTCTTTGCGATCAGATCGACGGCGCGCATGCGCTTCTCCTAAGTCAGAACAGCAAATGCAGAAGTGAGGCCCGGCTTTATATTCCCACTTCTGCATTCTGCATTCTTAGCGGCGGTTGCCCAGCAGGCGCAACAGGAAGAGAAACAGGTTGATAAAGTCGAGGTACAGGTTCAGGGCGCCATAGACGGCGATCTGACCCTGGCTGCGCTCGTCGCGGGCCTGGGCGATCATGTGCTTGATCTTCTGGGTATCGTAGGCCGTCAGGGCCACAAAGATCAGCACACCGGCGAACGTGACGATCCAGTAGAGCGTGCTGCTGGCCAGGAAGATATTCACCACCGAAGCCAGGATCAACCCGATCAGAGCCATGAAGAGGAAATTGCCCCAGCCGCTCAGATCGCGCTTGGTGAAGTAGCCATAGGCGCTCATTGCGCCGAAGGTGCCGGCGGTGATAAAGAAGGTCGAAGCGATCGACGCGGCGGTATACGCCAGAAAGATCACCGAGAGTGTGACACCGTTCAGGGCTGCGTAGCCCATAAACATCATTGTCGCAACCATCGGATCAAGTTTTGGGAGTGAGGCACTTAGAATCCAGACCAACGCAAGCTCGGCGATGATCAATCCGAAGAACAGAATGCTGTTGCCGATAATCGCATTGATCAAAACCGGCGTATTCGCGACAAACATCGCCACCACGCCGGTTACCAGCAGGCCTGCGGTCATCCAGGCGTATACCTGGGTTAAAATCGACTGTTGCCGCAGAACGTCGGTTGGCGAAGAAAAGGAAGACGGCGAGTACGACACAGAACTCCTCCTTGTGAATAGGGAAAGGCGACGCAATAGACACGTCGCCTGGATATTATACGGCCCTTGCGGGGATTTTGTTGCGTATTGGTTCGCAGCAGTAGGGCCGCAAGCCGCCGCGACAAAGCGAGTGGATTCGTCCTTAAATCAGGTGCAGATCGGTCTGGCGACCATCGAGCCAATCCATGGCACCGTCGCTCAGGAGGGCGTCTTCTTCCAGCGCCATGCGTACCGGCTGATCGTCCCACTCCGGCACCGGTGTGATTGCATTCAACTCGATCGAGTAGACCGTCTGATCGAACAGCGGGTAATCGCCGGCGCCGGGCACGCCTTCCTGGCGATCCCAAAGCCCGATCGTAGGGCCGGCGGCATGGCCGTGATAGCCCAGCGGATGGGTGTAGATGCTGGGCGTGAGGCCGGCTGCGGCCGCGCGTTCGCGGGTTGTGCGCAACACTTCATTCCCACTCAGGCCGGGCCGCATACTGTCGAGCAAGATATCCTGCAACTGATTACCGGCGGCCAGGGCCACACACAAACCCTCGGGGGCCTCGCGTTCGCCCGTGCGCAACACATAGGCATGCTGCTGCTGGTCGGTACACAGCCCCAGGTACACAAACCCGACATCGCAGTGCAACAGATCGCCGGGCTGAATCAGGGTTCGCGGCTCGGCGGCATCGAAGCTCTGGCCGGGCGCCTGAATACTGATCGTCGGCTGGAACCAGGCCCGCAGCCCGGCATCGTGCATGGCCTGACGCATCCACCAGACCACATCGGCGGTGGTAGTGACGCCGGGATTGATCACCTCACGACTGAAAGCCGTGGCGATCAACTGATGGCCGATCGCGACCAGTTCAGGATAGACCGCCAACTCAGCCGGAATACGCCGCTCCAACCAGCCGATCGCCATCTGCTCGGCGCCCACCAGGCGCGGCGCATACGTCGCCCCGATTGCTTCCGTAAGCCGTTCATACTCGCTCGAACTCAGGCCGTCGCCGAACGCAAAGGTAGACGAGCGATTCACGCCGATCCGCTGTGGATCACGTTCCGCGATGATACGGGCGAGGCAGGCGTACTGCTCTTCCTGATCCGGATTCCAGGCCGTGGTGTAAAATTCGCCGTAGCCGTAGCGACTGAGCGTGATCCGCTCGACCGTACCGTCTTCCAGGCGGGTGAAGACCAGGATGGTGCGCCGGCGCGCCGACATCTCCGGTTCCGGCAGCAACGTCATCACCACCGGGTCTTCGTTGTACTCACGGGCGATCACCAGCCACATATCGAGTTCGGCCCGCGCCATCAACTCGGGCAACAGGGTCGCTAATCGCTCATGCAGCCAGCGATTGCGCAATTCCGCCTGTTCCCGCAGGGGCAGTATCGTGGGGGCAAACGGCATGACAACCTCGTCTTGTATGATTACGGCAAAGCAGCCAATATGCACCCCATTATAGCGCAGGTGCGCACGATGAACGGCATGAACCGTGAAAGGCGCGGGTGAGCGCGCAGCATGATGCGGGCGCAAACGGGGACTGGTGAAAGGGTTTCCCGAGAAATCGAGCGCGGTTACGGGCACATGATCGAGCTGAGATCACACCGCCCGCCGGCGCAAACCTTCCGCCAGCAGGTTACAGGCGAGGATCGCGAAGATGAAGGCCAGCAGCGGTTCAAAAAACAGCCACCCACCGGCACGGCGCTCACGGAAGCCCACAGCCAGCATGTTGCCCCACTCGGCGGTGATCGTCTCGGGCGCAAATGCGTTCCCGGTCATTGAATCGACAATGCCGCCGCCGACAAAAACGCCGAGAAAGGCCAATTCAGCCAGCAGGAGCAAAGTTGCGCCCATGGCATACGCCGCTTCGATCAATACCAGATCGCGCAGATTGGGCAGCACATGGCGCCAGAAGACGCTCGCATGCGGCAGGCCCACCGCATATGCCGCCTCGACAAAGGCCGTGCCGCGCAATCCCTCAACCGCGAGCTGCGTACGAACTGCCGTCTCACTCCAACCGGTCAGGCTGAGAACGATCAGAAACGCGATCACACTCTGATCGGGGGTACTTCTGAGGTTAATCACCGCCAGGGGTATCAGTGCAAACATCAGGCTGGGCACGGCCGAGAATGCGCCGGAGAACGTGTTGATAAACCAGGCCAGCGAGCGATACCAGGCGGCCAGACCACCCAGCACAAGGCCGATCAGCACGCGCAGCATGGCCGCGATCCCGCAGAAAAGCAGGGTATAGCGGCTGCCATAGATCAGACGGCTCAGCATATCGCGGCGCAGGCTATCGCTGCCGAGCACGGTTTCGGCGGTTCCGGGCGGGTAGGCGCCCGGGCAAGGCTGGCGCCGTTGCGGATGATAATCACATCGTCGGGGGCGTGTGGCGCGAGCCAGGGAGCAAACAGCGCCAGGACAAACAGCGTGGCAACCATGAGTGCGCCGATCAGGAACAAAAGATTGATTCGACCCAGGCGCAGATGAAGCCGGCGGCTAAAATACTTAACCATGGTAGCTCTCGCGCCGTAGATGCGGGCTGCTCCAGCGTTGGGCCAGGCGGGCCAGCAGATCGGTGAGCACAAAAAGAACACCAGCAGAATCCCGGCGCCGGCCGCGATCGGCACATCGGCGGCGCGGTTGGTTGTGAACTGGCCGATCGAGATCATGCGATCGCCGAGTCCGTTCCAATTGTAGACATACTCGACGATCACCAGGCCGCCGACAAGCACGCGCAGCATGCCGGCGACGCCGCCGACAAGGGGGCCGAACAGGGCCGGCAGTACGTGGCCGCGCCAGAGCCGTAAGCCGCCCAGACCACGGGCGCGGGCC
>JAAUQO010000349.1 GCA_012032775.1 Oscillochloris sp. | reverse complement strand
TGGCCTGGCGAGTGCGCAGCAGGTTGTCGAGCAACACGCGGGCCGGATCGTCCTCGCTAATCAGGCTGAGGGCGGTTTGCTGGTAACGGGTTCGACTACCGCTCGGTAGCGGATCGGAGTAATCGGCAGAACCGCAGGGGTTAAAGCCCAGCGGCTTGTCTCTGGCACAACGGGCGAACCGCGTCCGAGACGTGCGGCTGCATAACGGCAGCCCTGGCGAGAACATGAATATTCTCAGCAGCGATTACGTCCGCATACCGGCGCAACCGCACGACAACGCATCACCCCCGCGTACGCGGGCATCAGGCATCACGCATCTTCGCTACTCCGGCTTGAAGTAGATAACTTCCTTCCAAACACCGGTAATGTTGTCGGCGAACAGCACAACCAGATCGCCCGGCTCGGCGGTGGATAGGGCGTGGCGCACCGCCTCAAGCTCGTCCGGCACCGCCACAATCCCGCTCGCCGGCATCCCAACCTCGTACGCCGCCTGCTGCAACAGGGCGATGATCTCGCCCGGTTCGCGCCCGCGCCGGTCGTCGTCTTCCTTCAGCACCAGCAGATCGAACATGGTGCCGGCGATCGATCCAAGCTCGCAAATATCGATATCGCGCCGATCGCCCGGCGCCGACACCACGCCGATCACCCGTTTGTAGCTCGCTCGCAGTTGCGACACAAGTTCGCGCATGGCGCCGAAGGCGGCCGGATTATGGGCGTAATCCACCAGCACTCGGAATGGATGCTCATCGAAGATATTCAGGCGGCCCGGCGCCTGGAAGAAACTCGGTGCGAAGGTGCGCAATCCCTGGCGAATGTTCTCAACACTGACGCCATGGGCATAGGCAATTGCCGTCGCCGCCAACGCATTCGCGACGTTATGGCGCGCCTTGCCCTCAAGCGTCACCGGGATCAGGTGGGTCCAGAGCAGCGGAATATACTGTTCGGCATCGTAAATCGCGATCATCTCGCCGCGCACGCCCGGCTGTAACACCACCGCCGTGCCGCCGTCGGCGATATGTTGGCGCACCAACTCGCTCGCACTCTCGCCGCCGTGCATGCTGAAGTAGACCAGGCGGCCCTCGGCTCGCTCGGCCATACCCGCCACCAGCGGATCGTCGGCGTTCAGCACACTGGCGCCGTCGTCGCGCACCACCTCAACCACCAGCGCCTTCACCTCGGCCAACTCTTCCAGCGTATTAATGCCGCGCAGCCCCAGGTGATCATTGCTGATATTCAACACACAGCCGACATCGGATCGATCGTAGCCGATCCCCTCGCGCAAAATCCCGCCGCGCGCCGTCTCCAGCACCGCCGCGTCGATCGTCGGATCGCGCAGCACCATGCGCGCCGACCAGGGGCCGGTCAGATCGCCCTTGAGATACAACTCGCCGTCGATATAGATCCCATCGGTGGTGGTTAAGCCAACGCGCCGGCCGTCCATCTTGAGAATGTGGGCGACCATGCGGGCAGTGGTGGTTTTGCCGTTGGTTCCGGTAATACTCAGGATCGGCACCCGCGCCGCTGCGCCGCGTGGAAAAAGCATATCGACGACATGTTTGGCAACATTGCGCGGCGTGCCTTCGCTGGGCTGAAGATGCATGCGGAAGCCGGGGCCGGCATTCACCTCGACGATCCCGCCGCCAACTTCGCGCAGCGGTTGGGTGATATCGGGCGTGATAATATCGATCCCGGCGATGTCCAGACCGACGATCAGGGCGGCCCGCCGGGCGATTTCGCGTGTCTCGTAGTGGATCTCGGTGGTGCGGTCGATCGCCGTGCCGCCGGTCGAGAGATTGGCGGTTGCCGCCAGATCAAAGCGCGCGCCGGGCGCCAGCACGGTCTCCAGCGTATAGCCGGCGCGCTCCAATTGCAATTCGGACTGATGCGTCACCCGAATCTTCGTCAGCACCTTTTCGTGGCCGAAGCCGCGACGCGGATCACGGTTGACGATCTCGATCAACTCGGCGATCGTATGCTCGCCGTCGCCGATCACATGGGCCGGCACCCGTTCAGCCACCGCGATCACCTCAGCGCCGATCACCAGCACCCGATAATCCTTGCCGGGCAGATAGGTCTCGACCAGCACCGACGAGGTGTATTCATTCGCGATTCGGAAGGCCCGCCGCACTTCCTCAATCGTCTGCAAATTCAGGCTAACCCCACGCCCATGGCTGACATCCAGCGGCTTCACCACCAGTGGAAAGCCAAGCGCTTCAGCGGCGGCGGCAGCCTGATCCTCGTTGCGCACCCGGCGATGCTGCGGCACCGGTATCCCAACATCGCCGAGCAACTGAATGGTCAACTCCTTATCGCTGGCCGTCTCGACCGCAATATTGCTGGTACGGCCGGTTACCGACGCGCGGATGCGCACCTGGTGTTTGCCGTAGCCAAGTTGAACCAGGCTGTGTCGATCGAGCCTCATGGCGGGAATATCGCGCCGCCGCGCCTCGTCCACCAGCGATGCAGTGGTCGGGCCAAGTACAATATCCTGGGCACGGCTGATCAGCGCATCGCGTTCGGCAACGAAATCGAAATTCGCCCGTTCCGCGCCATGCAGCGCACTCGGCAACTCGGCGGGCATCAGCCAGCGCACCAGCCGCAAGGCCAGATCCATCGCTTCTAAGCCGACCTGCTCCTCGATGTAGGAGTAAACCACATAGTACACACCCTCCTGGCCCGGCACCGAACGTGTTTTGCCGTAGCTGACTTCGGTGCCGGCGAGACATTGCAACTCCAGGGCGATATGCTCGACAATATGGCCGATCCAGGTGCCTTCGCGGAGCCGGAGAATAAAGCCGCCCGGTTCGCCGTAGGAACAACCGTGTTCATGGAGAGTCGGGATCAGGGTGACCAGCCGATCGGTGAAATCGGGCAGCAGATTCGAGGGATACTGCTCAATCTCCTCCAGATCGAGCGTCAGACGAATCACCGGTCGATAACCATACAGATTCGGCCCACGATAGACCCGCTTCTCCAGTACACGCATACACAGCCTCCAGGGATGCAAGCACGAATCAACAATCAAGGACAGCGCATCTTCCACACGCCGGGAGCGCGGGTAGTAAACCACTGATGCAATCACGGAGCATCAAGCCACAACATTGTGCAGACCGTAGGGTATCGTTAGTTCATTATACGCTACAAAAGACAAAAACCGGCGCTTGCTGATTGCAAGCGCCGGTTTCTGCATATACGTTTATGGGGGTGTGTTTGTCGGCAAGGCCAACAAACACACCCCCATAATCATCACTACTGAGCCAGAATACGCGCAAACACATCAAGCGATTGCAAACCGACGAGGCGCAGATCCGCGATCTCAAACACCGGCTGCACCCGAATACCGCGCGTGCGTTGTTCGGCATCAAGGGCCTGTACCAACGCCGCAGCCTCGCCGCCGGCAACACAGGCATCGAAAGCGGCGCGATCAAGGCCAAGTTCAGCGGCATAACCCGCCATCAACGCCGGCAGATCGCCTTCACCGGTCGCCCAGACTTCGTCCTGGCGTTGAAAGATCAACTCGTGCATCGGCCAGAACTGTTCTTGTTCGGCGGCGCAGGCCGCAGCTTCCGAGGTACGCAACGAGCGTTCGCCATGATTCAGCACCGGGCGAAACACATAATACAGTTCGCCGGTTGCCACATACCGCGCGATCAACTCCGGCTCAACCGTCAACACGTGACGGCGACAGACCGGTCAGAGGAAGTCACTGTATTCGTAGAGTGTGCGCGGCGCCGAGGGATCGCCGAGGGCAAATGCACCGGCAGCATCACGGCCCTCAGGTGCGCCATTGTAAAGCACCGGCGCCGGAGTAGCGGTCGGCTTGGGCGTCGGCTCGGGGGTTGCCGAC
>JAAUQO010000348.1 GCA_012032775.1 Oscillochloris sp. | reverse complement strand
CCGATCGCGTAATTGGCCGTCGATGAAGCGGCGCAGCAATGCGCGCTTGCGATCGGCCCGTAAGCCGCCGATCGCCTCGTCGTCGGCGAGGGTAACGGTTTCCAAACGGCGCAGATACTCATTGCGTGTCCGCTCATCAAGCACTTCGTCGCCGAGGCGAGCCGCGTTACGCAATTGGCGCATCAGCTTTTCGCCGGGGGCACTGTTGAGTTGGGCCGCAAGCGCGCGGCAGCGAAACAGACCGACATACGGCAATGCACGAACGATCGCTTCGGCCAGGCTGCTTCCCGGGCGCTCGCGAAGATCCGTGTCAGTGGCAAGCATAAAATCGGCCAGATCGCGCAGTTGCGGCTCATAGACAACCCGTGCCAGGCGACGGATAAAGCCGATGATCTGTTTGCGCTCTGCCGGGTCAAGCTGGTACTTGCTGAAACAGGCGTCGATCAGTTGGTCGATCCCATCGTGCGACAGCGAGATTTCGGTTACGCCGTACAAATCTTTCAGGCTTTGGGCATCACTGCTGCGGCGATTCTGGATCAACACCAGGGCGTGCCCCTCGGCGAGGTTGTTGCGATACCAGGTTGCCGAGCGTCCCTCTTCTATCACCCGGTCGGCATGATCGCTGATCGAGTCGATGCTGCGCACTTCCAGGCGCTTACCGGCAATTTGCCAATCGTGGGCTGCCAGATCGTCCAGCAATGCGCGATATGTTGACTCACTAAAACCGGAGATGCGAAAAAAGATGTGCGCGGCGGTACGTGTGCGAAGCTGTGCTTCCAGGTAGCGGCGCAACGCAGCGGCGATCGTCGTATCGGTAGCGGCGCTCATAGGCACACCTTCTCAATGAATTCAGAATGCTGAATTGCTTCAGTCCGTTTCAATGCGATATACCGGTATTGATGTTCCGTGTACTCATTTTCGGCGCCGGCCTCATCACCGTCGGCGCACCAGGGCCGTTGCGTCAGAGTATTGGTTGACAAGACCGGCCCGTTGCATCCTGACCAGCAATACATCGCGGTTGCGGGTGTAATATTCCTCATTGATACGCAGTCGCTCGATCAATCCGGCCTCACGCGCTTCGCCGGGGCCGACGATGATCCCGTAGCGCGTGTAAAGTTGCTCGAGGAATTTGCCAAAGGCTATCGGCGCTGAATCAGGCGGTAGAATCGCCATGATCAGTGTCTTTAGGAGAGTGTCGCCGAGTGCGAAGCGCGCATATGGACCCTTGCGCGGCGCAACCAACCGATCGCCCGTCCGATCTTGCGATGGACGCCAAGAAAGTTTTTGCGAAACTCGGAGCTTAAGGCCTCAAACACGGCGCTGCTGAAGCCCTCGATCAGCCGAATTCGATCCACACCGCCGCTCGCGTAGCGTTCGCGTATCTCACGTAGCGCTGTGTTGTAGTTACCTTTGCTGCGGGTACGACCAAGGCTAAAGAAGCGTTCGGTTTCGTCTTCCAGGTGCTCGATAAGCTGCTGATCCTCCGATGGCTTTGTCGCCCACTCACGCACTTTCTGTTCAACTAGATCGCGAGCCTGTCGTAGTTGCCAATCATCCAGTTGACGCAACATACTTGCCGAATGGTGGCGAATAATTCCGCCGTCCTGATCGCCGAGTAGGTCGATCAGGAGATCCGGGCGACAGGCATCCAGGCAACTCCCCGATTGATGGCCCTCGGGGTCGCTGGCCGGATGGGCGCGGTGGTAGATGTAGGTTGTGATATGGAAGCCGATCAGATGCGCAAGCAATTCCAGGCATTCCAACGAATCGAGGTTATTATCCAGGAAGGTGTCGAGGTCCTCGGCGATCTGACGGTATAACCGGCAATCGGGATCGGGGATCCAGCCCAATGTTCCGCTGACCGTACCGTCTTCATCGCCGCTGAGTTCGCGCCAGGCTTTGTCGATGATCTCAGCCATCTTGCCGAGTGCCTCGTTATTGGCGGTGAGCAACGCTTTCAGGCGGTTGCCGATCCGCGTGCGGCGCTCGGGGTTGTGTTCAGTGCCGGCAGAGAGGATCAAGTAGTACAGTTCACCGCCACGGGCAAAGAAGTTGCGCGCCCGAAACTCCAGCCCTTGATCAAGACTCTCCAGCGGCAGGTGTTCTACCGACAACGCATACTCGCGCAAGGTCGATCCTTTGCGAAGCGCCTCCCAGAGCAGAAACTGCTCATGCACCGGAAAGAGTGCTTTGGCATACCAGGAGCGCTCTTCTTCAATCGCCGAGAATGAGCGCAGCAACGAGCGCACCTGATCGAGCAGATCCTCTTCGCCGTGGCCATTTGCCTCCGCCAGCATCTGGCGCAGGTTGGCCCGTAATTCGTTTACCGCCTTGGCATCGCGAGTATCGCGAGTCTTCTCGCGCTCGTCATAGAAGACAAAGCGCCGCAACCCCAGCCGCTTGGGGATGCAGTATTCGGTGCGGTAGCCTTCTTGCTCGCCGCGATCCGGCAAACCCTGGCCAAGTTGATACTCGAAGCCGGACAAGACACTGAGGAATTCGAGCATATACTCGATCCAGTGCTGCCCGGCTCGTAGCCGATGGCCCCAAATCCGCACTGCAATCGGATGATCGTCGTCCTTGTAGGCTCCGTAGTAGGTCGTTGTGGTCATGGATTTACCCTTCGGAACGAATGACGCCGCGCTCGTCGATCTTCAGTTTACGTAAGGCGTAGCGCCGACGCTCGGCGACAAAAACTCAATCACCCCGCCGGCCGGCTCGCGGGCGAAGGTGCTCAGCAAGCGATCTTTCAGGTCGCGCACACTTAATTCGCACTCTTCGGCCAGGATGTTGTAGGTGCCGCCGTTCGCCAACCGCATGACATACTCGAACAGCAACAGATTCATGCGCCAGTTTTGCGGCTCAGGCACCGGCCCACCCTGGATCGTTAATGCCGGCGGCGCGGCGAGCACCAGATGCAGATCAGGCCGCTCGCAGTTGTAGACGCTGTTCGGTGGCTGATCGACCCGAACCTCGATGCCCTGGGCCGGGATGGTGAGCCGCACCAGCGGGCGCGGTTGTTCGGTGCTGTGGATATACTGCGTGGTGACGTACAGATTGTTTGCGTCGGTGAGGTACAGGCGCGAGAAGGCGCGGTTCAGGCCAAGCACCAGTTGGCGTTTGGTATGATCGCGTGCACTTTGATCGTTCGCGCAGCAGTTCAAGATACGCCTCAAGATACAGGAACGGGATCAACTTATTCACCCGCCCCGCATCGTGCCACTCGAAGAATAGTTTGCGCCGGCAGTGCGGCAACCAGCCCATCAACATGTCGGCTTCTTCGTCGGCCTGCCGATCTGCGCCACCCTCCACGTAGGCCCGCCGGTCTTGCTCGAAGCGCCGGTGGTTCAGATCAACCGCTGCTGTAAAGAGCCGCTCATGGTTGGCCTGAAGCGCGGCAGTTTCGCCGCCGCTTACGATAAAGTCGTCAACCTCGAAGAGTGAGTGATCGCCGATATGCAAGCGATCAAGGTGCTGAACGACGCTGGCCTTGCGCCGGAAGGCGCTTTGTGCATTACCGCCCCAGACATTCTCGTAGTAGGCGAGCGCGCTCAGATCGCTATGCTGTTCGTCGAGGGTTTGTAGTTCGCCGCAACGCTTGTCACCGGTGAGGGTGTAGGCCAGGTGGATGAGCATATCGCGCACGGTAACGTGAATGTCGAGGTGCTCAAGCAGTTGGTAGAGCATCTGCACGCGCCCGGCAATATATGGATCGCTTAGGCGGCGGGCGTTATGCCGAATCGGGCAGCGCTGTAGAATCGGACATGTAAGGCAGGCATTCCAATGCTCGCTTTTCGTCATCCAGCGCAATACTTCTAGGACGAACGACGAGGTTGTGACCGCCGTTAAATTGATCACC
>JAAUQO010000097.1 GCA_012032775.1 Oscillochloris sp. | reverse complement strand
CCCGCCGTCCATCGCCCCGCAGCCGCCAATCTACAGACGGTTTCGCTCACGCTGATGGATGTGTTGGGGCGACACGCAGCCCAACGGACGAAACTCGCTGCGATCGCACAGACGGTGCAGATTGGCGGTACGCAGATCCCCGGCCTGAACCCGCTGCTTGATCAGTGCGCCTGTTACAATGTTGCCCCTGAGGCCCAGGAAATCCGGTTTATCAGCGGTGAACCGGCCTTCCGCGAGGCACTCTACCTCTTTAATCTGATCGTCGCCATGGAATGGAACCCAAGCCCGCTCACGTATCAGCAGATCCGCCTGGCCGCAACTCGGGCGTCCGATTTTCTGTACGATGTGACCAACGGCTATATGGCGATCGGCCAGGTGATCGTCGGCGGCTCGGATCTGATGGATGTGGCCGATATTCAGATTATGGCCTCGAATCGCATCCATCCGCGCTCCTGGATGTCCTCGCTCAACGAAGCGCGCAAATTCAAGCCGATCCGGGTCGGCCGGGGGCTATGGCAAAAGAATCAAGGCACCTTGCTCAGTTGGGACAGCCCCGAGGGCTATCGGAGCCTGATTCACGAATGGGGCCACTATGCGTTCGGCCTTGCCGACGAGTATTTGCGCCCCGTTGCGGTGAACCGCAACGGCCAGGACGATCGTTTCTGGCGGCAGGCGCATACGAGTGTGCCGCCGTGGACAAATGCCGACAGCGTCGAGATCGCCGTACCGGGGATCGCGTTGCCGGTCGAATCACTCATGGCCAGCACGCAGATCAGCGAGTTTGCCGCGCTCGATCAAACCTATGCCAGTATTCGCAAGTATTACCCGCTGGTTCAGGATCCGATACCGCTGGAAGGGCCGCCGATACTGTCGCTGCAACTCCCGCACATCCTTGAGTTCAAGCCGCGCAGACGGGCTTTCAACGGCGCCACATTCGAGCGAGTGGTGCTCGATCCGGCTCAGGCTGAAGATAGCCCGATCGCGATTGTGCCGGCCCTTGCCCAGGCCCGTGTGATCGCCGAGACGGCCGAGAGCGCGGCCGAAGCCCACTGGCTGTACGTGCTCAAAGGCCCGATCAACGGCGGTGTGCCAACCCGGCTGATCGCACAGGGCAAAGTGGGCAAACGCGATGCAGAGCAGAATAGCTTCCAACTACTCGGCGCCGCCGCCGGCGATCAGCTTGTGATGGTGAGCCAGGTCGGCGAACAGACTGTGGTTCAGCGCGCTGCATTGAGCGTGGAGAACGACAGACTTCGGGCCGGCGACTGGGCCAATCTTACCCCGCCTGAACTCGGTGCCAACGAACCCTTGTTTGTCGATATCCTGCCTGATACCATCGCTGGAACAGCGAGCGAAACCCTGCCGATGCAGGCCGGCATCTGTGTCCAGATCGAGGCGCCAATTCGGCCCAGCGGCGTCAATATTTACCCTGCGGGCGCTTACGACGGCATAACCCCGGCCTGGCCGGCGACCGGCGGAAGTTCGGAAATCGTCACGGTACCGCATCTCGACGGCCACGTTCTGGCATACTGGGCGCCATCGCGCATTCACGGCGAAGCTTTGTTTATCTGCTCGTATTCACAGGGCGGCGGCCCGCGCACAAGCAGCGGCGGGCTTTTGCCGGTCACGGGCGGATCTGCCGACGGCAATGCGATGATCTTCTTCAACGACAATATCGCCGGGCATGCCGATGCCGTGCGCGCGGAAGCACTCGCCGAGGAGCAGACCGATCAGATCCGGTTGGTGACGACCACGATTACGGTGGGCCAACAGCGCACCGGAACAGGTGCGGAAGCGCGCAGCTATATCTTCAGCCTGGCGAGCAACGCGCCGATCGGAGCCTATAAAGCCGCGCTGGTGTTACACTACGATACGCACGCTCCGCAGCAAGACCATGATCTGCTGATCTACCGCTGGAATGGCGAGCAGCGGCACTGGCAACGCCTTACCACCTTTGCCCAGCCGGGGCTGCCCTATGTTGCCGTACCGATCGGCTCGCTGGAAACCAGTTCGCCGTCGGCGCTGGAAACAGCGCCGGCATTGACCGCAATGCATTATGGAATTCGTGTTGAGCGCTATCGAATCTTCCTGACTCCGGTACCGGCAGCGCAGCCCGAGCCGGCATCCGAGTCAACCAGTGCACCCGTGAACAGCACAGCAACCAGCTTTGGATTGCCGGGGAGCAGCGGGTGAACAAAAGGAGCGCTAGCATCTTATGACCCAGCGTTCATTTGAGGCCGAAACGCTCGCAGAACATTGTAAATCCGGCGTAGCGCGTGTGTTGCGGCGCTACGATTGGTGCCTGCTGGCGCCCGAAGAACTTAGCCGCCGTACTCTGGCGATTGTGCAGGCCGGCGCAATCAGCGACCCGTGGGTGGCGGCGGTGCATGTGTATTGTCAATGTTTATACAGTGCCTGTTGCAACGAGCACGATTCCGATCGCCAGAATCGCGCCTTTCTGGAACTGCAACAGTATCTCTTTGAATACTCGTTCCGCCTGGCGGTCGATATTCCCTATGAGATCCGGATTGATTATGTCAATGAAGCACTGTTTCGGATCTGGCAGAAGCGCGACTCATACCGCAAGCCGGAGGCATTCTTAGCCAACGCCGGCATGGAATTGCGCAATGTCGTGCGGAGTTGGTGGATGCGCCGCCGCTACCGGCAGCAGAATCCGCCCTGGCAACAGCCGGCAACGGTGCTCGACGGGCAGCACGAACCTGATGATCCCGCCGCAGCCGAGCTCTTCGAGCATGTGATGCAAGAGGAGTTTGCCCGGCGGGTGCGCACCTGCTTTCATGAGGCACTGCAGCGTAGCCCGCGCGCCCGGCAGCAACTTGAGGCGGTCTGGCTCAAGTATATTGCGGGCTACGATGACGAGACGATCAGTCGTTACCTGGATAAGCCGGTTGCGAGCATTCACGTTCTGCGCTCGCGTGGCCTCAACCGGCTCCGCGCCGACCCGGAATGGCAGTTTCTCGCCCAGGAGTTGGGCATTTAAGCGCGGTTTTTCCGTATGAGCCGAGAGAGGAACCGGCATGTCATCGCATATTTTCGGGGCTCCGCCCTCTGAACCTATCGATCCCGAAAGCCACGGCAGTGTCCTGGCATTATTACCGGAGTATGTCACGCAGCTCGTCCTTGGGCAGCGGATCCATCCGGATTGGCAGCCGCTCAGACAGCACCTGCGGCAGTGCCGGGCCTGCCGGGCCGAGTATAACAGTCTGTATCAACAGATGCAGGCAACCTATAACGGCACCTTACCGGCAGTGACCTTTACACCGACACTGCCGCCATTTCTGCGCGAACAGCGCGCTCGCCGGCCCCAAGCAGCGCACCGCCATCGAACAACCATCATCCACCGCCGCATCAGATCCAATTTTCGGCCGCGATCTTAACCCGGATGCAGGTGCGCATGAACGCCCGCGCCGGCGAGATGCGGCTACGCTATGCCTATACCTTTTCGCCCTTAAAAGCCAGCGATCCGACGATCACGGTCGAGGTGCTGAGCGCCGACGACCTGGCTGTACGCGGGGTTGTCCGCGTCTGTGTGGAATTTGCCGATCGTGATCCATTCGATCAGGCCGGCACGATCGTCACACTCGGCATGAGCGAGGCGGTTTATAATGCCGTGACCGATCAGAGTGGCGTGGTGATTATCGCCGATGTTGCGTTACGCGGGATGGATAACTGGCAGATCAGCGTTGTCCCGCCGGCACAGCACCATCAGCATTGAACGCATGGGGAACGCCCGGCGCAACCAGCACCTGTCCACCGAGACCGGAGGAGGCCGCAAGCCTGCCTTCGGTTTCGATTCTGCCCGCCGATTACGCTGCACGCATGCAGGCAAGGAATCAGCATGACCGACGCATCAACGATCGCCGAGTGGGTATACGGCTGGAATCCAACCCCGGCGATTGTCTCGGTCTGGGCGGATCGCGAAGGCCAGGCGTTGATCTGGCGGCGGGTGGCGGATCGGACGCTGCTGGAGCGCGTCGCATACCGGCCGTGGCTGCTTGCCACCCATTGCGATGATCTGCAAGCCCTGGGCGATGGGCCGTTACACGCCGATGAACATGCGCCGCTACGTGTACGCACCCTCGACGGCCCGCCCGGATCGCTGCGCTTTCTGATCGATGCGCGATCCGGCCGTATACTTGAGCAGACTCTGCGCGATGGCGCCGCGCGCCGGCTGGGCCGGCCGGTCGAGAGCCTGGGCGATCTTGGCGCGTACTACCGGCTCGGGCCGGTCGAGCAGTATTTGATCGCCAGTGGTCAGGTGTCGTATCGCGGCATGATCTT
Organism: Oscillochloris sp.; assembly: GCA_012032775.1. Taxonomy (GTDB): domain Bacteria; phylum Chloroflexota; class Chloroflexia; order Chloroflexales; family Chloroflexaceae; genus JAAUQO01. The sequence continues at coordinate 17,467 of JAAUQO010000097.1, read as the reverse complement.
CAGCGATCTGCGCCGCTTACAATTCGATCTGGAGACCACCGCGCTTGACCCGGCGGAAGGGCGGATTTTTATGGTTGCGGTGCGCGATACTGCCGGGCTGGCGACCACGATCGAAGCGCCGCAGCCGCAAGACGAGCCGGGGCTGATCCGGCAACTATGCGGATTGATCGCCGAGCGTGACCCTGATCTGATCGAGAACCATAATCTCTTCGGCTTCGATCTGCCTTTTCTGGAGGCGCGCGCAAGGGCTTTGCGAGTACCATTGGCGCTGGGCCGCGCGCCGCTCGCCGGCCGGCTCGAACGCTTCGCCGAAAACCCGCGTGGGCGCCGTTGGCGCTACAGCATCGCCGGGCGTGAGTTGCTCGACACATTGGATGCCGTGCGCCGCCATAACTTCGTGGCCCGTGATCTGGACAGCCAGCGCCTGAAGGATGTCGCCCGCGCCTTTGGAATCGCCCGTCCCGAACGGGTCTACATCCCCGGCGCCGAGGTTTTCAACACCTATCTGGCCGATCAGGCTCAGGCGCGAGCCTATGCGCTCGACGATGTGGCCGAAGTTGATGCGCTCTCGTTGCGCTTGCATGCGGCGCCGTTCGCACTGGCCGGGATGGCGCCGCGGCGTTTCGAACGGGTGGCCTGGGCGGGGCCGGCGATGGGTATTCTGGAGCCAATGCTGATTCGGGCCTACGTACGGGCCGGCATGGCGCCACCCGCGCCGCCCCACCAACGCAGCGGGCGCGGCGGCCATAGTGGCGGCGCGACCTTTCTGTTCGCCGGCGGACTGGCCCGCAATGTCGTCAAGGCCGATATCGCCTCGCTCTACCCGTCGCTGATGCGTACCTTTCGGATCGGCCCGGCGTGCGACCGGTTGGGGGCATTATTGGGGATCGTCGAGCACCTGCTCGATGCACGGCTGGGGCATAAATTGGCCGCGCGCAACGCCGCCCCCGGCTCAGTCGAAGCCGGACACCACCATGCATTGCAGGCCGCCATGAAGTTGATCATCAATGCCGCCTACGGCTATATGGGCGCCGATACCATGGCGCTTTTCGCCGATATGGAGGCTGCCGACGAGGTAACCAGGCGCGGGCGCGCGGTGTTGGATACGGTGATCGGCGGGCTGCGGGCGCGCGGCGTAACCCTGCTCGAAGCCGACACCGATGGGGTCTACTTCGCCGTACCCGACGGCTGGGATGCGGCCCGCGAGCAAGCGCTGGTGGCCGAAGTCGGGGCCGAACTGCCGGCGGGGATCATTCTGGAGTACGAAGGGCGCTATGCGGCCATGTTCTCGCACGAAGTGAAGAACTACGCCTTGCTGGGCTACGACGACCGGCTGATTCTGCGTGGCGTGGCCTTTCGCTCGTCGCGGGCCGAGCCGTTCTGCGAGCGCTTCCTGGCCCTGGCCTTACGGCTGACCATGGCCGGCGATGTGGTTGGATTACAGGCGCACTTCGCCCAGGCGCTGGCCGATCTGCGCGCACGCCGGGTTGATCCGCACGACCTTGCCGGCAAAGTGCGCCTGAGCAAAACCCCCGAACGCTACCGGGCTGCACGACAACGCGAGAGCGCCTACGAGGCGCTGCTGGCCGCCGGACGCACCACCTGGACGCCGGGCGAACGGGTGCGCTTTTATCGTGCCGAAGGCGGCGGCGCAGCCCTGCTTCCCGATGAAGAAGCTCCGGAACGCGGCGCATATCCGCCCTACGATATTGAACATTATGTTCGGGTGTTGCTTGAGAGCTACGCCGGTCGCTTGCGCAAAGCCTTTCGCAAAGATGATTTTGCGCAGATCTTTCGTACCGACATTCAACTCGGGTTATTCGACCGCGACATCGGCGCGATCGCGCCACAATGGATCTCCGGCGAGGAGCGGCGAGCCTAAATGCTTCCACATTGATGTTGCGGTATCGGGAGGGCCAGGGAGGGCAAGCCCTCCCTGAAAATGTACCTTATCACCGGCTGAATGATGCAAGCGCAGCTTGCAAGCATTTAGCTTGCAGGCAGCATGAACCGGGCAGAATGCGAAATACCAACTGGAAGCATTTAGTGATCCATACGCTCGCTGCGGCGCCGGTGCAACACTGCCAACGTATGCGCGTAGCACTGCTCAAGATCGGCGAGCGCTTCCGGCATGGGTTCGCTCTGCTCAAGGGCGAGGCAAAGGCCGGCCAGGGCCACAGCACCGAGTTGCAGGCATCCGCCGCGCATGCGATGGGTGATATAGCGCATCGCGGCCATATTTTGTGCTGCGACAGCGGCTTTCAGTTCCGCAAGTTGCAGCGGAATCTCGTTACTGAGCATTTGTAATACAAGCAACTCGGGATCGGGGCTTTCGAACGACGCCACGAGATGATCCCAGACCGCCCAATCGATCAACGGCTGGGGCTCTTGCAGGGTAAGCGGAACGGCATGTGGCAAACCGGATAAGGCCCGCACCAGTTCCGGCACCAGGATCGGCTTACTCAGATAATCGTCCATCCCGGCTTGCAGAAAGCGCTCACGATCACCGGCGAGTGCGCTGGCCGTCAGTGCGATAATCCGCGGCTGAACGATGGAATCGCCATAATCACGAATTCGGCGCGTGGCGGTTACCCCATCCATCTCAGGCATCTGGACATCCATCAACACCGCATCGTAGGTGGTTGCGGTAACGGCAGCAACCGCAGCCCGGCCATTCGCCAGGATATGCACCTCGTGGCCGAGACGCCTGAGCAAGCGTTGCGCAACTTCCTGGTTGAGCGGATTATCCTCAACTAATAAAATCTTTAACGGGCGATCCACATGTTCCTCAGCCGGGGGCGGCGGAATCTTCGCAGTGGTTGTGACAACAAGATGCAGCGGCAGGGCAACCGTAAAATGTGAACCGTGATCGAGTTGGCTTTCGACGGACAGATCACCGTGCATCAGCCGAATCAACTGGCGCGAGATCGCCAATCCAAGTCCGCTGCCGCCATAGCGTCTTGTGGTGGAACTATCGGCCTGCTCGAACGGATCAAAGATCCGATCGCGCTCTTCCCGGCTGATCCCAATGCCGGTATCGCTCACCGTCAGTGTCACCTGATAGGCCGCATCGTCGCGCGGCCGAGCCGACGCCACCAGGCTCACGCTGCCGCGGGCGGTGAATTTGACGGCATTCGAGAGCAGATTAAGCAACACCTGCCGCAAACGAAGCATATCGCCCATCACCAGTTGCGGCACCTCCGGCGCAATCCGGAAATCGATCTGCAAGCCCTTGCGCTGCGCATCATGGGCGACAAGTGCCACCGAATCGCGCAGACACGCGTGCAGATCGAACGGCTGTAGCTCCAACTCAAGTTTGCCGGCCTCACTCCGCGAGAGATCGAGGATGTTGTTGATCACCGCCAGCAGCGCCTCGCCGGCACTGACAATCGGGGTTGCGAGCGTACGCTGATCATCCGACAGATTGCTCTGCAATAACAGGCTCGCCATGCCGATCACCACATTCAAGGGGGTGCGGATCTCGTGGCTCATGCTGGCCAGAAAAGTTGTTTTCGCCCGCGCCGCAGCCTCGGCGGCCTCTTTGGCATTCAGAAGCGCAACCGCAGCTTCACGGCGCTCGGTGATATCGCGCACCACCATCAACTGTAGCTCGTCATCGATCGGTGTGATGCGGGTTTCGTACCAGCGCTCTTGCACATTATGTTCCACAACTTGCAAGCCGAAGCGGCGCGCACCGATCAACATCCGCTGAAACGCCGCCAATTCCGCCGCCGGCATAAACTGCTCGGCGCGCCGACCAACCACATCGGGCGTCAAGATACTCGCTGTTCCAGGCGGGATGTTCACCTCTAAAAACGTGCCGTCGTTGGCAAGCACCACGGTGATATCGGGCAATGCGTTGCGAATCGCCCGCAGGCGCGCCTCGCTCGCCGCAAGGGCCAGTTCCATCTCTTTGCGCGCCGTAATATCGAGCGCAAAGCCGTTCCAGATCACATGCACGCCGTCGGCATGCAAAGACGGCACCGCACGATGGTACAACCAGATCAAGCGACCGGCCAGGCTGTACACGCGCAATTCAACTTCAAAGGTGCTGATAGTACGCAGCGAATCCCGATCTCTGGCCCGAAGCAGGGCCAGATCGTCGGGGTGAATAATCCGATCGATCACCACAGGATCGTGATCGATCTGCGCCGGACTCAGGCCCAGCAGATTCTGAATACTGCCGCTGATATAGATAATCCGCTCGGCCATGTTATCGCGCCGCTGGATCGTCTGGTACAAATACCCGCCCGGCATCGTATCACTAATGCTGCGCAGCAACTCCTCGCGCTCACGCAGTTGGCGGGCGCTCTGCCAACCACGAGTAAAAGTGACGATCATCTCGCCGGCGGTACGCAACACCCGAATCGCATCGTCGTCCCAGGGCGCTTCATGCGCGAAACGGGACACAGTAATATGCCCCCAGTACTTCTCTTCAACAAAGATCGGATAAAGGCATACAGCACGGATCCCCGAGGCGTCGAGATAGGCCTGATAGCGCGGATGCTCCGGCGTGTACAATCGCTTGTTATAGATGTTGCCCGCCAGCAGCGAGGCCATGATCTCAGGCGGGAAATCACGATAGGCTTCGGGCGAGGGCTGCAGAATCGGCGCATAGCGCTGATCTTGATCGGCGGCCAATAATTGGATCTCCGAAGGCAACGGCGCCTGGTTGTGCTCCCAGGTCGGGTAGTGATAGACGGCAATCCGATCGCCGCCGATAGCGACGCGAATCTTTGCCAGGGCGCGGGCCAGTATCGCCGCAAACGCATCATCACTCTGGGCACTATCCAACAGAATCCGCGAACACTCGGCCAGGGCCTCGGCATAGCACATCTGCTGTTCGACATTGGCCACAGCCAGGCGCCGGGCGGTAATATCGTGCTGAATCCCGACATAGCCGAACAATGTGCCGTCGCTATCATGCACCGGATTCAGCGTCAACGCATTCCAGAACAGCGTGCCGTCGCGCCGGTAATTACGTAATTCAAGCGCCAGCGAACGATGGGCCTGCAGCGCCGCACGAATCGCCGCAACCGCCGCCGGATCGGTATCCGGCCCCTGGAAAAAGCGGCAATTGCGCCCGACGATCTCGGCATTATGATAGCCGGTCATCGCCGTGATCGCCCGATTGGCGTAGAAGATCGCATGATCGTCGCTATCGGCGGTGCTCAACATCAATCCCAGCGGCATTGTCTCGACGGCGGCGGTGAGGAAGCGATTTGGTGCGCAGGGCAGCCCGCAGATCGGCGGTGCGTACAGCGACGCGCTCTTCCAACTCGATCGCGAGCCGATCGCGTTCAGCCAGGGCCGCCTCTGCCCGATACACACTTTCGCTCAGGCGATGAAACAATCCAATCACCAGAACCGACAGCATGCCGCCGGCCAGTGCAACCGTTAGTGTGCTTTGCGCGAACTCAACCGCGTTGAATATACCGCCTAACACTTGCCGCCCGAACGCGACAAGTGTCGCGCCGATGATCAACAGCAAACAAAAACCGATCGCCGCCCGCAAGCGTAAAAAAAGCGCCGCCAGAATCACAACAAAGCTCAGATGGATGCGACCGAATGAAACACTTGCCGGGTTGCGCAACAACCACAGCCCGACAACCGAAAACAGGGTGATCGCCGCCAGCACCCGCACCGTGAGCGGCAGGCGCCGCAACAGCAAGAGCGCGATCAGCAACCCGTAGTATGTCAACAACCAGATCAGGTTCGCAATCTGCCCGTGCTGCACAAATGCGATCAATGCGATCATCAGATACGGAAGCGTAATCAGGCACATGCCCGCCAACAGAGTGTCGAGCGTCTGGAAGCGCCAATGCTGCAATGGAGGAACGGGGGTGGGATTGGGGAATGGCTCGCGCTTCATCAGGTTATCTCGGCGATAGGAACGCCATGCCGGCGATGATCCTACCGGCATGGCCTATACTCAGTGTGCAACAGTATGTTGCTCGGCCGAACAGACATCATCATTGTAGACACAGCGCCGATGGCACCCCACCGGGGAGCACGCTCAGCACAGGCTTACGGGTATTGTACGGCATGGTTGTACCAAGTAGTTACGTCTCCCGACAACTCATGGTAAGATAGCATTAACCTTTTTTCTACTGCCAGGGAGATCCGAATCCATGAGTATGATCGAACGCGCTCGTGCGCTTCAGGACGAGCTCATTCGTCTACGGCGCGACATTCACAGCCACCCCGAACTTGGCTTTCAAGAAACCCGCACTGCGGCGCTGGTGGCCGATACGCTAACGGAAATCGGCGGCATTCGCGTGCAAACCGGGGTGGGAATCACCGGCGTGGTTGGTGAGTTGGGCGACGAATCCGGCCCGACGATCGCCATTCGCGCCGACATGGATGCGCTGCCGATCCACGAAGCCAACGACAGCGGTTATCGCTCGCAGAGCGATGGCGTGATGCACGCCTGCGGCCACGATGCCCATACGGCGATGTTGCTCGGCGCGGCCCATTTGCTGCGCGAGCGCTTCGCAGCTGAGAATCTGCGCGGCCGGGTGCGCTTCCTGTTTCAGCCCTCGGAAGAGTCGTGGGACAAAGAGGGGAAAAGCGGCGCGATGCGCATGATCGACGACGGCGCACTCAAGAATGTCGATGTGGTGATCGCGCTGCACGTTAACTCAACCGCGCCGGTTGGCACGGTCGCTACCGGTTCGGGCTGGCGTTCGGCGGCGGTTGATACCTTCCACGGCTGGATCACGGCCAGCGGCGGCCACGGCGCGTTCCCGCACAAAGGTATCGATCCGACCTTTCTGATGTTGCCGGTGTTGACGGCGATTCATGGCATCAGGGCCAGGCGGCTGTCGCCGTTGGAGCCGGGCGTTATCAGTATCGGCACATTACGCAGCAACAGCAACGCCCCCAATGTTATCGGCAGCGAAGTCTATTTGAATGGGACGATTCGCACTTTTGACGAGGATGTGCGAGCGCAGATTCCGGCTGAGTTGGAGCAGGCTTTCAGCATCGCCCGTACCCTGGGCGGCGACTACCGCTTTGAACTGGATCGCGGCTATATCGCCGGCTGGAACGATGAGAAGGTCAACACCTGGGCTGAGCAGGTTTGCACTGATTTGCTGGGTAAAGAAGCGATCAACCCCGACGGCAAGAGCATGGCCGGCGAAGATTTCGCGTATATGTGCCGCGAGGCGCCGGGCGTGATGATCGGCCTGGGCGCGATGCTGGACGATGGGGTGAATCGCGCTCACCACACGCCGTTCTTCGATATCGATGAGCGCTGCATGCCGATCGGCTCGGCGATTGTGGCTGAGACGGCCCTGCGCTATCTGCGTGGCGAGCTAAAATGAGTGCGGCAGCTCCCGCCGACGATAGCTTTGAGTTGTACGATCTGGCACTGGTGGTCGAGGCGATCGCGGGCAATTGCACCTGCGCCATGGCCGTTGGCGATGTATGCTACCTGCGCGGCGGGAAGTTGTCGCTGCCGGACGGCGCGGATTTCTGTCTGTACGCACTCCAGGCGGCGATCCCGCTCCTGCCGGCGAAGCAACGCCTTAATCATCCCGCCGATTGGATGGAGACCGACGCTCGCGTCACATGCCCCGATCCGGCCTGCCGCTTAATCATGCGGATCGACCGGATCGGGCGCCGCCGGTTGCGTCACGATGAAGTAAGCCCGATTCCGTGGGACGATATCACGCGGTAACCGTGGGGCGTGCCACCGGAGGTATCCCGTGCGTTTCGGTATTCGCTTCAACTCCGACACCGGCCCAATCAGCGAGGTGGTGCGCCTGGCCCAACTCGCCGAATCGCTTGGCTTCGATGATCTGTGGTATTGCCACGATCTGATGAAACGCGATGCCTGGGTTACCCTTACCGCCGTGGCTGCGGCTACGTCGCGCATTCGGGTCGGGACATGTATTGTCAACCCGTTCAGTGCAAGCCCGGCCGAGATCGCAATGGCGGCCGCAAGTTTGCAAGAGTTCAGCGACGGTCGCTTCATCCTCGGGATCGGCCCCGGCGATCCGCCCTACCTGGAGTGGATCGGCGCCAGGCAACACCAACCACGGAGTGGATTGGCGAGCGCCGTGCGTCTGCTGCGGCGCTTGCTGGCCGGCGAGCCGGCCGGTACATGCGAACCGCCATTCGCGAACTGGGATCCGCAAACCCGCTTGCGCTTCACGCCGCCGGCCCAACCAATCCCGATCTACATCGGCGGCCAGGGGCCACGGGTGCTTGAATTAATGGGCGAACTGGCCGACGGCGGTTTGCCGATCCTGTTCCCGCCTGAGACGATCGATTTTGTGCAGGAACGGATCAGCGCCGGCGCGGCGCGGGCCGGACGTTCGCTGGAGGGATTTGATCTTGCGGCGTGTGTCTGGTGGTCGGTGGCGGAGAGCCGACGTGAGGCCGAGGATGCGTTGCGTTACCTGACCGCCTATTACGGGCCTTCGTTGCGGGCCGAAACCCTGGCCCCGATCGGCTTGACGCCGGCCGACTTCGACCCGCTGCGGGCGGCATGGCAGGCCGGCGATATGAACGCGGCGATGGCCGCACTCACCCCGCAGATGTTTCGGCTGGCGATCTATGGCGATCCCGACGATATGCTGGCGCGCCTGGAATGGCTGGCCGCCTGCGGCGTCACCCAGATCAACCTCGGCCCGCCCCTTGGCCCCGATCGCGAACAAGCCCTGCGCGTTACCGCCGAGCGGGTGATCGCACGCCTGCGATAAAAAAAGCCCCGTCGCGCCGCAAGTGTTTACGGCGCGACGGAGCCTAAACTACCCCTAATCCTCGAACACCACCGTTGTACGGGCCGGCACAGTAAATGTACCGGTCGCGCGGTCGAAGCTCGCCCCGGCGATCAGATCGTCGTGCGAGTTGCGCTGCACCTGATGCAGGTTCAGACGCAGACCGGCCAACTCCGCCACCGTGAAGGTAACTTCCTGATCGGAGGCGTTGAACAGCACCACAATATGCTCGCGGCGCGGATCGAGATCCTTGCTGCCGTTATCGCGGATGTGCATCACGATCAGGCCGGGGGTCTGATCGGGGCCGTTGTTCAGGAAGCCGACCTGCTTGTTGATCCGATCGGCGGTGCCGAGGCGGAACAACTGCGAGCTCTTGCGGATGCGCAACATCTCGCTGAAGTGCTCGTAGGCGTCAACCATCTCGGCGTTGCCCGGCTTGAGGGTCGGATCACCCAGCACCGGCCGCAGCACCGCCCAGTTGTTGTTGTTGTCGGCCTGGATCGGCAGACCCGAACCCCAGTTGTTCTCGTTCAGTGTCCAGTCAACCCGATTGAACCAATCGCCCGAGTTGTAGCTGTTGCGGTCGCCCGACTTGGAGCGCAAGAACTCCTGGCCGGCCTGGATGAACGGCACGCCCTGGCCCAGCAGCACAATGCTGATACCCATGTTCTGCATCCGCACCCGCGCGGCGAGATCGGCGCTTGTCGGCGCCTTGAGCTGAATGGCATCGAACAGGGTCTCGTTGTCGTGGGCCTCGATGTAGGTGATCACTTCCTGCGGATCCTCGACATAGCCGCCCGGCGAGCCGTTGTAATCGACATCCTCGCCGTTCACCATGTTGCCCTGGGCGTTGATCAGGCGGTAATGGGCCAGATTACCGGCCAGGCCCACCTTGATCAAGTCGGTTGCGTGCAGCAGCGCCGCCCGCTGATCGCCCTGATCCAGATCGTTCGGGTCGTAGAACAGGCCGTTGATGAAGCCCTGGCGTTTCGCACCCTCGCCGCTGTCGAACGGCCCGCCGCCGCGCACTGCATCACGCAGGCGGTCGGAGAAGGTTGCGATCCCGGTGCCCGCCATGTTGCGCTGGGTCGCGTTGATACCCTGGCGACCGTCGGCAACCTCGCCGAAGTTCCAGCCTTCGCCGTAGATAAAGATCTTGCTGCCGTCCACGCCGTCCTTCGCCAGCGTAAGCTGATTCAGGGCCGACTTGACTTCCAGCATGTCTTCCTTCATGTGGTGGCCCATCAGGTCGAAGCGGAAGCCGTCAACCTTGTAGGCCCTGGCCCAGAGTACCAGCGAATCGACCATCAGCTTGCGCATCATCAGGTGCTCGGTGGCAGTGTTCTGGCAGCAGGTGCTCTGCTCGATCTGGCCGTCGGCGTTGAGCCGGTGGTAGTAGCCGGGCACCACCTTGTCGAGCACCGACTTCTCGGACTGGCCGGCCTGAGCAGTGTGGTTATAAACCACGTCCATCACCACGCGCAGGCCGATCCGGTTCAGGCCGCGCACCATCTCGCGGAACTGGCGGATCCGCGGCGTGCCGTTCGGTTCGGTGCTGTAGCTACCCTCGGGGACATTGTAGTAGTACGGATCATAGCCCCAGTTAAAGCCGTCCAGGTCGCGAACCGAGTCGGCGATCGCCTGCTGCTCCTCGCCGTCGGGCGCCATCGCCCGCAGGTCGTCGAAGCGATCGAGGATCTCGCTGCGCTCGCTCGCATCCTCGTTGATCGAGGCGATATCGAAGGCCGGCAACAGGTGTACGTGGCTCAGGCCGTCGCGGGCCAGATCACGCAGGTGGCGCATCGCGTCGCTGTTGTAGCGCGTAAAGGCCATATACGTGCCGCGCAGATTCTCCGGCACCGACTCATCGGTGATGCTGAAGTCGCGGATATGCAACTCGTAGAGCACCACATCCTCGAAGCCGTCCAGCTTCGGCTTGCGTAGATTGTCCCAACCGGCCGGCTTGAGTTCACGCGCACTGAGGTTGATCAACTGGCTGCGCGTGCTGTTCATGCTCAGGCTGACCGAGTAGGGATCGCCGACGATGTTTGTCTCCACCTGTCCGGTGCTCGGCACAAACACCTGCACCTCGAACAGATAGAACTTGCCGACCATGCTGTTGGGCAGGTCGATCTCCCAGGTGCCCGGATACGGATCGGGCGTGAGCCAGAAGCGCTCGTAGCTCGCCGTGTAGGCGTCGTCGTAGATGCGAACCGCGACTTCCTGTGCAGTCGGCGCCCAGAGCCGCAACTTCACCTGCTGCGACGTGGAATAGGGGTTCCAGTTCGCCGGGAAGATCGGGCCGAGCGGCATATGCTTCGCCGGTGCTGCATACAGATCATCGAGCACGCCCGGGATCTGCACGCCGGTCACCTCGACGATGCCGGTATCGGCGGTGGAGGCCGAAACCCAGAGCTGGCCCTTGAGGATCTGCTTGATCGTGTCCTCAGGCAGATCCAGCTTGAGCATGGTCAGGTCGGCCAGATGCGGGAAGCGCGCCGCCAGATCCTGGCTCAGAGCGGTTCCCTCCAGCGTAAGCGGGAAGCTCTGGGCGTCGGGGCCGCCGACCGCACCATTGGCGAAGGTCAGGCCGCCATTGGGCGCGTAGTGCAGGCGATACGCAACCTGTGGGCTGGCCACGATCGGCCAGGCGAAGGTATCCTGGCTCACCCAGTGGGCGCGCTGCTTGGCAGTCACATTGCCCTGGCCGAGCGAACAACCGGGCTGCACCGGCAACAGATACGGATAGTCGCCGGGCATGCTCTGGTAGATCCAGATCTCGTTGCCGGTTTCCCCAATGTTCAGGAACTGGTCGGTAGACTTATCCTTCTCGTCGCCGCGATGCAGGATGTAGGCCCACAGATTCGCTTCGTCGGCCAGTTCAACCTGGAACGTAACCCCGAAGCTATCGGGCGGGCCAACCGGCTTAAAGGGCTGCTGCCATGCCGGGTTCGGGTTCGCCGTGCCGGCCCAGGTATGCAGGCCCCAGAAGTCGTTGAAGTTGTCGCTGGCGTAATCGCCGTAATCGCCGGCCGGACGGTGGTAGCGCAAGGTTACCACGCCTTCGGCGGCACTACGCGATCCATAGGTCGTCAGATCGCCGCTGTTCACCCAGGCGCTCGGCTGGTCGGCCGGGATCAGCAACCGGTCGCCGTCGCCGGGATCTTTGGCGCCGTCATTGATGATAATGAAGCCGATCTGCTTGGTCGGGTCACCGACGCCGATCCGCACGTATGCGCCGAAGTCGTCGCTGCCGTTAAAGCCGCGATTGCCGGGGTAGTCGCTGGTCGGGTGGTTCGTCAACTCCTCGGCACTCAGGCCATCGCCGAAGGCGTAAACCACGGCGTTGCTGTAGTTGCCGTCGGGGCGGTTGTAATGCACCGTGATATAGCCCTGGGCGGCAGCCTGGTTGGCATAGATCGTCGCATCACCACCCTTGAGGAAGATCTGCGGCTGATCGGCCGGGATAAAGCTGCGGTCGCCGCCGGGATCGCGGGTGTCGGGCACCGAATCACCGCCGGGCTGGTGGACGATAAAGTTCACCGGCTTGCTCGGATCCTTCAGGCGAACAAAGGCGAAGGCACCATACTCGGTGCGGCCGAGGAAGGGCTTCGGCGCATCCCAGGTTGTCGCCTCCTCATCGGCGATCGCATCGCCCCAGAGGTGCAGGCCCCAATCGTCGTAATTACCGTCCTCGCGGTAGTAATGCACGATCGCGAACTCGTAGCTCACGGTGCAGACATCGGGAATGCCGAGCGCAACCGTGGTGGTGGCCGAGTTAAAGTTGCCGGTCGGGCCGAGGATGTCGGTCACAACCGCCTTGAAGCTAAGCTGCGTGCCGCCGGCCAGATCGCCGGCATCGTAGAAGACGCGATACGGCGCATTGGTATCGGTGCCGATATGCGCATACGCGCCGCCGTTCACACTCACCGCAAAGCTCACCTCGGCGAACGAATTGCCGACCACATTCGCCGCCACCTCGATCAAGCCGTTGCTCAGCAGCGTCGTGCCGTCGGCCGGCGCCGTGATCGTGATAATCGGGCCGAGCGGCTGCGATTCATTGCTGACCACCGGAACTGCGGCGCCGGTCTGGCGATAAACGACCATCCCGAGGGCCGGAACAGTCACGTTGATCCGGCCCTGGGCATTCGCGCCAACAGTGCCGGAAGCGCCGTAGATCGCGCTGAACTGCGTACCATCGCTGCCGAAGGTTTGAATATCGACGCTGCGATCACTCAGATCGTTATTCAGCGCCACGATATACTCGACCTTCTGATCGCGATCGATGCGCGAGAAGGCATACACACCGCTGCTGCCGCTTTCCGCCAGTCGCTCGATCTGGGCGCCGATTTGCAGCGCCGGATGGGCCTTGCGTAGCGCGGCAAGTTCGGCCATGCCGACGTAGATCGGATGCGATTGATCGAAGTTATCAGCGGCGGTAGTGGCGTCGGTGCCGATCAGATCGTCGTCGTTATAAACATCGACCTGGCTCGGGAACATGTTCTGGCGCGCCAACTGATCGCCGCCGTCGCCGGTGAAGCCCTGCTCATCGCCGTAGTAGATGATCGGCACACCGCGCGCGGTAAACATCAGGCCGTAGCCGAGCAGCATGCGCTGCACCCGCCGCAGATCGTCGGGATCCTGCTTCGCCTGCATGCGATTGCCGATCCGGCCGACATCGTGGTTGCCCAGGAAGGTGGGCTGATTGTAGGCATTATCGACCGGCGTGGTGTAGTAATCATCGCCGGCGAACAGCCCGCTCAGGCGACCGGGGCCGGCGCTGCCGACGGCGAAATCACCGGCCGAATAGTTGAAGTCGAAATCGAGCGTGGCCGGGAACTCGCCCTCGCGGGTGAAGGTGCTCAGGAAGGCCGGGTTGCCGTCGAACACCTCGGCGAAGACGAAGAAATCGGGCTTGCCCTTGGCAGCAGCGTACTGGCGGATCGCCGGCACAAACTGCTGCCAGAACTCCATATTCACATGCTTGACCGTATCGACACGAAAGCCGTCGATGCCGAATTCATCGATCCAGACCTCGTGGATGTCGATCATGCCCTCGACCACGGCGGGCCGCTCGGTGAAGAGTCCGTCGAGGCCCACGAAATCGCCGTAGATGTCGCCTTCACTCCCGTCGAAGGCCGCATTCCCGCGATTGTGGTACATCGTGATATCGTTCAGCCAGGCCGGCACCTTCACCGTGGCATCCTCAGGCGTGCGGAACACCGGCCGCTTGGGGAAGCTATAGCGATTCATGGCCGGGAAGGCCTCGGCGAAAATGAAATCGCGGTCGTCGAAGATATTGCCGCCGGCATCGCGATATGGCGCATCGGAGCGCGGAACATAGGTGTAGTTCCGGCTCTCGTAATCGATCACATCGGCGGTGTGGTTGGTGATAATATCGAAGAAGACCCGCATACCCTGCGCCTGGGCGGTCTGCACAAACGCCTTCATCTCGGCATTCGTGCCGAAGTGCGGATCGATCTGCGTGAAGTCCACCGGCCAGTAGCCGTGGTAGGCCGAGGAACAGTTCTCGATCGCAACCGGCTGAAGCGGATCGCACTGCACGGCGCGATTCTTGAACATCGGCGTCATCCAGATCGCAGTAACGCCGAGACTCTTCAGGTAGGAGATCCTGGCCTGCAAGCCGGCGAGATCGCCGCCGTGGTAGTAGGCCTTGTTGCTTGGCAGATAGCCGTGATCCAGGACATCGCCCGCAATCCCGCCGGTATCATTGGCCGCGTTGGCGTTATTGAAGCGGTCGGGCATCACGAAATAGAAGACTTCGTCCTGATTGGCCGGATCGCTCACCGGATCGCGCAGCAATGCCGCATCCTCGGCGGGCGGCGGCGACGGCAAAGCAACCGCAACTGCGGGGATGTTGGTTGCCGAATCGAAGCTGAAGGTCACTGCCAAACCGCTCACCGGCACCAGGAACGGCACATTATCACCGCCGCCGTTCAGGCCGTAGCTGGTATCCCAGGTACCATTCAGCGCCACCTTAAACTCATACGAGCCGGCCGGAATCGCGTCGGTAACGAAGGTATACACACCGTCGCCGTCCACGTCGCTCATCAGCGTTTCAAGGCAGTCGGGCTGCCAATCGCCGCTACAGCCGATCTCATTGTTGAAATTGCCCGGCAGCGTGTAGAAGGTATCCGGCACGCCAACCTCAACCGTAGGCACATTGGTGGCGCTATTGAAGCTGAACGTCACCTCTACGCCGCCGATCGGCAGGCTGAAGGGCAGATTGTCGCCGCCGCCGCCGATCCCGTAGTTCGGGTTGTTCCAATCCTCGTCGCTGGCAACCTTGAATTCGTAGTCGCCGGCCGGGATCTGGTCGGTTGTAAAGGTATAGATCCCGTCGCCATCGACATCGCTCATCAAGCTGCGCAGACAGTTCGGCTGCCAATCGCCGCTGCAGCCCAACTCGCTGTTAAAATTACCGGGAAGCGTGTAGATCGTGCGATTGAAATTATCAGTGACAAAGTGGGTTTTGTGGTCGTAGTAGAACCGGACAGCGGTATCGGCGCCGATCGCCAGGCCGACATTATTCGCGGGGTAGTTCTCGGCCCAGTTCCCGTTGATGGCAACCTTGTACTCGTAGGGCGCGTTCGTCGCCGGGATGCTGATCGTGCCGGCCCAGACACCATTACCCTGATCGCTCAAGTCATTGGCTTGCAGCGGGTCGGGGCTGACCGGCGTCACACCGGGATCCGTATCGCAACCCGGCTGCCAATCACCGTCACCGGCCGTACATCCAATCTCACTCCCGAAATTTCCCGGTACCGTCACGCGGGTGGGGGCAGCGGTATGATCGGCCGACACCGGGGTGGGAGCCACCACCGGCACACCGATCAGGCCGGCCAACAGTGCGACCACGCAGACAAGCTGCATAGGACGCCACAGAGTCCGTCCATTCATCCAGACGCTCCTTCTTCAACTGACTGTTCAGCCAAACCGGGCAGCGGCCATCGCGACCCGGCAACAGTTAGGCGATGCTGAACCGACCACGGGCGAACCACGCCGTATACGCGGGAATTATCCGGCATGGCGAATTGAGGCTACGCGACGCAAAACCAAAGCGGCGTAAACCCAAAGGGGCGCTCCTTTGCGCAGTCGTGAAGTGAATTATTGGGGAGTTGTATGTTAGTTGCAGACGCAATTATATGCGTGGGAACTGTAACTGTCAAGCAATAATCATACCCGGCCTGGATGTCAAATTATTCATCAGACAGGCGAACCCATGCCGCTACCGGAATGCTGTAACTGCCGCAATTATACTGAGGTATCAACAATTATGCCCGGTTCGGCTTGTGTCGGTTCGGGGATAGTGCCGGCTTATGTGGCATTACAATCGCGCACTCGACGTTTACTTGCGCCTTGATGCGGCTGGTGAATATGCCCGCGCAAGCACTGTCGGCCCCGGCAATCCAGCCTTCTGGAATCTTAGCTAAGGGAGGTCTGATTATGACGGACACGCAAACACCCGAGGTTACGGCCCCTGTTGGTGCGGATCTGGTTGAGACCGCCGGTGTACTCGGGGCAAATCTGGCCCGCACCGGTGCGACGCTGATGAGTTTGCCGCTCTATTTCCTACCGCCGACCGTGCGCAAGGATGCCTTCGCAGCCACCAATGAACTGATCACCACCGTCGGGAAGTTCCATCTCAGCCTGTTCAAGGTTGTTGTCGGCGGCATTGACAGCGCGACCCACGAAATTAACAAATTTGTCATCGAACCGCAGCCGGTTCCTGTCACGGTTGAGACGCCGAAGCGGTAGGTTGGTATGCGAGTGACGATTTTTGCCTCGTTTGAGCGGCTCTGCCACCCAAACGAGGCAAATACCTGAATCGTTCCACTTAGGGCCGTGGCGCCTCGGACACATGGGCAAACCCGATTGGCTTGAGATCCTCAATCAGCAACGCGGTTCGCAGGTTAGCCCCTTCCTGCGTCAGATGATAGGGCGTGTTGAACATCAGGTAGCCGGGGATGCGATAGCGCTCCGGATCGCCGAGAACCTGAAATCCAGCGACACGCAACTGGTGCTCAACCAAGTCAATCTGATCGCGCAAATTATCAAACGAGGTATCCTGCAATCCAGGGAAGGTGATCGAAAGGCGCCCGCCACGGGCGCGCACCTGCGCCTCGAACGCACGGATATCATCAAACACGGCGTTGTTCAAGGTCTCGTTTGCCGGTGGGTAGGCGGCGAACTTCTCGGGCGGCAACCCCCAATGGGCCACCGCGTCGCCATACTGATTGAATGAGTCCCGGCCATATACATCGGCATCTCCCGAGCGCTCAGCCTGGTACTCGCGCGGCCGCAGCTTCGAGAGGGTGAATTTCGGCAACTCCGGCAGAATATTCAACCACTGCCTGGGCGTCAGTTGCCGCAATCCGCTCCGATCAACATCAAGCACCATCCGCAGCAACTCCGCCCCGCCATAGGCCCGGCTACCGAAGAACTGCGAGTATTCGGGAATCAGCACCACCGTATCACCGGGCTGTACATACGGCAGCACGCTATCCATCATGTACTTCAGGCCGAGCGAGGCATGGACACCCATGTTCACCGGCTGCACCTGCAAGGCTTCGGCAAGTTGCCGACTGTTGATGCCGAAGCTCAAATTCGAGCCGCCGACCAGGATCAGGCGTGCGCCGCGCCGTACGCAACCAGGCGGTTTTATCGCGTTTGCGCAAACAACAGCGAGCTTGCGGCTCGCGGGGTTGGCGGCACCAGCA